>CAYUBJ010000001.1:0-72924 GCA_964443065.1 uncultured Rhodoluna sp.
AGTCTTTCAGTGCATCGCGAATCTCATTCGGACTGATGCTTAGATCTGCCATTTTCTAGTTCCTTCTGTTTTAGAAGCGTTAGCTTCGGTTTACACTCGCAGCGGCTTGAACCAACTGCTGCTTTAGGTTGTTCAGACGGTTAGCGACGCTACCATCAATAATTTCTCCAGCAACTTCAACAACGATTCCGCCGATGATGCTTGGATCTACTTCAACATTCAACTTGATTGACTCGCCGTAGCTCTTAGCTAGGTTTTGAGTCAGTTCTTCGATCTGCTGCTGGCTAAGCTCATTGGCGACCGTAACATTTGCAACTAGAGACCTACCAAAGGCGGCAACCTGTTTGGCAAACTGCTCCAAAACGGTGCCAACTTTTCTGCCTCTGGCTCCACTAACGGCCTGGACAATAAGTGACTTTGTTACTGGGGTAACTCGATCAGCCAGAAGCGTTTGAACAAGGTTTAGTTTTGCTTCGGTCGGCGCACTCTTGCTGCTCAGCGCAAACTGAAGTTCACGGTCTGCCGATACCACATTGCCAAAAGCAAACAGCTCGGCCAGGACCTTATCAACTTCAGCACTGTTACTCGCAGCCGCAGCATAGACTCCTAGTTGCTCAAGGCCGACCACTAGATCGATTCCCTTGGAGAAGCGCTTTGCGACAAACATCTTTAGAAACTCGATGGCCGGTCCACTAACTTTTCCAGCAAAGACTCGCTCAAGCAGAGCGTTCTTGGCAGCACTGTCGGTGGAAGGGTCCGACAGGATGCCGCGCAACTGGGCATTGCCCGCGATTGCGTCAGCGATACGGAAAAGGTCAGTGGCAAATTCCAGCCCACCGCTCAGGTAAGGAGTAACCTCTACCTTTGCTTGGGCTAGTGCCTGACGAGTTGAAGATGCCATTGCTAGTTCTTGCCATCCTTTTGGAGATCACCCAAGAAGTCATCAACAATTCCTGCTGAGTTCTTGTCGTCCTTAAGGTTCTGCTTGACAACTGCACTTGCAAGATCAAGAGCCAGCGCACCGACTTCGGTTCGCAGCGAAATGATAGCCGCTTGACGTTCAGCTTCAATCTGCTTCTTGGCATTTTCAAGATATGCATCAGCTTCGGCATGCGCCTTAACGATGATCTCATCCTTGATAACTGATGCCTCGGCGATTGCCTTGCTAATAGTTTCTGCACGCTCGGCTCGAGCAGCTGCCTGCTCGGCTTCGATGTTTGCAGTCTTTTGTGCAGCTTCAGCTTGAGCTTTCTCTGCCTCGGCTAGACGGCCCTCGATGGCCGCTGTCCTTGCATCGATGTTCTTTTTGAAGCTTGGAAGAACCTTGAACCAGAAGAAGACCAGCAGAATCGAAAACACTACTGCTGACCAAATAATGTCAGCAGGTGCTGGCAACAACGGGTTCGCAGAACCCGAGGCACGAGCGATTTCGTAGATTCCTATAGTCATTTAAGTTTTTCAGCCTATGCGGTGAAGATGAACGGGGTAGCTAGACCAATCAGGGCTAGAGCCTCGGTAAATGCAATACCAAGCCACATGGTTACCTGAAGACGGCTAGCAAGTTCTGGCTGGCGAGCAATTGACTCGATGGTCTTAGAAACAACTAGACCTACACCGATGCCAGGGCCGATGGCTGCAAGGCCGTAGCCAATTACGCCGAGGTTACCGCTAATCTGTGATACCTGAGTTGCAGCTTCTGCTGCTAAGTGAACGATCTGCACTTTATTTTCCTTCCATGTTGAAAGCTAACGGTTGTTAGCCCTTAGTTCTTAGTGTTCATCCGCCAACGACAGTTGAATGTATACGGTCGTCAGTAGGGTGAATACGTAAGCCTGTAGGAATGCCACCAACATCTCAAAGAGTGTGAAGACAAACCCAAAAGTAAATGTTCCAATTCCCATCAGCTTAAACAAACCTTCGGAATTGAAGAAGAAGAACTGGGTCGCTGTAAAGCAGAGCACCAGCAGAAGGTGGCCGGCAATCATGTTCATCATGAGACGAAGAGCGAGAGTGACCGGGCGAAGAATGAAAGTTGATAGCAACTCGATTGGGGTAACTAAAACATAAAATGCTGGTGGAACGCCTGAAGGGAATAGAGCGTTCTTGAAAAAGTGCAACCCATGCTTTTTAACTCCAGCGTAAATAAAAGTCACATAAGCTGCTGCGGCCAAAACCAGTGGCAAGCCAATTACCGAAGTTCCAGCAATATTTAGTCCAGGCACAATACCGGTGATGTTCATTCCTAGCACAATGAAGAAAATCGTGGTCAATAATGGCAGGAATCGATCGCCATCTTTCTCCCCCAGCTGTTCATGAGCAATAGATTTACGAACAAAGTTCAGCGCAATTTCGCCAAACATTTGGAATCGGCTCGGAACATACTGACTTGTGGCAACGCTCTTTCTAAAACGGTTAGACCACATTGTGAAAAGGACGATGAGCAGGGTAAGTACTAGGAAACGAATCAGCATGATTCGGTTAATTTCGAACCAAGTGCCCTCAAAGAAAATTACTTCAGGATAGAACTCTTCGATTGATGGAGCGACGAAGCCACCTTCACCTTCGGTGACTGGCTTAACCACTGTGTTAAGCAGCGACAACGTATGAGCGAACAGCTTGGTCTCCTGTTTCGGGGCAAGGTTTAGCCTTGCGGCGATTTACAGTGCTTTTTCGTTGCAACTATTGTGCAAGCGATACCTAAATGTTACCAGCATGAAATCCCCCGAAATTGCCCAAACTAGGTAAATTTTGAGAAATCTACGGCAGTTTTACCTCTGGGGATAACCTCGCCTTATTCACCACCCAGGTATCTAAAACCAGCCCGGCAACAACCGCTGCGACCACCGTAAAGAACACCACTGGCCTGGCTTGGCTAATTAACCAGTCAGCTTGATTTAGATAACTAAAGAAAGCCAAAAATAGCACCATTTTGATGAGCCAGCCGCCCAGGACCATACCCAGCAATCCGCCTATTTTCATCTTGGATCCAAATAGCACACTCAAGACTGTCAGCCCAGTAAAGGCAAAGGCGGCTAGGGAGCCTGCCCAAGCGGCAAATACTCCAGAACTACCTGCCACAAAGAAACCGACCATAGAACCAACTGCGGCAATAATTGCAACCAGCAAGGCTCCGAGCCTAGTAACTCGCAACATCACACTTTTGACGTCATCAAACATTGGAACTGACCTTTCTCTGCTTGGCTTTGGCCAGGGCCGGCCAAATGGTGTAGAGCAATGAAGCTGATATTGAAACAACCGCGAAAAGTACTACCCAAATCAAGTCGGTGAGAAACAGCAAAAGGCAACTTACTGAGACCGATGCACTCCAAAAGTAGAAAACCAATACTGAGCCTAGGTGAGAGTGACCAAAGTCTTGCAATCGGTGGTGCAGATGAAGACGATCTGCGGCAAACGGTGACTTTCCTGCAGCAAGCCTTCGTAACACTGCCAAGACAAAATCAAGCAGTGGCAGAAGCAGAATCGATATTGGCAAGATCAGCGGAAGAATGGCTGGCACTAAGTCGGTTCGCTTTATTGAAGCTGGATCAATCTGACCGGTAACAGTAAGTGCGGATGTGGTCATCAGCAGTCCAAGAAGAAGTGCGCCACCGTCACCCATAAAAATCTTTGCGACGTGCCAGTTGTGTGGCAGGAATCCGAGACACATTCCAATCACAATTGCCGAAAGCATGCTGGCAAGGTTGAAGTAGTTGGTAGGCGATACTTCTTGAGCTAGTAGATATGAGTAGACGAAAAATACCGCTGTTCCAATCAGCACTACTCCAGCAACCAATCCGTCGAGGCCATCGATAAAGTTCACCGCATTCATGATTAGCACTGCCAAGAAAACGGTAACTACGAATGAAACACCGAACGAACCTACCGTTATTCCGAAAATAGGTAGCGAAACAATTTGGACACCATTCCAAGCCAATACGGCCGCAGCGATAAACTGGCCGGCAAGTTTCAAGGTCCAGTCCAAGTCATAAATGTCGTCCAGGAAACCCACTGCGGTGATTATCAACGCGGCTACAGAAATTGCGATGATCGGCGTCGGGTCGCTAAATACCACGTCAAACCAACCAATTGGCGCTGCGATCAAAAGCGATGCGACGAAACCAAGGAACATGGCGACGCCACCGATACGTGGCGTTGGTCGGCTATGCATATCTCTAGATCTGATGGCCTTGGGATAAATGTCGTATTTTGCCGCAAGTTTTCTAACCAGGAATGTGGCTAAGTAGGTCACCACACCGGCGACCGCCATCAGAAGTAAATAGGCTCTCAATTACTCGGCTTTCGCCTCTAACAGATCGCCAATAACGGAGCGGATTTTTGCCTCGCTTAGTGCACCACGACGAACAATCTTTACTGTCCCGCTCGTTGAAAGATTCCCATCTTTGTCATAACTGTCAACCAAATTGGTCATGTCGATAATCGTTGAAGCTTCACCCTTGGGGCTGGTTCCTGCATCAAGGAAAACCTCAACCGAATCTTTCAGGTAATCAAAGGCTTGCTGGCAGGTTGTGGCAGCTGGTTGCCCAGTCAGATTAGCGCTGGACACGGCAAGCGGACCGGTCTCTTCAATTAAGGCCAGTGCAATTTTGTGGTCTGGAACTCGAAGTGCCACTGTGCCTTTAGTCTCACCCAAATCCCAATCGATCGAAGGCTGTGCTTTGAAAATCATGGTGAGTGCGCCGGGCCAAAAAGTTTCAGCGAGTTTTACAGCTGCATCTGGAATCGACTCGACTAGCGCTCTGGCTTGATTCAAACCAGATACCAATACCGGAGGTGGAGACTGTCTGCCTCGACCCTTGGCATCCAAAAGTGCTTGAACAGCCTCTGGAGAAAAAGCATTAGCTGCAATCCCATAAACGGTATCGGTAGGAATCACTGCCAATTCGGTTCTTCCCAAGGCAACTTTTGCTAAACGCATACCAGTTAGTAGATCGGTATCGATCGCACAATCAAAAACCTTTTGCATACCTCGTCCTTTACCTGGTGGCAATGACCATACGGTCACGCCCCGCTAAATCTTTGCCGGTGTAAACATTCTGCCAACCAGAATCAACCAAGATTTGTCGCACTTGGCTGCCCTGCATGTCAGCATGCTCTATTACTAGTTTCCCACCTGGCCGGACCAATTCCCTTGCTCGCTGGTCAACCTTTCGAACAATATCTAGCCCATCAACCCCACCGTATAGAGCCAGTTTTGGATCATGAAGATGCACTTCTGGGTAGATCGGAATCATTTCGTTTGGGATATAGGGTGGGTTAGAAATTAGCAAATCTACCTTGCCGTTCAATTCTGAGAATGCCTGAGATAAATCTCCCTGCACCAACACTGCCTCGGGAGCATAGTTGGCAAAATTCTGCCTGGTATAAACCAAGGCTTCTTCACTCAACTCAACGGCAAAAACTTTAGCTGTTGGAATTTCAACTGCCAGTGAGATTGCGATTGCTCCGGAGCCGGTTGCTAAATCAACCACGATCGGTTCCGCAACATTTAGATTTCGAAGTTCCGCGATGGCTTTTTCCACCACAGTCTCGGTTTCAAACCTTGGCACGAACACCCCAGGTCCGACAATCAATTCCAGGCTTCGAAAAGCTGCTCTGCCAGTCAAATGTTGCAGGGGTTCCCTTTGTGCTCGCCTAAGTGCTAGCTGCTCAAAAGAATGTCTATCGGCAACAGATATTTCGCCATCAGTGATTGCTCTAGAAAGTAGTTCTCCGCGGCTAAGGCCGAGGACATAGGCGAGAAGTATTTCAGCATCAGCCTTGGCTGATTCAATACCTGCTTTGGAAAACTTCTCAACAGTTGTTGCCAGAAGTTCCTGGATTTTCATTAGCTGGCTTCTCCGAGAGCGGCAAGCCTAGCCTCTTCATCTGCGCTAATTGCCGATTGGACAACCGGCTCAAGGGCTCCGTCCATTACCTGATCAAGGTTGTATGCCTTGTAGCCGGTTCGGTGATCGGCAATACGGTTTTCCGGGAAGTTGTAGGTTCTAATTCTTTCGCTACGGTCAACTGTTCTGACCTGTGATTTTCTCGCCGCGCTCTGCTCGGCATCAATTGCCTCCTGCTGGGCAGCTAGCAATCTAGCTCTCAAAACACGCATCGCTGCTTCACGGTTTTGCAGTTGGGACTTTTCGTTCTGCATCGAGACAACAATTCCGGTTGGCAGGTGTGTGATTCTTACCGCCGAGTCGGTTGTGTTTACCGATTGCCCACCTGGGCCTGAAGAACGAAATACATCGATACGGATATCATTCGGACTAATCTCAACTTCTTCAGGCTCATCAACCTCTGGGAACACTAAAACACCAGCAGCCGAGGTGTGAATTCGACCTTGGGTTTCAGTAACCGGAACGCGCTGAACGCGGTGAACTCCACCTTCATATTTCAAGTGTGCCCAAACTCCATCGGCTGGGTCGGAGGAGTTTCCTTTGATTGCCAATTGAACGTCTTTGTAGCCACCCAGATCAGACTCGTTCTTATCTAGAATCTCTGTCTTCCAACCCTTGGAGTTGGCGTATTGGATATACATTCTCAGAAGATCGGCGGCAAACAGGGCCGATTCAGCACCACCTTCACCGGCCTTAATTTCCATGATGACGTCTCTACCATCATCTGGATCTCTAGGAATCAGCAGTCGACGAAGTTTTTCGTTTGCATCGTGCAGCTTTTCCTCTAGCGAAGGAATCTCTGCCGCAAACTCTTCATCTTCTTTAGCCATTTCTTTGGCGGCAGACAGGTCCTCTTGCAAACTGTTCACACTGTTATATGCAGCGACAATCGCGTTTAGTTCGGCATATCTTCGATTTAGTTTCTTAGCCAAAGTAGGGTTAGCGTGCACCGATGCGTCGGATAGTTGACTTTGCAGTTGCGCATGCTCAGCCAGCAAAGCCTGGACTGAAGCTAGCATTATTCTCCGTCAGATCCCTGCGGGACTGGCATTGACTTCTGCACCATCATTAGAAACTCAACGTTGCTCTTGGTTTCCTTCAGTCGGTTCAATACCAGTTCCAGTGCCTGCTGTTGCTCTAGACCGGCAAGTGCACGACGTAACTTCCAGACAATCTTGGTTTCATCTGGACTCATCAACATCTCTTCACGTCTAGTTCCAGAGGCGTTGACATCAACTGCAGGGAAGATGCGCTTATCAGCAAGTGAACGAGATAGTCGAAGTTCCATGTTTCCAGTTCCCTTGAACTCTTCGAAGATAACCTCATCCATCTTTGATCCGGTCTCAACCAGAGCAGTAGCCAAGATAGTTAGCGATCCACCATCCTCAATGTTTCTGGCCGCACCGAAAAAGCGCTTTGGTGGGTATAGTGCTGAGGAATCAACACCACCGGAAAGAATACGGCCGGAAGCCGGAGCCGACAGGTTATAGGCGCGACCCAAGCGAGTAATCGAGTCAAGTAGCACAACAACGTCATGCCCCATCTCAACCAAGCGCTTTGCCCGCTCGATAGCCAGTTCGGCAACCGTAGTGTGGTCCTCAGCTGGACGATCGAAGGTAGAGGCAATTACCTCACCCTTGACTGTGCGCTGCATGTCGGTAACTTCCTCAGGGCGCTCATCCACTAGCACAACCATCAGGTGAACTTCAGGATTGTTTGCCGAGATTGAGTTTGCAATTGCCTGAAGGACCAAAGTCTTACCAGCCTTAGGTGGCGAAACAATTAGTCCGCGCTGGCCCTTACCAATCGGTGCAACTAGGTCGATGATTCTGGTGCTCAACTTAGTTGGCTCAGTCTCGAGACGAAGTCTGGTCTGTGGGTAGAGCGGGGTTAGTTTTCCAAATTCAACGCGACCGGCAGCTGCTTCAGGAGTTTGCCCGTTGATTGAATCAACTCGGACAAGAGCGTTAAATTTCTGTCGACCCTGGTTCTCCCCTTCGCGCGGTTGGCGAATGGCACCGATAACGGCATCACCTTTGCGCATTGAGTACTTCTTAACCTGACCGAGTGAAACATAAACGTCATTTGGTCCAGCCAGATAGCCGCTGGTGCGAACGAATGCGTAGTTATCCAGGATGTCCAAGATTCCGGCAACCGGAATTAATACATCGTCAGGAGAGATCTCTGGTTCGGCATCATCACGTTCGTTACGGTTGCGGTTGCGATCGCGGAAACGATCATTACGGTTACGGTTACGACTGCGATTGCGGTTACCGCCTTGACGCTCTGGTCGTTCACTGTCGTATTCGCGCTGTGGACGTTCTGATTTTTGTTCTTCAGCTACCTCGGCAGTCTTTTCTACCTTAGGTTCTGCTGACACAACTTCCGCCGCCTCACTGGTCTTACGCGTACGAGTTGTCTTCTTTGGTTCGCCTGCCTCAGCAACTTCCGGAGTCGCGCTTACGCGTCTCGATCGCTTAGGTGCGTTTTCGTTTTGGACTTCATCCATGTAGTTTTGCTCTTTCTTGTATGGCAATCGGTTTCATACTTTGAGGTGGATTGCCCTGATGCACGGCCCTAGCCGTGCTCTATCCGTAAATCTTTTACGGGATTTAGTACCAAATTGCTATGAACTAGCGGTACTGAATAACTGTAGCACCTTTGAAATCAACCGCCAACAATAACGGCCGCCATTGTGGGAAGTTTTGAGCTGCCAATCTTGCCGCTTCTAGGCGCGAAGCGGGATCACTCGATAAAACCAGCACGGAGGGGCCAGCACCTGAAACCACCGCGGCATGTCCAGATTCACGTAATTTGGCTATCAAAGCCTCAGTTTCGGGCATGGCGGCTGCTCGGTAGTTCTGGTGCAATCTGTCTTCCGTAGCTGCCAAAAGAAGCTCTGGCGACTGAGTGAGAGCCGCAATCAACAGGGCCGATCTCGACACGTTGAAAACAGCATCATCGTGGGGCACCGAATCTGGTTGCAGGCTTCTGGCCAATTCGGTAGACATTTTGTTTTTCGGAACCAGCACGAGAGGTGAAACTCCTCGGTGAACATAAAGCTTTTTGTGTTTTGGCCCATCCTCGTCCTGCCAGGCGATGTTCAGTCCACCAAAGAGCGCAGGTGCCACGTTGTCTGGATGACCTTCCAACTCCGTTGCTAGTTCGAGAAGTTTATTTGAGCTGATCTCAACAATCCCCTCAAGCAAACCTTTAGCGGCCATGATTCCGGCGACAACTGCAGCACCTGAAGATCCCATCCCCCTGCCGTGCGGGATGTAGTTATGGGCAACCAAGCGCAGCCCAGGTAGCGGAAGGCGCAATTGCTCAAAGGTATAAACGATTGCCTTAACAATTAGATTCTGCTCGCCGGTAGAGACTTCACCTTCGCCTTCACCCAAAACCTTTACCTGGATGTCGGGTGCATCTACTGCCTCAACTTCAAGTTCGTCATAAAAAGACAGTGCCAGACCCAATGTGTCAAAACCAGGCCCAAGGTTTGCTGAAGTCGCAGGCACTTTAACTACTATCTTGCGACCGATAATTGCATTGGCTTCTTCGAATCTCATTTGATTCGCTCCAACCCGAGCAATTCGGCAACCTCGGCAGCATCCTTGGAGCATGAAGTTGGTTGAACTTCATTACCAGCTTCATCCTTGAGTGCCCAACCGACATCCTTTAGGCCGTGCCCAGTTACCGTTATAACGATCTTTGATTTGGAATCAACTTTGCCTAACTTAGAAAACTTATAGAGGCCAGCAGCGCCAGTTGCTGAAGAAGGTTCAACAAAAACCCCAACTTCATTTGAAAGCCAGCGATGCATCCAAAGAATTTCCCGATCAGTTACAAAATCAAACTCTCCGCCAGAAACCTTTTGCGCGTTGATGGCAAGATCCCAAGATGCTGGGTTGCCAATTCTAATTGCAGTGGCGATGGTTTCGGGTTTGGCAATCGGATGTCCAGCAATAAACGGAGCTGCACCTTCAGCCTGGAAACCCAGCTGCCTTGGCAAGTTCTTAATCTGACCAGCCTGCTGTAATTCAAGATAGCCCTTGAAATATGCCGAGTAGTTTCCAGCATTGCCAACCGGCATCACGTGGTAGTCAGGAGCAAATCCCAGCGCATCGAAAACTTCGAAACTGGCGGTTTTCTGCCCCTCGAGTCGATCAGGATTAACTGAGTTGACCAAGTGAACCGCATAGTGCTCACTTAAGTCACGAGCTAGAACGAGGCAGTCATCAAAGTTACCCTGAACTTGGAGAATCTCGGCTTTGTGAGCAATGGCCTGAGCTAACTTGCCCAGAGTGATTTTTCCTTCGGGGATCAGCACGACGGATTTAATCCCAGCCTTTGCCGCATAGGCTGCAGCGCTTGCGGAAGTATTACCGGTTGATGCGCAGATTACCGCCTTAGCGCCGTGGGCGACTGCCTTGGTTACCGCCATGGTCATACCGCGGTCTTTGAACGAACCGGTTGGGTTCATGCCCTCAACCTTCAACCACACTTCCCCAGCTCCGACTAACCTTGCCAAGGCAGGGGCATGGACTAAAGCGGTTCCACCTTCACCCAGCGTTACAATCGGCGTACTCTTGTCGATGTCAAGTCGATCAATGTATTCGGCGATTACGCCTTGCCAAAGCTTTGCCATCTACTCTCCCTCGACTCGAATCACCGAGGTGATTTCTTCAACCGCACTGCTGGCTTGCAGAGCACTTACCACTGCTGCCAGAGAATAATCTGTGGCAAGGTGGGTTCCGATTTCTAGCCATGCAGTTGTTTCCGCCTCAATCATCTTGGCCGACTGTTCAACAGTCTCAATCGAAACTCCATGGTCGGCAAAAATATTTGCAATCTGTGCTAATACACCGGGTTGGTCTGACACTGCGAGAGTGATCTGATACCTGGTTGTGATTCGACTAATCGGTAGCACCGCCAAGTCGGCGTGAGCTGAGTCGGCTAGCCCTGGTCCACCAGCGACATGTCGCTTAGCAGCTGAAACTAGATCTCCCATGACCGCCGATGCAGTTTGCAAACCTCCGGCTCCAGATCCATAGAACATCAAGGACCCAGCCGCTTCTGCCTCAACGAAGACCGCGTTGAAGGCACCACGAACCGATGCCAGTGGGTGTTCCAGCGGAATCATGGCCGGATAGACACGAACTGATATTCCCTCGGACTCTTTTTCAGTTGCCGAAATTTTTTCACAAATCGCTAAAAGCTTTATTACATAGCCATCGCGTTTTGCAGCTGCGATTTGTTCACTGGTGATCTTGCTGATGCCTTCGCGATAAACCCTATCGATTGGAACTTCAGTGTGAAACGCTAAAGAAGCGAGGATTGCTGCTTTTTGCGCGGCGTCGTAGCCTTCAATGTCCAGGCTCGGATCGGCTTCAAGGTAGCCGAGTTTAGTTGCCTCTGCCATGGCCTGCTCCAGTGAGCACCCAGTCGAATCCATCCGATCGAGAATAAAGTTTGTTGAACCGTTGACTATTCCCATGATTCGCTTAACTTTGTCACCGGCAAGCGATTCCCGAAGTGGACGAATAATTGGGATTGCTCCGGCTACCGCAGCCTCAAAATATAGTTGCGCGCCAACTTGTTCAGCTGCTTCAAAAAGTTCTTCACCATTATTAGCCAGCAGTGCTTTGTTGGCGGTAATCACGTCACTGCCGGAATTAAGCGCTTGCAGAATGTAGGTCCTAGCTGGCTCGATCCCTCCCATTACCTCGATCACAATATCGGCACCCAAAATAAGTGGCTCGGCTTGTGTGGTCAAAAGATTTTCCGGGATTTGATAGTCGCGCTTAGACTGCTTATCCCGAACTAGAACACCTGCCAATTCCAGTTCGGCACCAACGCGCAAGGCCAATTCTTGTTTATTCTCAAGCAGAATTTTGGCAACTTGGGATCCGACCGAACCGGCACCCAGCAGGGCGATACGTAATGGGCGATACTCAATCATTTGCTCACCTTGGCATCCCTTGCCAACAAATCCTGTTCGGTTTCCGCCCTCACCAAAAGCTCTGCTTTACCGTCTGCTACTGCCACCATGGCCGCTCTAGGCAGGTAGTTGTAATTACTTGCCAGAGAGTAACAATAGGCACCGGTTGTTGCCACAGCCACTAGGTCATTTGGTGAAATATCCTCCGGTAAGTATCCATCTCGAACCACAATGTCACCAGATTCGCAATGCTTACCAACAACGCGAACGAGCGAAGCGTCAAGCTCTGACCCTCGAGATACCAGCGCAACGGAATAGTCGGCCTTGTAAAGAGCTGGTCGAGCGTTATCGCTCATCCCGCCGTCGATGCTGACATACTTTCGAACTTCACCTTGATCTCCGACTAGAACATCCTTAGTAGTGCCAACGTTATAAATCGTGATGCCGGAAGGCCCCGCAATATATCTACCTGGCTCGAAGGCAAGAACTGGAATTGGGATTCCTAGTGCTTCACATTCAGCGGCAACCGCGGAAATAATTTTTTCCGCTACCAATTCGATTGGCATCGGTTTATCCGCAGGAGTATAGGCAACACCGAATCCGCCCCCAAGATTTAGCTCAGGTATCTCGCCGCCTGAAAGTAGCTCTGCGTGTAAACGCACCAGTCTTCTTGCTGCCTCAACAAAACCTTCAACTGCAAAAATCTGAGAACCGATGTGAGAGTGCAAACCCATAAATTGCAGATGCTTATGTGATCTAATCATCTCAACAACTTTTGCAACATCACTTATTGCGATTCCAAATTTCTGGTCTTCTCTTGCGGTGGCTAAATACTCGTGGGTGTGTGCGTGGACACCACTGTTGACTCTGAGTCGAACCGGTTGAATTCGATCTTGAGCCCCAGCAGCCGAAGCAATACGTTCAACCTCAATTTCACTGTCAATCACAACAACACCGATACCAGAAGTTACCGCGCGACCAATCTCACTATGCGATTTATTGTTGCCGTGCAAACCGATCCTCTCGGGTGAAATACCTCCGGCTAGAGCAACTGCCATTTCACCGTTTGACGAAGTGTCAACAGACATTCCGAGCTGATCCACCCAGCGCACAATTTCTGTTGTGAGTAGCGCCTTGCCCGCGTAGTAAATTTTTGACTTGGTTCCGTAACGCTTCGCAGCTGCATCAAATGCTTGAATTAGTTTGTTTGCCCTGGTGAAGAAGTCTTTCTTATCAACTACGTAAAGTGGTGTGCCAAATTGTTGAGCTAAGTCACCAACAGCCACCCCACCGATTAGGCAATGGCCATCCTCACCTCGAACCAAATTGTCTGGCCAGATGCTACCGTCAAGTTCATTGATGTCGGATGGCTTTACTAACCAGCTCGGTGCTAAAGAATTGTCCATCACTACATCCGCTCCGGTGCGCTTACGCCTAATACCTCAAGACCGTTGGCCAAGACAACTGCAGCAGCATTGTTCAGCCAAAGCCTGGTTCGATGGATTGATTCAACTGGATTGCCGGAAAGCGGTGTGACTCTGCAATTGTCATACCAGCGATGGTAGCTACCAGCCACTTCCTCGAGGTATCTAGCCACTAAGTGTGGAGAGCGTTCCTGGGCTGCGTGGCTCATCACAGCTGGAAACTGAGCGAGCTTGGCAAGAAGTTCAGATTCGGTTGGGTGACTTAGCAATCCCGGATCAAACTCGCTGTCATCAACTTCTAGGCTGGCAGCATTGTTGCCCACCTGCTTGGTTCTGGCGTGCGCATACTGAACATAAAAAACTGGGTTGTCATTGGTCTTTTTTGAAAGCAGGTCCAAATCGATATCCAGCATCGAGTTAATGGAAGAACGAGTAAGTGCATAGCGAGCAGCATCAACCCCGACAGCCTCAACCAAATCCTCCATGGTCACTACAGTTCCGGCACGCTTAGACATCCTCACCGGCTCACCGTTTCGGACCAAGTTGACTAACTGACCGATTAGTATCTCTAGATTTACACCCGGCTCATCACCAAAAGCGGCACACATTGCCATCATTCGTTGAACGTAACCGTGATGGTCTGCGCCAAGCATGTAGATAGCTCGATCAAAACCACGTTCTCGCTTATTCAAGTAGTAAGCAAGATCACCGGCTATGTAAGCTGCCTCACCATCGCTTTTGATTACCACTCGATCCCGGTCATCACCAAAGGTTGTCGAACGCAACCATATTGCTCCATCTTCTTCAAAGATGTGACCTAGGGTTTTCAAACGTTCAATTGCTTTGGCGACCGCTCCACTTTCATATAAGGAGTTCTCGTGGAAAAAAACGTCGAACTTGACCCCAAAATCTTCAAGCGACTGTTTGATTTCAGCAAACATTAGTTCAACACCGAATGCGCGGAACACTTCAGTAGCCTCTGGGTCTGGAAGGCCAAGCGCTTCTGGATGCTCCGCTAACACAGCTTTAGCAATCTGGTTGATGTATTCACCGGCATAACCGTCTTCCGGAGCCGGTTCGCCTTTGGCCGAAGCTAAAAGTGATCTTGCAAATCGATCTATCTGGGCACCATGGTCGTTGAAGTAATACTCTCTAGTGACATCAGCACCTTGGGCTTGGAATATCCTTGCCAATGAGTCTCCGACCGCCGCCCATCTGGTACCACCGATATGCATCGGACCGGTTGGATTTGCAGAGACAAACTCGAGGTTCATCTTTAGCCCAGAATAAAGTTCACCTTTGCCATAATCAGGCCCAGCCAAAACGATCTGCTTGGCCAGTTCTCCAGCTGCCGCTGCGCTCAAGGTAATGTTGATAAATCCAGGCCCCGCTACATCCACCTTTGCAATGCCTTCGATGGAAGAAAGCTCCCCAGCCAGCGCAGTGGCCATTTCTCTCGGTGCAATCCCCAGTCGACCAGCAACCTGCATCGCAACATTCGTAGCCCAGTCGCCATGATCGCGGTTTTTGGGTCTTTCAACGGTCACCGTTTCCGGCAACTCTCCGGCAGGCAGAATTCCATCCTGCTGCAGCTTTTCTAGCGCCAGCAAAATGCAATTGGATAGGTCTGCAGGGGTCAATGAAACACTTTCGATTTTTTGGGCTTTTGGCAAGCCACTCTGCCTGCGCGGGTTTATTGCTCTAGTCTAGCGAACCGCCTCAATAAAGGGCAGGTGCCTAATTGGTAGGCGCTGGTAGTCTGGGATAAACCCAGTAGCCCCCATAGCTCAGGGGATAGAGCACCGCTCTCCGGAGGCGGGTGCGCAGGTTCGAATCCTGCTGGGGGCGCGTGAATATAAATGACATCCTGCACCCTGAAAGCATCCTGGCTGATTTCGGGCCACTAGCTCTAGTTATCGCTTGCCTCATAGTGGTTGCCGAAACCGGCCTGCTGGTTGGCTTTTTCCTACCCGGTGACTCACTGCTGTTCACAGTCGGCCTGATGATTGGTGGCGGTGTCATCGACGCACCTATCTGGCTGGCTTGTATTTGTATTTCGTTATCCGCCGTCTTAGGAGACCAGATCGGTTACTACATCGGTAAAACCGCCGGACCAAAAGTTTTTAAACGACCTGAATCGAAACTGTTTAGCCAGAAAAATGTTGAACGGGCAGAAAACTTTTTCAAGAAATATGGCAGCAAAGCAGTCATCTTCGCTCACTATGTCCCCATCATGCGAACTTTCATTCCCGTAGCAGCTGGAGTTGGAAAGATGAAGTATTCCTACTATTTGCGAAATAACCTAATTGGTGCGATTAGCTGGGGTTTCAGCGTACCTCTGCTCGGTTATTTCTTAGGAAATATCGCCTTTATTCGTGAGCACGTAATTATCGTGACACTTGTGCTTATTGCACTTTCGTTCATTCCAGTAACTATTGAAGTAATAAAAGCTAAACGACGTTAGCCTTCAGATAATCAATTAGCGAACTTAATGCAATTGATCTGTGGCTAAGTGCATTCTTTACTTCTGGCTCTAACTCTGCTGCGGTTTGCTGAAACCCCTCTGGAATAAATATCGGGTCATAGCCGTGCCCGTTTGTGCCGCGTTCCTCAAAGGCTATCGACCCTGGCCAAATACCAGTGAAACTAAGTTCAACATCTTCGGAGACCAATGCGATTGTGCAAACAAAAGAAGCTTGGCGATGTGCTTCGGGAACGTCTTTTAGCTGCGCTAAAAGTAATCTTCGATTGGCAACGTTATCTTTGCTACCTGACCATATTGCGGTGAATATTCCTGGTGAACCACCAAGGATTTCTACCTGCAAACCTGAGTCATCAGCCAAAGCTGGCAGGCCGGTGTGTTTGTGAGCGGCTCTTGCCTTGATCATGGCATTTTCTAGAAATGTTGTTCCATCCTCAATCGGCTCAGGACCGTCATATCCAACAAGTTCTAGACCAACCGGAGCGAGAATGGCTCTTAGTTCAGCCACCTTGCCCTGATTATGGGTTGCTAGAACAAGTTTCATGGTTGGCTAATCCAACGCAGTTCTTTGGATGACACTCAGCTCTGCTGTTCCATGAAGTGCCAAGTCCAGAAGGCTATTTAGCTCATCGCGACTAAAGGCAACACCCTCGGCGGTTCCCTGAACCTCAACAAAATCACCACTGCCAGTAACCACAACATTCATGTCGGTTTCGGCTCTCACATCTTCGGTATAGGCCAAATCCAACATCGGCACTCCATCAATAATTCCGACGGAAATTGCTGCCACGGAATCAATGATCACTCTGTTGTTGGCAGGAATGAATCCTTTAGAAACCCCGTATCTAACCGCATCCACAAGTGCGACATAAGCACCTGTGATTGCAGCTGTTCTTGTTCCACCGTCGGCCTGGAGAACATCGCAATCGATCACAATGGTATTTTCACCCAGCGCCTTGAAGTCAACCACTGCTCTTAGTGCTCTACCAATCAATCTTGAAATCTCGTGCGTACGGCCGCCGATTTTTCCCTTTACCGATTCACGGTCATTTCTTTCGTGAGTGGCGCGAGGGAGCATTGCATACTCTGCGGTTACCCAACCCTCCCCTTTGCCAACTTTCCAACGTGGCACTCCAGGTGTAAAGCTGGCTGTGCAAAGCACTTTCGTTGAACCGAAGCTAATTAGCGCGGAACCTTCTGCATGTTCGCTCCAATTGCGCTCAATCGAAACCTGTCGAAGTTGGTTATTTTCTCTTCCGTCGACTCTAGCCATTTGCTAACCAATCTGTTCTACTGTTTGAACCTCGGGGCCGAGGAATCTTCTGGCCAATTCGGCAAAGGACTTTGAGTCACCGGTTGACTGGAACCTTAGAGTTGGCTTTGCTGAATCAGTGCGCAACAGATTGTGGGCAAGCAAAGTGCGGTAAACATCTTTAGCTGTTTCCTCGGCACTCGAAACTAAGGTGACCTGTTCCCCCATCACATAAGATAGGGCGCCGGTGAGAAGCGGATAGTGGGTGCACCCTAAAACTAAGGTGTCCACTTGACTAGCTTTGATTGGTTCAAGATAAGACTCAGCAAGGGCTATGAGTTCCGCACCACTGGTAATGCCCCGCTCAACATACTGAACAAACTCGGGGCAAGCTACTGAAGTAACTTCTAGATTCACAGCGGCAGCGAAAGCATCCTCGTAGGCTTTGGAGTTAATTGTTGCGTTGGTCCCGATTACGCCAACTTTTCCATTTCTGGTAGCCGCAACGGCTCTTCTGACCGCTGGTTGGATAACTTCGACAACAGGAATTCCTCGGCCCTCGGTATAACGCTCACGGGCATCGCGAAGAACGGCGGCTGATGCGGTGTTGCAGGCGATTACCAGAATCTTCACTCCCTCATCGACAAGTCGATCCATCACATCAATGGCTAGAGTTCGAACTTCACTAAGTGGCTTTGGACCATATGGGGTATTCGCAGTGTCACCTAGATAAATGATTGATTCGTTGGGAAGTTGGTCAATAATTGCTCGGGCAACAGTCAGCCCACCGACACCGGAGTCGAAAATACCTATCGGAGCGTTATTCACCCGACAAGTCTATTCGCTACCCTCGTTAGCCCTCATAAGGTCGTAAATCTCCTTGCATTCAGGGCATACTGGAAACTTCTCGGGATCACGGCTAGGTACCCAAACCTTGCCACAAAGAGCAACCACTGGGGTTCCCATCACCGCTGATTCAACAACTTTGTCTTTGCGAACATAGTGCGAGTAACGTTCATGATCACCTGGCTCAACCGGATTCACAATTGGATCGGTGGAGGATTTAACTTCCTGATCCACGCTTAGCCTTTCGCAGTGCGCACAGCATCGGCTACCCGCTGGGCGACATCTGGGTGGAATACCGAAGGGACAATATACGAAGCGTTGAGCTCGTCTTTTTCAACACAGTCTGCTAACGCTGTTGCTGCTGCTAGCAGCATGTTTTCGGTGATTTTGGTAGCACCGGCATCGAGTAGTCCGCGGAAGACACCTGGGAATGCAAGCACGTTATTAATCTGGTTGGCAAAGTCACTTCTTCCAGTTGCCACCACTGCGGCAAACTTTGCAGCCTGGGCCGGATCGATTTCCGGAGTCGGGTTAGCTAAAGCAAAAACAATCGCATTTTTTGCCATGCGTTCAATATCTTCAGCCACCAGTAGGTTACCCGCGGAAACTCCGATGAAGACATCTGCGCCAATCAGAGCTTCTTTTAGTGAACCTTCCTGGCGGCTCTGATTGGTATTTGTAGCAATCCAATTCAGATTGGTATCCGGTTGAATATCTGCTCGGCCAGCAAAGATGATTCCCTTTTGGTCAACAACCGTAGCCTGCTTTAGACCTGCGGCAAATAGTAGTTTCAAAACAGCGGTTCCCGCGGCACCAGCACCACTTAGAACCAAGTGAACATCTTCAATTCTTTTGTTGACTACCTTGAGAGCGTTGCTCAGAGCAGCTAAACAAACAATCGCTGTTCCGTGCTGATCGTCGTGGAATACCGGGATATCCAATTCTGCGCGCAAGCGCTCCTCAACTTCAAAACATCTGGGGGCAGAAATATCTTCTAAGTTGATGCCTGCAAAGACTGGGGCAATCGCCTTGACTGTCTTCACAATCTCATCTACATCCTGAGTGTCCAAGCAGATTGGAAAAGCATCTATGTTGGCAAAACGTTTGAACAGCGCTGCCTTACCCTCCATTACCGGTAATGCTGCTAATGGCCCAATATTTCCCAGCCCCAAAACTGCTGAACCGTCACTTACCACGGCAATCGTGTTGCGCTTTATGGTTAGCCTTCTAGCATCTGCTGGGTCTTTTGCAATAGCTTCACAAATTCTTGCCACACCTGGGGTGTAGATAAGCGACAGGTCGTCACGGTTACGAATCGGCAGCTTTGATTCGATAGTTAACTTGCCACCTAAGTGAGCCAAGAAAGTTCGATCCGAGACTTTGCCAACCACAACTCCGGTGACACCTTTTAGTTCAGAGACAATCTGAGTTGCGTGATCAGAATCGCGACAGGCGCAGGTTAGGTCAACACGAACACGTTCAGCATCGGAGTGATTTACGTCAACCGCTGTTACCGATCCACCAATTTTCTCGATGATTGATGTGAGTTCACTTACCGCGGTAGTTTTTGCCGGCGCTTCTAGACGAATAGTTATCGAGTACTGAACTGATGGCGCATTTGACATACCAACAAGTTTGCCATGTATTAGCGCTGCCACCAACTAATTAGCAGCTTCAGCGTCTCCTAGGGTGGCTGAAATCTGCATTTCTTCGCCATCTCTGATAACTGTTATGGTCACTTTTGCAAAGGCAGGCTTGGATCTGATGGTGGCGGTGAGCTTTGAAGCTCCGTCAATCTTTTCATCATCGACTTTTATAACGATATCGCCAACTTTTAATCCAGCCTTCTCAGCTGGACCACCTGCAGTCAATTTTTGTATTTCAGCGCCGATGCTAAATGAGCCCTGCTGATCAGAATTAGTCGCATCGGCAATAAAAGCACCGAGCAATCCATGTGAAACTTTTCCAGTTTTAATAATCTGATCTGAAACACGCTTTGCTGTGTTCGATGGAATAGCGAAACCAACACCGATACTTCCAGCTTGAGATGTTGAGCTAGTCGCTGTTGCAATAGCAACATTGATACCAATAAGTTGACCGGCTTGATTCACAAGAGCACCACCGGAGTTACCTGGATTGATGGCGGCGTCGGTCTGAATAACATCTAGGTTTACCGGTGGCTGGTTGTTAGCGTTATTCCAAAGTTCTAGGCTTGAGCCGCCATCTTTTGGAACCGCAGATGATGCTACCTGAATTGTTCTGTGCATAGCAGAGATAACACCAGCGGTAACTGTAGCCTCGTAACCAAGCGGTGCACCGATAGCTACGGCATACTCACCGACGTTTAGATTCGAACTATCGGCAAATTCAATTGGGGTGAAGCCGGTTCCCCTGGCCTTGATTACGGCAAGATCGTTGGTTGGATCCGTACCGACCACAGTAGCTTTGAAAATCCGATCTGCGCTGGTCTTCACTTCGATGTAAACATCGCTTGCCGCTCCATCCAAAGTGACAACGTGAGAGTTAGTCAGGATGTACCCATCGCTGGTAAGCACCACACCAGAGCCAGTGCCAGCTCCTGAGTCAGAAGACACTGAGAGTGTGACCACCGAAGGCAGGGCCTTAGCCGCTGCTCCACTGACCCAGTTAACTTTCTCAACATTGTTGATAACTACTTGGCTCGTTCCAGATGAAAAAGGGACAAGACCGTTGACTGCAAAAGCGCCAACAAAAACTCCAAGAAGCGGGCCAAGGATGGCGGCGACTACGAGAGATTTTGAACCAGCTTTTTTAGGTGGAGTAAGCCCTGACTTATCAGAGGTTGGTAGTTTAAAAATCTCTGCCATGAACTGTGTGTTGTAGTGCTTCTTGTTATCAGACATCTAAAGGAAACTCCCTGCGCTAAGTTCAGAACAAAAATTACTTTCCGAACTTAATAAGTTTATGAAATCCTGCTGGGAATTTTCTGGAAATCAGCAACCCCATCGATTTGCACTCACGCAGGGCTTATTCACTAGCCTGGGCGCTCTATGATTTGGCGGTTCAGTTGGCACAGCGCCAACGCTAAGCCGAACGCTCGGTGCTGTTGACCAAACATTAGGTCTAACCAAGACCCAGTTGCTCAGACCGATAAACCTGTATTCAACTGAGAAATTTACCGAGAGGTTCACCGGAACAAAACCTGTTTCCTGCAAAAGTAACCTCGGCTTTTGCAATTTGGTCTTCAGCGCTCCTATTTGCCAGAGGTAGCCGCGCGGGGTAAACCGAACCTGACAGTTTAATCCGAGTAATTTGCAGTTGATCGTTTCGGCCCTCGTGGTGCTTGAGAAATTGACAGCACTTCCAATCACTAAATCGGTTCTAGGGCTAACAATGATTCTTGGTTGCGTCGGTCTAAAACTTTTTAGCGCCTTAGCCAACTCAGCTTGATTTGGCTTGCCGATGTTCACGATGGCAATCGGTTGACTGGGCGGATACAAACTCCAGCAACCAACATGGCCACTAGAAATTAACGCGTAAGTCAGATCAGGTGATAAACCATTCGGATAAACCAAACAACTTGGACTGGTTTGGTTGCTGTTTATTACCAGCTTTAGATTTCCATCCGTCCCTTTGATCAGCACCGAACGAGAGACACAGAGTAGTAGCGCCTCTGAATTGGTAATCGCCCCAACGGTAGTGTCGGTTAGTTGCAGATTCGCTGGACAGCTAGGCGAAAGCCAGATGCCAGCTAAAAGAGCCAATCCGGAGACAGTGAGCATCGGCCAATTCTAGATTTTAGGGTCCTCGCAACAACCTACTTATCCACAAAACATGAAAGCCCTGATCTCTCAGGGCTTTCATAGATTGGTTGCGGGGGCAGGATTTGAACCTACGACCTCCGGGTTATGAGCCCGGCGAGCTACCGAACTGCTCCACCCCGCGGCGAACCTTCAGTCTAACAGAAAGCAACTACTTTTTGCTCAGTGCTAGTGCAGTCTCGATTGCCGCCTGCAATCTCGCTTCAGCCTTACCGTATGCGGTCCAGTCTCCAGCGCGCATTGCTGCGTCCTTATCTTCAATCGCTTTACGAGCGTCCTCTAGCGCATTGGCTAGCTTTTCGGCATTAGTCAGCCCAGGCTCTTCTGGGGTGGTACCACCATTTCCTGCGCCGGCGTCACCGCCAAATAGTGCATTCAAAGCATCATCAAGATTGTCTTCGAACGCAATCTTGTCACCAAAGGCAACCAGAACTTTCTTTAGCAATGGGAATGAGGTTTCACCAGTTGACTGGATGTATACCGGCTGAACGTATAGCAGACCGCCACCGATTGGAAGAGTGAGCAGGTTACCGTTCAACACAGTGGTTGATCCCTGGCGCAGAATATTCAAAAGCTTTGAAACTTCGCTATCCGAGTTGAAATTGTTCTGAACCTGACCGGGGCCTGGCACGATTGTCTCTCGCGGAAGAGTCAGAAGCCGCAGCTTTCCATAATGATCAGAAACCACGCCCTTCTTCGTTCCAGCATCAGAGTCAGCCACCAGATACCCGGTTAATACATTTCGACTTGCATCCCCGGTGGAACGAGGAATAAATGTTGAGTATATCGAGAACGATGGTTTCTTCTGGCCAGGTGCTTCCAGAGTTAGGTAGTAAGGAGGTTGCAGGGCCGAGCCACCGGTTCCCTCATCAACAGGATCGTTCGGTGTCATCCAGGCATCCTGCTGCGAGTAGAAAGCACCAGCATCGGTTACGTGATACTGACCTAGGATTCCACGCTGCATCTTGAATAGATCTGCTGGATATCTAACGTGTGAAAGCAATGCCCCAGACATTTCAGAAACTGGACGAACAGTGCCAGGGAAAATCTTCATCCAGGTCTGCAGAATAGGATCTTTCTCATCCCAGGCGTAGAGCTTGACCGAGCCGTCGTAAGCGTCAACAGTTGCCTTTACCGAGTTTCGAATGTAATTGATATTTCCAGCTTCCCCTACTGGCGATGTCGAACTGTCCGAAATGGTGTCCGCGAGGTTTTCTGCTCTCGAGTATGGATACTGGGAAGAAGTGGTGTAGCCATCAACGATCCAGACCACACGGCCATCCACAATTGCCGGATAAATGTCATTGTCCAGAGTCAGATATGGAGCGACCTGAGCAACGCGTTCACGAGGACTTCGGTTGTAAAGAATCTGCGAGGAATCAGTCACCGCGTCTGACAGAAGGATCTGTTCACTCTGGAACTTAAGCGCATAAGACAGGCGCTTAAAGATGCTGTCCAGCTTTGGCCCACCATTTCCATTGAAGGTGGTCATGGTCTGTTGATCGGTTGTTGAACCATCCGATCCAGCTGGATAATCGAGTTCTCTATCGGCAGCACCCTTAGGCGCTCCAACAATTGAGTAAAGCGGTGACCTCTCACCGAAATAGATTCTCGGCTCGTATTCGCCAAGCGAGCCAGTAGATGGAATTCCGGACTGAAGGAAAACCGGCTGACCATCTGTGGATCGACGGTTTCCATATGCCGCAACTAAACCGTAGCCGTGAGTGTAAACAATCACATTGTTATACCAAGACTGAGAGCTACCCAAACCTGATTGGTTCAGTTCACGAACAGCTATTACAGTGTCCTGTGCTTTGCCATTGATTATGTATCGATCGACATCAAGGTGGTTTACGAAGTTGTAGTACTGACGATACTGTTCTAGTTGCTTGAATGAGGCGCTGACTAGATTCGGATCAATGATACGAATCTGGGCAGCAGTCTGAGCATCTTCTTTCAACGCTCCTGCCGTTGCAGTGGTCTTTGCGTCGTATTCAATTACCTCAACTTTGTCCAGACCATAAGCTGCGCGAGTGGCATCTATGTTCCTCTTGATGTAATCCGCTTCAAGTGTTCGCTCGTTTGGGACTACCTGGAAGGTCTGAACAATACCTGGCCAGACGCCACCGAGAAGGATTGAACAAACCAGCATTAGACCTGTTCCAAGGATTGGCAGACGCCATTTACCAATCACAGCGGCGGCTAGGAAGAGCAGCGCCACCACGAAAGAGATAGCGGTAAGAATTTGCGCAGCTGGGATTGCTGCGTTTACATCGGAGTAGGTAGCACCGGTGTATAGGCCCTCGGAGCTGGTCATGGTTTCATACTGACCAATCCAGATGCTAAAACCGAGAACCAAAGTGAACAATCCAGCTAGAACTGCTACCTGGATTCGAGCTGCCTTGGTAAATGTTGACTTCTTTCCGTTGAACTTAATTCCGCCATAGACCAGGTGCACTATGGCTGTTGGAATGATTGCCAGCAGCAGTGTGAGCATGGCGAAGTTGATTAGGTCAAGGTAAAACGGAAGCTCAAACATATAAAACGAGACATCCAATTTGAATTGCGGATCGGTAACCCCTGTGTAACTACGATTTATGAAAAGTAAAACTTTTTGCCAGCTTGTTGATTCACCTGAACCAATGAACAAACCGATCAGCACAGGCAGGATAAGGAACATGCGCTTGCGTGCCTTATCCAGAGCAACCCTAAATTCACCAAGGTCTCTTCCAAAAAAATCATTGCTAGTCACATAGACCGGACGGAAACGCCAAGCAATAAAGATGTTCAGCCAAACGATTAGGCCGGCACTTACTGTTGCGGCAAGAAAGACCCAGGTCTGAGCCCAAAGCTGAGTGGTAAGCACACTTAGGTAGCCAAGCTGGTCAAACCAAAGCACATCGGTATAGAGACCCGATGCGGCGACCAGAATAATTCCTAACAGAATTACAATTCCGAGGGAAATCACCAGCGGTGCACGTTTACGAATGGCGGCTTGATTGTATTGCGTCATTTCTTTTCTCTCTTTTTATTTGCAACTTGGTAGTGTGTTGGCCTGTCCGGATTTAATTGCCTCCAGGGCATTTATTGAATCCTTCAGCGTTGAAACCTTTATAACTTGAAGCCCTTGAGGAATATTACCGACCACTTCTGAACAATTAGCGCTTGGCGCTAGGAAGTACTTGGCACCTGCGTTTTTCGCCCCATGCAGTTTTTGCTTTATTCCACCGATAGCGCCGATCTTTCCGTCAACGTCAATAGTTCCTGTCCCGGCAACATGGTTACCATCAACTAGCGAACCCGGAGTGAGTAAGTCATAAATTGCAAGAGCGAATATCTGCCCTCCGGAGGGCCCACCAACGTTGCCGACCTCGATGGAGATATCAACTGGGACCTCTGGAACAGTTGCGACAAAGATACCTAGCCGCCAGTTACCATCAACCAGTCTTGGGGTGATTTCAAATGTGAAGGTTTCTTCTCCACGGAGAACCTCTAAAACAACTGGTCGCTTTCCCTGACTTGCCGCAACCTGGGCTCTTACCTGATCAATTCCTGTTGCTTTTTCGCCGTCTACTGTCAACAAGATGTCCCCGGCTTTTAGAATTCCGCCGGCTGCTCCATTTTTTTGAACGACGCTAACTCGAACATTGGTTTCAATCTGATAGCCAAGTTCGGTTAGTGCTGCCGCTTTTGCACTTGCCTGAGAATCAAGCATCATGATGTCGGCTTCTTCATTTACCTGATTAGAATCCACACCTGGCGGATAAACATCCTCCAGCGGAATAATCTCGGCACCATCCTCGAAAAATGACCAGCCAAGCTGAAGCCAAGATGCGCCACGTTTTGCATCTCCCGAAACGCTAACGGTTAGCAAATCTAGTGAACCCTGAGTTGGGTAAGTCTCCAAATCATTAACTGCAATCACCGGTTTGCCGCCAATGGTTGAAAGCACGTCATAAACCGGTCCAGGCTTTTCAACTAAATACGAGGTTGGGGCTAAACCCAGAAACAAACTTCCACCGACCAGTCCGGCCGTTCCTAATCCCCCGAGAATTAGGCGGGCTAGCGATCGTGGCTTAGCTGATTTACGAATTGGGCTCATTACTAACAGCCTAGGTTAGGCAACGCCCCTTGGCCGCCGTGTCATCCACGCTATTGGCGAACACAATAGAGTTAGCCCCCAAAGAAACAAAAATAGTTCTAGCGTTAACTACACCATGAATGATTTTGACCCCAAAGATGGCCAACAGCCTGACCCAGACGATTTGCGCAAACTCTGGGAAGAGATGCTCAAGCAGGGCTTCGACCCTGAGGCGCTGGCTGCAGCTGGGGGCTTTGATGGTACTCCTGAATCACTTCAGCGACTTTTCGAAAACATCCAAGGTGCTTTTCTAATTCCGACTCCACCGATGGATGGCTCAGGAGTTAACTGGGAGGCGGCTGGGAGCCGTGCCAAAGAAATAGCCAAAGTAAATTCCAAGTCAATTGAAGAGACCGGCAAAAAGAAGTTGCTTGATAACTTGGGCATTGCAAACCTTTGGCTCAACGAGGCAACCGACATCGCCGAGATCACCACAGAACCAAAGTTGCTCTCGCGAAGTCTCTGGGTGGACGATGCGCTACCACTTTTTAGGATCTTGGCCGAACCAGTTGCCGATCGAATGAACCGAAGTCTTAGTGAAGCAATTCAAAGTCAGTTACCAGATGAGTTCTCTGAAAGTTTGAAAGGCGCAAGCAACATTATGCGCTCTGCCGGAGCGATGATGTTTGCCATGCAGTTGGGTCAAGCACTCGGTCTACTCTCCCGAGAAGCTCTAACCGGAACTGAAATAGGTCTTCCTATATATGTTGAGCAACGCCCAGCATTCGTGATGCAGAACCTAGATGAGTTCATAAGATCTTTAGATTTAGGTCCAGATGAAGACCAGGCATACATCTATCTAGCCCTTCGAGAACTAGCCCACATCCGACTGTTCAAGCACTCACGCTGGTTGAGAGAAAAAGTCGTTGCCCAAATCCGCGAGTATGCAGCCGGCATTTCCGTGGACACCTCACGCATGCAGGAAATCAGCGAAGATTTTGATCCAAGTAACCCGCAGGAGCTGCAAGCCGCTCTCGAATCCGGCGCCTTCCTTGCAGCTCGATCAGAAAGCCAACAAACCGCTTTAGACATTATTGAGACAAACCTTGCACTGATTGAAGGCTGGGTTGACGCGGTTACCATCGATGCGGCCAAGCGCTTACCAAAAGGTGAAGCAATTAGGGAGGCCGTCAGACGCCGAAGAGCAACCGGTGGACCAGCGGAGAGAACCTTCCAGTCTCTAGTTGGCCTGGAGCTAAGACCAAAGCGTATGCGGGAGGCATCTGCTCTTTGGCAAGCAATCGGAAAATCGGTTGGCAATGAAAAAAGAGATTCGCTTTGGGATCACCCTGACTTCCTTCCAACTTCACAGGACATTGATAACCCGGAGCAGTTTGTAGCAAAGGTCAAAAACGACCTTGGTATTGGTGATGCGATGGATCAGGCAATACGCGACCTGCTTGGAGATGTGTAGAACTAAAAACAAAGAATTTGTTTTTGCATCACAATAACCTTCGTGTTGCATCGAATAAACAAAGCTCTCCCTACAGCTTGGGTAACCCCAACAACTCTTCAAATTGGACTTGGTGCAAATCAGCTTCGATTGGAAAATCTAACTGAAGCCGAACAGCGAATTGTCGCCTCACTATACAGCGGTATAGTCCAAGGCCAAGAAAATGTTTTGGACACGACCATCGGAGCTAATCCAGGTGACACTTTGAAATTGGTGGAAAAGCTTGCGCCACTGGTACGCACTGAGCAAAGACCAGCATTCGGACCGTGGCAGGAAATAGCCTTCGCTGAAATTGCTCGAGCAGCGTTGGACTACAACGTCAATGGTGAAATGGTTTTGGCTGAGCGATGGCAACGCAGCATTCACATCGATCAGCTGGATAAGACCGGCTTGATGTTGACTAAGGCTCTGCTTGCTTCTGGAATTGGAAAAGTGGTTAGTCACGATTCTGGAAAAGTTCTAAGAACAGATTTGGGTGAACTGGGTTATCCCCCAAAAGCACTAGGGATGGATCGTTTTCTGGCAGCAACTAGCATCGTCGAAGAGCTAGCCCTCCCAAACAGTTCAAACCGAATAATTGACTTGAATCTAAGATCCAATTCGGAGATCAAACTGTCCTTCGCAATTACAGTTGGCCATCTGGCGCTGAACCCGAGAACATACTCCAGATGGTTGGCCAGGGACGTTGACCACATCGGTATTACCTTCAATCTAGATTTTGCTCAAATTTCCCCTGTTGTCATACCCGGCAAAACCGCATGTTTGAACTGCTTGCAGGAGTTAGCGGTAGACAAAGATGAATACTGGCCAGTAATAGCAACACAGTTGTTAGAGCTTCCAAGAATGCGAGATGATGCCGCAGCTTTATTGGCAGCCTGCGGACTAGCCTGCCGAGCAATTTTGCGAAGGATAGATGAGCAGTCCGGATTCAAACAAATAACCGCTACACAAGAACAGTGTTTACTTGGCTACCGAATTGATTACGGAACGGGAAATGTTGAAAGAGTCAAATACGAAAGACACTCACTTTGCAGTTGCCAGGAATTTAGTCAAAAAACTTTAGAAATCGGCTAGCCGAGTTTTCTCTACCCGTTTCAGAATCCCGCTGGGGCCAAGTAATAACCAACGAATCCTTGGCTCTGGTAATTGCAACATAGAACAGTCTCTGCTCCTCAATGATGTCAACTTCAGTTTTTGCATAACTGATCGGCAGATAACCTTCGGTAGCGCCGATAATAAACACCGATTGATACTCCAGGCCCTTAGCGGCGTGAATGGTGCTCAAAGTTACCGATTCACGAACTGGTTCGTGTTGTGAACGCTGCCTTTCATCTAACTCGTTAGCAAAATCTTGGATGGTTGCATTTGCCCCGAGCTCTTCAGCAATCTGAACGAAGTGGTTCAAAGCTTCCCAGTTTTCCAACTTGGTTCCACCCTCTTCTGGACGAACACTCTGCCAACCGAGCGATCTGACCAGCGCGGTGACGACTTCGTACAGTGGCTTACTGCTAGGTGCGCTTGCCTCAGCTCGAACAAGGCGAATAGCGCTCATCACATCTTGGCGATTGAAAAAACGCTGACCGCCTCGAACCTGATATTCAATTCCGATTTCAGTCAGGGCCTGCTCAACGGGTTCCGATTGACCATTGATTCGATAAAGCACAGCAATCTGGCTAGCTTTTACTCCGGCTGATAGTTGCTGTTTTATTTTGGCTGCAACCGCCTTAGCCTCAAGTTGTTTATTTTCATAAACGTTGACCTCTGGGCTAAGCCCGAGCGGCCTCTTTGCCTCAAGTTCATCGAGATGTTGATGAACCCGCACCCGGTTAGCAACTCTGATGATCTCTGGATTAGATCGGTAATTGGTATTTAGCTGGATCAGGTTTGCATCGGGATAGCGAAGCGTGAAGTTTTCAAGATAACTGGAGCTAGCTCCAGTGAAAGAGTAGATGGTTTGATTTGGATCACCGACAACGCAGATGTCGTTTCTATCGCCAAGCCAAGTGTCCAGAAGATCCTGCTGCAATGGGGAAATGTCCTGATACTCATCGACGGTGAAAAAGCGGTATTGCTGTTGGACGTGAGCTAGTGCCCTGGCTTCCGCACGAAGCATTCCCGTGCAGAGCAGAATCACATCCTCCCAATCCATTCGCTTGTCCTTGAGGTTCTCCTGCTCATAGGCGGCCTGAATGTCGATGACGCGATTGGCTGATATTCCTTGCGGTAGAACTCTCTCCGAGATTTTCTCGGCATACTCTTCAAGGCTAAGAAGCGAAAACTTTCGCCACTCTATTTCAGTTGCAATATCTCTTATCGAATTTGGATCGAGTTTTATTTTTAGAGAGCTAGCAGCCTGAGCAATGGTCTTTGCCTTAGATTCTTGAACTCTAAAAGGTTGAGTGCCATACAGGGTTCTGAAAAAGTACTCCAATTGCGCCAGCGCAGCTGAGTGAAAAGTTTTGGCATTTGCAGACTGCACGCCAAGTGCGCGAAGCCTAGCCCGCAGCTCTCCGGCTGCACGGTTGGTATAGGTAAGTGCTAAGACTCTGTTTTCACTAAAGTCACCGCGAACAATTCCGTAGGCGATTCGATGGGTTATGGTTCGAGTCTTACCGGTTCCAGCGCCAGCTAGAATCACGGTCGGGCCCAAGAGCGATTGGGCGGCCTGAGCCTGATTATCATCAAGGGCCTGGAGAATTTGTTCCGGTTCCAATTGCATGACTAGTTGCCTTCTAGCTCAGTCAATGTTTGAATCTCCTCGCCGAGCCATCTTTCAATAAGTGCTCTGGCAATAGATATGCGACTCGGAAGTTGAATTTGTTTAGCTTCGGCACGAAGTTCGTCTCGACTAAACCAGCGAAGTTTTGCAATTTCGATTCCATCGGCCAGAATATCTTCCGCACTGTTCGAGCTATCAACTTTTGCGGTAAAGGCCAACATTAGTGAGTAAGGATAGGGCCAAGCTTGTGAACCTAAGTAAACAGGATCGGTTACATGAATACCCGACTCTTCAAACATTTCACGCTTGACCGCTGACTCCAGTGACTCAGCAGCTTCAACAAAGCCAGCTAAAACAGACCAGCGATTTTCTTGCCAGCTACCTTGAGAACCGAGCAGGATTCGATCCTGATTATCGATGATGCTAACAATTACTGCGGCGTCGGTTCTTGGAAAAAGTTCACGATCTTCACTGATGCAAAATCTTGACCAGCCCCCTTGACGCATGATCGTAATCTGACCGCAGGCTGGACAGAACTGGTGAGTCTCGTGCCAGTTGTGGATAGCCAGAGCCTGAGTAAACAAGGTCGCATAGGCTGGAGCCAATCCTGCGCCAGTTCTTCTTAGTTCTTTCCAGTTGTCTAAGTTTGGCTCTAAAGCTAAAGCAGCATTGTCGCTGAGTACTGAGAGAACTATTGGGCTATTTATTGGAATATCCTCGATGGCCTGATTGGTTCGTCCAAGATAAACTCGGTATTTGCCTGCGGTAGCCTGATCGGTTCGGAACATAACCAACTTGCCATCATTCAGCAGCGTCTTACCTTTATAAATAACCAGAATTCTGGTTTCTGGCTCGCTCCAAAGCAAATCAAAAAGCTCAGCCCCATCGCGGGCAAGGCTGTCCCGATTGAGCACCGGCTGGGCCAGAGGCAGGTTGAGCATTGTGGTCATTTTGCTTCTTCTACTAAAGCTTGCACAGGATTGCGTGGCGAAAACAGGTCTTGGCGTAGTTCTTGTCTAACCTGAATTGCATGGGCAAACCTTCCTTGATTTTAGCGGCGTTAGCAGCCGACGCATTGCCTGGGCTTAGATTCCAGCAAGTTCAGGACATCTCAGAGCCAGGCGCTGACATTGTTACCGAATTATTGACCACCGATGACGGGCAGCAGGTGCTGCTCAAATCTCCGAAAACCGCCTTGGCCCTTACCCGACTGGGCCTTGAGGTTCGAGCACTGCGTGTCCTAAAACACGTCAGCCTTCCTTTTCGGGTTCCGGCACTGCTTGGGGAAACTTCCCCTGGAGCGGTCTATAAAGCTCTGGCTTTTGACTATGTGACCGGAAGAGCAATCAACTTGCCCAACCTACGGCTAGAAGATCCGTTGATTACTAGCCTGGGCCAAACTTTGGCACAGATTCATTCAATTCCGACCAGCTTGGTAGCTGACGCTGGCCTTCCAGAATATGAGCCAGCTCTTCGAGTTCGCGACCGAGTCGCCGAGTTTGACCGGGCTATGGAAACTGGAAGAATTCATCCAGCACTTCTAGAGCGTTGGCAGAATGCACTTCTTGATGTGAACTTGTTCCGCTATCAACCAACCGTGGTGCACGGCTCACTGAACACAAATGTGATTTTGACCGAAGCAGGCGAAGTCGTTGGAATTAACAATTGGTCTGAACTTTCAGTTGATGACCCTGCGGTTGACCTAGCCGCCATCTATGCTGATTGCTCTGTCGAAGTTGCTGACGCAATCTCTCTTGCCTACGAGGGCCTAATAAGAGCGGACCGAAACATTAGACAACGTGCAAATCTCTACTTCGAACTATCGTTAGCCAACTACCTACTAAAGGCTGTGGATTCTGGTTCTGAAGAACAGATTCAGATTATGACGCAATATCTTGAAGACCTACACGTTGATTTGGAGGAGGGTCGCCTCTATTCACTAAGCCCTAGTGAATTGGCTCCTAGTGCTCCAGAAGTTGTGACTCCCATTTCACAGGCAGCTAGCTTCACTAGCCCAGTTACCATAATCACCGAGCAGCTCGAAGTGGTAGACCTAGCTGAGGTTGAAAAACCAGAGGAAAACAAAGACTGATTTCCGCTTGCCCGCCAAGTTGTCGTAATCTATAGGTAACTAAGAAAGAAGCGACATGGAAGTAAGAATCGGTCTACGTGAGAGCGCTAGAGAGTTGGCCTTTGAGTCAGCCTTGAGCTCTGCAGAACTTGAAAAGACTGTGGTCGACACTTTGAACAGTGATGCCAAACTACTCAAGCTCAACGATGACAAGGGCCGCGCCTTTATTGTCCCTGTCGCATCTCTCGCCTTCGTCGAGATCGGTGCTGACCAAGCCCGAAGAGTTGGATTTATCGCCTAATGGAAATCATCTTCATACTTGTTTACGGTGCACTGCTGGGGCTTATGGCCCCATACCTGCTTTCCGGCCGAGAGCACTTCGGCGTGCTGCTTGCACCTGCAATTGCATTGGTCTATGGATTTGTAGTTTGGACCGTACTGACCTGGGTTGGGCTTAGCTATACCGACTACTGGATTTGGACCATAACCATGCTTGGCATGCCTCTGGTGATGATTTTTGGGATTCGTTTTATTCGCTCGAGAAGAATCAAGGCTGAAAAGAATTAGCTTAGGCAGCTAGGCCTAGGCCTTCCATTCGTGTCGAGTGAGCCCCAGTTAGTTCTGAAATCAATGGCTCAATCTTTGAATAAGCAGCTAGGTTGACTTTATTTTCTTCCTCAACAGTTAACTTCTTTGTCTTTGGAATTCCAGCTAACTTACGGTTATCAAATGCTGCACGAAGTTCCAGCAACACGTCACCCATTAGTCTTCTCCCCCAAAGCGCTAACCTAGATGCCAAAACTGGATCTGACTCAACGGCATCGGAAAGCACTTTCTTGGCAAACTTTTCAAATGCCTTATCGCGCAGAGCCTTTTCAACTTCCTGCTGAAGTTCGTCATTTAGCCCCGCAGCCAGTCTTGAATAGAAGTCATCGAGTAAACCTGAAGTTAGATAAACCTTGATGACAACTTCATACCAGTCCAATCCGGTGGTGTTGGAATGGAACATCGCAATCCGATCGCGAAATGGATTCATTTGTTCTGCTGGATCTGCACCAAGCTCAACTAATTTTTTGGATAGTTGACGATATTTATCAAAGCTTCGAGCCGCCGCTTCACCTAATTCAGCCTTGAATTGAGTATTTGGTGAAAACTTTAGCGCTGCAGTCAGGATTTCAAAGTTTGCTAGTTGAATGTATGCCAATTGACCGAGAAAAGCTTTCGGCTCTGGAGTGTATGGCTTTAGGTTGATAGCCTTGGTGTTACGAGCATTCTTTTCATCCGTGCGCGATGCAACCGAGAGTTGCTTAGCAACCTTACGGAAACGCTTCAGCCATTCGAACACCGAACAATCTTAACCCCCCTAGACTTGCCCTAAGTAGAAGAGTTAGAGAAATCCTTGAATTTTAGTGATCTGGGTATTGCCCAAGACATCGTAGAAGCGCTTGCCGAGAAGGGCATAACCAGCCCCTTCCCCATCCAAGAGCAAGCAATTCCAGTGGCTATGGCAGGTCAAGACCTCATTGGCCAGGCGAAAACCGGAACCGGTAAGACCTTGGGCTTTGGATTACCAATCCTTGAAAAACTTGGCTTCAAGCCAGATCTTGGAGCAAAGGCCCTGGTGGTTGTGCCGACCAGAGAGCTGGCTATTCAGGTAGCCGAAGATCTCACTTTGGCAGCCAGCAAGCGTGAAGTTCAGATTGCCGTCATCTATGGTGGTAAAGCCTACGAAGGCCAGTTGGCTCAGATCGATGCCGGGGCCCAGTTGATTGTGGGAACCCCTGGACGTCTCATCGATCTGCATAACCAGCGCAAACTCGATTTGAGCAAGATTGAAGTGATGGTGCTCGACGAAGCAGACAAGATGCTGGATCTTGGTTTCTTGCCGGATGTTGAAAAACTGTTCTCGTTCACACCCCAGCAGCGACAGACAATGCTGTTTTCTGCCACCATGCCCGGGCAGATAGTTTCGCTGGCTAGAAAATATCAGAACAAGCCGGTTCACATTCGCGTAAACGATCCTGACGAAGGTCACACTAAGGCAGACATCAAGCAATTCTTTTATCGAGCTCACGCGCTAGACAAAGATGAGGTGGTTGCCAGAATCTTGCAGGCCGAAGGTCGAGGCAAAACTGTAATTTTCACTAAGACCAAAAGGCAGGCTGGTAACTTATGCGAAGAACTGATTCAACGTGGGTTCCGAGCAACCGCTCTGCACGGCGACATGTCTCAAGAAGCGAGAGAAAGATCGCTCACAAACTTTAGAACCGGCAAAAAAGAAATCTTGGTTGCTACCGAAGTGGCTGCGCGCGGAATCGATGTCGACGATGTGAGCCATGTGATCAACTACACGGTGCCGGAAGATGAGAAAGCTTACCTGCACCGCATTGGAAGAACCGGTCGGGCTGGGAAAACCGGTATCGCAATCACTTTTGTTGACTGGGACGATTTGATTCGCTGGTCGAACATCAACCAAGCTTTGGAATTAGGAGTTCCCGAGCCAATCGAAACCTATTCCTCCTCAGAACACCTCTACACTGATTTGAATATTCCAGCCGGAACCAAGGGAAGAATTGGCCAGGCACCGGTAGCTAAAACTGAAAAGCCGAAAGTCAAGACTAAACAGGCTGCTCAACGACCAGAAAGAACTGCCGCTCGCAAACCTCGTAAACGAATCAGAAACTACAAATCTGATCAAAGCGAATGATTAAGCACTGGTTCAGTGCCGCTACCAAGTTCTAGTAAACGTCTAAGTTGATCAACTTCGGTCAATCGCACTCCGAGCGGATTATCCGGTTTGGCTTTCAGGCCGTGGTAGTCGCTTGAGCCGGTAGTTACTAAACCAAAATCTCTTGCGAAATCTTCAAATACAACTTTGCGCGCAGCCGTTACCTCAACATGGTTTGTCTCCAAACCGAGCAGTCCAGCATTGACTAATTCAATGAAGTGCTCCCGATTGAATTCTTTGGGTTGGCCATCCTCATCGTTATCACTTCGGGCTAAAGGATGGGCTATTACCGGCACCCCGCCAGCAGCTCGAACAATACGAATCACATCTCGAACTTCAGGTGCCTGTGTGCTGACATAGTATTCGGTGCCTTTTTCTAGAATCCCGCTGGCCCAAACATCACTGACCTTCTCGTAGGCTCCGATTTCCACCAGGGCCTTGGCTATGTCAGGTCTTCCTAAAGTCGAATCCGCCTGGGCGATAGAAACAACAAGCTCGTAACTTAATTCGGGAAAAGGTTTGCTTAGGTTGCCAACGTAGGTGCGCATCCGTATTTCTCGTGCCATGCGATTGGCTTTGAGCACTTCTTGCAGCTCAAGGTTAGCTGGGTCTGGCAGGTAGGCAAGAAGATGGACCCCGAATGATTTCTCTGGTGGGAATTTGGCTTTAGTAGTTATCTCAACCCCAGGGATAAAGCTCAAACCATGCTTATTGGCTAAGCTTGCGGCTAGTTCCCAGCCATCGGTTCGGTCATGATCGGTAAGGGCAAAGACATCAATTCCGGCTTCAGCAATCTTGGGCACCAAATCCTCAATGGTGTCATCGCCATCTGAGTTCTTCGAATGAATGTGAAGATCAATTTTCATGTTGCCTCCGTGCCACAAATTACAGCCTATTGCCTGATAAATGGCAGAATAAACACATGAGCAAAGACGCATCGGCAAAATTGGCTGCCAGAAACGCAGCTAGATCGCAACGACCAACTGGAAACAAGTTCGTCAAATACATCGGTAGCAACTGGGCCGAAGATAAATCTCCTCTCCCAAAAAGACACAAGGTTGCCCCGTTTGCAGCTAAGCGCAGAGAGACTGTTGCTAAACACTTTGAGGGCAAGGTAATTGTTATTGAAGCTGGTTCGGAAAAGGTTCGTTCCAACGACACCAACTATCGTTTCCGCCCGCACTCTGCTTTTGCCCATCTAACCGGTTGGGGTAACCAAACGGTTCCAGACTCTGTTCTCGTAATCGATGCGCGAACCAAGAAAACAAAAACTACTCTTTACTTCCGTGAGACTGCAGGTAAAAATACCGACGAGTTTTTTGCTAACTCGGCCATCGGTGAGTTCTGGGTTGGATTCCGCCCTGGGCTAAAGCACGTTGAAGCGCTGCTTGGCATCACAACTAAGTCGCTGCATAAGCTAGACGACGATTTGAAAGCAATCGATAAGAAGCTAGTTCTGACACTGGAAAAAAGTACCAAGCTGGTTGAGTTTGTTTCAGAACTACGCCTAATCAAAGACTCTTACGAAATCGAAGAGATGAAAAAAGCTGTCAATGCTTCAATCAAAGGATTCGAAAGAGTTGTCAAGCAACTGAAGAAGGCAACCAAGCATCCTCGCGGTGAGCGTATTGTCGAAGGAGCATTCTTCGCAGAGGCTCGCGCTGAAGGAAATGACTTAGGTTATGAAACGATTGCCGCCGCAGGTCATCACGCCTGCACATTGCATTGGATCATAAACGACGGACCTGTGGTGCCTGGCGAACTCCTACTTCTCGATGCCGGAGTAGAAGTTGACTCGCTATACACCGCAGACGTGACAAGAACTATTCCAATCAACGGCAAGTTCAATAAGGTGCAGAAGGAAATCTACCTTGCCGTGCTTGAAGCTGCCGATGCGGTATTCGCAATTGCTAAGCCTGGAGTTACCTACTCAGAAATGCACAAAGCCGCGATGCAGGTGATTGCTAGAAAGACTGCTGAGTGGGGCTTTTATAAAGGTGGCTACGAAGAGTCACTTAAACCTGAGAACCAGTGGCACCGACGCTGGATGATTCACGGCACTGGTCACCATCTAGGGCTAGATGTGCACGACTGTGCTCAAGCCAGAAGAGAGATGTATCACGATCACAAACTTGAAGAAGGCATGATCTTCACCATCGAGCCAGGTCTTTACTTCCACAAAGACGACCTTATGGTGCCAAAAGAATTCCGTGGCATCGGTGTGCGAATCGAAGACGATGTTCTGGTAACCAAGAACGGTGTGGTCAACCTAAGTGGCAAGCTGCCTAGAAAGCCTAAGGAAATCGAAGACTGGATGAAAAAGCTCCGCGGCTAAGGCTGTTGCTGAGCACCCTTGTTATAAGCCATCTGGACATCAGCGGTTAGTTCTTCTGGAACTATTACTTCGTATTTGGCGGCAACCACAAGTGACCCGCTTGAGAAAGTCCGCTTATTCTTGACCAAGCTGAATCTGATTACTTGAAGTAGCATTCCAATTCCAGCACCAATTAGAAGTGCAGAACCCAGGTTCAGTTGTGTCGTGGATTGATCTGGGCTGGCACCAAAAAGCAGAAAGAAAAGCAGGCCTATCCAAACACCTGTCATTGCTCCGGTAAATGCCACCCTCCCGTAATTCACTTTTCCTCTAACCCGCTCAACAGTTGAAAGGTTGGAGCCGACTATAGCTATCGCGTTGGCTGGAAAATCCCCACGTATGATTTGCTCAACATAGGCAACGGCATCGGCATAGTTAGTGAAATTAGCTACTGCTGTCCCATGCGGTAGCGCATTTGCCACACCAGTTGGTCTCAGAGGGTTTCTTTTTGCCATGTAACTAGTCTGCCAGAGTTGCCAAGGCTCGTCTAAGGTTAACCTGTGAGTGCAACTAGAGTATTTGTCGCCCGGCTAGCAGGCTGCGGCGTCTTCGATCCAGTCGGTGACCGCGTTGGCAAGGTCATTGATGTGCTAGTCGCATACCAGTCGCATGGAGCGCCAAGAACTACTGGAATGCTGGTGGAAATCACCGGTCGCAGACGTGTGTTTGTTCCGATTGCCAGGGTCACCTCAATCGTGCCTGGTCAGGTTATAACCAACGGCCTTATTGATCTCCGACGCTTCACTCAACGAGGACAGGAGCAAAGGGTCATCGCCGAGATGCTCGGTCGTAAAGTGACTCTCCGTGATGGATCTGGCAAAGCCAGCATTGAAGATCTAGCCATTGAACGGAATGAGAAAAAGGATTGGATTGTTAGCGATCTTTTCCTGAGAAGGCCTAAAACTTCAGCTTCGCCATTTAGTCGCGGACAAACCCTATTCGCCGACTGGTCTGAAGTAACCGAGGATAAGGATTCAGAAGAATCCCAATCAGCGGAGCAACTTATCGCCACCTTCTCGGAGATGCTCCCAGCCGACCTAGCTAGCGCACTGCTAGATCTGCCAGAAGATCGCATGCTTGAAGTCGCTGAGGAGCTCGATGATGAGCGACTTGCGGATGTCTTGGAAGAGCTACCGGAAGAAGAGCAGATTGAGATTGTTCAGGACCTGGATGATCAGCGTGCCGCAGAGGTTTTGGATCTGATGCAGCCTGATGATGCTGCCGACCTTATGCAAAACCTGCCAGAAGATCGTGCTGAAGCCATTCTGGAGCTAATGGATGAGGAAGAAGCAGAGGACCTTCGTCGACTTATGCAGTTTGATGAGCTCACCGCTGGTGGTCTGATGACTTCTGAACCAGTCATCTGTTCAGCGGATGCCACTGTGGCCGAGGCGATGGCTCTGATTCGCCGCAAAGAAGTAGCACCGGCTCTAGCTGCTTCAGTGTTTGTCACTTTGCCACCGCACGAAACACCTACTGGAAGATATTTAGGCATGGTTCATTTCCAGAGGTTGCTTCGTTATCCACCGCATGAGAGACTAGGAACGATTCTGGATACCGATGTTGAAGCGGTAAGTGCAGAAACCCACATTTCCAAAATTCACCGAACCCTAGCAAACTACAACCTTGTTGCGCTGCCGGTGGTAGACCGCGAAAATCACCTAATTGGTGTTGTCACCGTTGATGACGTTTTGGATCACCTACTGCCAGATGACTGGAGAACTGAAGATGAAGGAGGAATCTAATGGCAAAGAAGCGTCAGGCCCTAGATACTCCTATGCTTGGCAAGCGTAATCCGCTTGTTCCAAGAATTGACCGCGAGCGTTTCGGTCGAGCATCCGAAGCCTTTGCTAGAGCACTAGGTACCGGTGGCTTCCTTATTGGGCTCACCGTTTTCTGTATAGTTTGGCTGGTTTGGAATACCGTCCTACCTACCGAAGTTGCCTTCGACCCTAGAGCAACGAACTTCACTTTGCTAACGCTACTGCTTTCTCTTCAGGCGTCATACGCGGCGCCACTTATCCTGTTGGCTCAAAATCGTCAGGATGACCGTGACCGAGTCAAGACTGAACAGGACCGCCAAAGAGCAGAGAGAAACCTTGCCGACACCGAGTATCTGGCTCGTGAAGTTGTCGCGCTGCGTCTAGCTATGGAAGAGGTCGCCACAAAAGAGTTTGTCCGCGATGAAATGCGGGAAATGCTTGAAGAGATGCTCGAGGAGATTAAGAAGCAAAACCGAGCAAACGAAAAGAACTGATGACTGACATTAAGTCACAGGTCTTGCTAGCCCTAGCTAAAGTCACTGATCCAGAGCTTGGGTTACCAATCACCGAATTGGGCATGGTGGGCGATCTCGGCTTCGATTCAGATTCGATATCTGTTGAAATCAAATTGACCGTCTCACATTGCCCGATGAGAGATCAAATCGAGTCTGAAGTAATTCAGGTTTTGTCTCAGGAGTTTCCAACTAGAACCGTGAATCTTCAGATGGCGGTGATGAGCAAAGCTGAACTTGATGAACTGAAAGTTAGGCTGCGTGGTAAACAAAAGCAGAACCCGTTCGGTCCTGGCTCTTCGACTCGAGTGATTCTTATTGGTTCCGGTAAAGGTGGAGTTGGTAAGAGCACAATCACAGCCAATCTCGCTGTAGCCCTGGCAAACGGTGGCTACCAAGTTGGTTTGATTGATGCCGACATCTTTGGTTTTAGCATCACTAGATTGATGGGGATCAAAGCCAAACCAACTCGACTGGACGACATGATGCTTCCCCCGATAAGTTACGGCGTAAAAGTGATTTCGATTGGGATGTTTTTAGATGACAACGAGGCGATCTCCTGGCGCGGTCCAATGTTGCATAAAGCAATCGAACAGTTCCTCACCGATGTTTACTGGGGAGATTTAGACTTCCTACTTATTGACATGCCACCTGGCACCGGAGATGTTGCAATATCTATCGGGCAATTACTGCCAAATGCAAAAACAATTGTGGTGACTACAGCCGCCACCGCGGCTAGCCAGGTAGCCGTGCGAAGTGCGATGGCCGCCAGTAAGGCTGGGCATGAAATCATCGGTGTAGTTGAGAACATGAGTTGGCTACTGGACGGCGAGGGGAAAAAACAAGCTCTGTTCGGTTCCGGCGGAGGGGATGCCTTAGTTGCCGAACTATCCCGATATACCAATCAAGTCGTTCCCCTATTAGCGCAGATCCCAATTAGCACTGAACTTTCCGAAAGTGCTGAGGCGGGCAGGCCTCTGCTAACCCGCGCCAACAGTGATGAAGCGGCAAATACCCTGCAAGGATTAGCCGGATTGATAGCTCAGACCAAACTTTCGAAAGACCAGCGTGAACTGAAGGTTAAACTAAAACCATGAGCGAAACCTCGATCGATTCCCTAATCCGCCATTTCGGCCAAACCGCAAAGACTATCCAGATCAACAACCCAAACACTGGAAAGCTCATCTATGAGCTACCCCAGCTATCAGCAGCAGATGTTGAATTAGCGGTAGCCAATGCTCGACTGGCTCAAGCCGATTGGGCGGAAACCCCAGTTGGCCAAAGAAGTGCCATCATGTTCCGCCTACACGATTTGATTTTGGCTGAACAAGACAAACTCATGGACATCATCCAATTGGAAACAGGTAAGGCAAGAGCTCATGCGTTTGAGGAGATTGCTGGTGCACTCGGGGCCTCTAGATACTTTGCCAAGATTGCTAAAAAAGCGCTGAAGCCTTCAAAGACGATTGCCGGGGTTCCGCTTTTGACCAGAACCTGGGTTAACCATGTTCCAGTTGGAGTCGTTGGAGTTATCACACCGTGGAACTATCCGCTTGCTCTTGCTGCTCTCGACGTATTACCTGCACTGGTGGCAGGAAACGCAGTGGTGCAAAAGCCAGACAATCAAACCACACTGATTTCCCTTTTTGTTAGACACTTAGCTGTTAAGGCTGGACTAAATCCCAAACTTTGGACAATTGTGGTCGGTGATGCTGCCGAAGTTGGCGATGCCCTCACCGACTCAGTGGATTACGTCGCTTTCACTGGAAGTGCGAAAACCGGCAAGCATGTTGCATCCCGAGCCGCAGCCAGATTGATCCCCTTTAGCCTTGAACTCGGAGGAAAGAACCCGCTGATAGTTCTGCGTTCTGCCGACCTTCACAAGGCAGCTGACATTCTCATTGGTGGCGCTTTTGGTAGTGCTGGCCAGCTCTGCGTTTCAATTGAACGAGCCTACGTTCCGATCGAACTAAAGGAACGATTCGAGACGATACTCAAGGAAAAGGTAACCAACCTAAAACTTGGTACCAGTAGCGATTTCACCATCGATATCGGCTCACTAACAGGCCCTAATCAACTTAGGAGAGTAAGTGACTTCATCCAAGATGCCATAACTAAAGGCGCAAAGGTTGTTGCTGGTGGATACCAGCTACCAGAACTTGGTCCATATTTTTATGCGCCAACAGTGCTAACCGAAGTTACCGATGAAATGAAATTGCATGAAAACGAGGTTTTCGGCCCACTGGTATCTATTTATGGCTACCAGGACATCGATGAAGCCGTGGCACTAGCCAACCAAACCACAGAGGGTCTAAACGCTTCGGTTGTCGGCAAGACTGCAGAGGCTACAAAAGTTGCCAAGCGAATCATGGCCGGAACGGTAAACATCAACGAGGGTTTCCGAGCGACATTTGCCTCACTTGACACACCGATGGGCGGAATGAAAAATTCTGGTCACGGAAGAAGAAACGGCGTTGATGGACTTCTGAAATATACCGAGGCTCAGGCCATTGGTATTCATCGCGGAGTACTTGAATTTCCGAGCCGTGGTTCGCAATACAACAAAATGGCACCGCTACTGAACCTGCTGGCCAAGATCATGAAGCGTATCTAGGTAGCCTCTATATCAAAAGGTGGAACTTCACCAGCATTTAGAGTTGGTTGTGGTTTTGACTTAACTTGATTTAGTTCAGAGTGTTTGACTGCTGGTTCGTCTTCCAATAGCGCTTCTCGGATAATCCTTCTGGGGTCGTATTGTCTTGGATCGAGCTTCTTCCAGTCAAGATCTTCAAAACCTTCACCCAGTTCATCCCGCATCTGCTCTTGGGCTGAATTAGCCATCGATCTCATTTTCTTGATGAATTGAGCAAAAGACTTTGCGTATCTGGGTAAGCGTTCAGGACCTAGGATAAACACCGCTAGGACCAGCAAGATAAGTATCTTTTCGCTAGATAGACCAAACACCTTTAAAGGTTACTCGCTTGTCCTGCCAGTACTAAACCAGTTGCCCAGATATGCTCTATATCAGAGATGGTTGACAAGATAACTAGTTGGAAATTCGCTGAGGACTACATCGAAGAGCCTCAGGTGATTGCCCGTGCCAGGGCTAGAGCCGAGGAGCTCGGTATAGAATCGGTGACTCCAAGTGTTGGCGCTCACCTTAGTTTGCTGGTGAACGCAACCAATGCCAAAGCTGTGGTTGAGGTTGGCACTGGAGCTGGAGTCTCAGGCCTTTGGTTGCTCTCTGGCAATCAAAATGTGGTGCTAGCTAGCATCGAAACCGAAAGCGAATACCAAAACCAAGCAAAAGTTGCTTTCAATCAGGCTGGAATACCTTCGTCACGGCTTCGCCTTATCAATGGCAAATCAATTGAAGTTCTGACTAATTTAGCCGATGAGGCCTATGACCTCGTTTTACTTGATGGTGATCGGGAAACCCTCGTTGAGCAGGTCGGTCAGTGTCTAAGGCTTCTTCGACCGGGCGGAATTTTGGCTATCGCGCACGCCCTCTGGCGAGATCGAGTGCCGGATGCTGTGCTGCGCGATGACAACACTCTGGTTTTTCGACAGGTCCTAGAAACCATCGCAAACATAGACCAATTCATTCCCGTGCTTTCACCTGTCGGCGATGGTTTGCTTTTAGCCAGCAAGCGCCAACGTTAAAAACAAAAACCACCTGGTTCGCAGGTGGTTTCCAACAGCTACTAAATTCTTAGCGCTTCTTTATTCCGGCAAGCACCTTTTTGAGGGCTTCTACCTCGTCGTCGTTCACAGAGATCACCAAGCGACCGCCACCTTCTAGTGGAATTCGCAAGACGATAAGTCCCCGTGCTTCACGTTCGGCTTCCATTGGACCGTCGCCGGTACGTGGCTTCATTGCTGCCATTGATACTCCTTGATGCTTTTGCGCTGAACTTCTATTAAACCACGCCGAAGTGGCCCTTTTTAGGGGCTAAAGCAAACTGTTAGATTTTAGGAAAGCCAGCTGCGCAGGGCTTTTTCGCAAGCGTAAATCTGATCAATCGCTACCGCTTCATCATCAGCATGAGCCTTATTCGGGTCACCTGGTCCAAAATTCACCGCGGGAATGCCAAGTGCGCTGAATCTAGCCACATCGGTCCAGCCATACTTCGGTGCTGGTTCGCCACCGGTGGCATCAATAAACGCCTTTGCCTCAGGCAAATCAAGGCCCGGCCTTGCCCCATCAGCGCTATCGGTAACCACAAGTTCATAGCCCTGGAACAGTTCACGCAAAGCTTCTTCCGCCTCGATGGACGATTTGCTAGGCGCAAAGCGATAGTTCACAGTTAGCACTGCTTGATCAGGAATCACATTTCCGGCAATCCCCGCTTGCATCAAAACAGCATTCAGGCTCTCGCGATAGATCAAACCATCAACCGCAATTTCTTCAGGCTGGTAATTAGCCAAGATCGCCAGCGGGCCGGCAGCTTTATGCAGGGCGTTCTCCCCCATCCAGGGTCTAGCCGAATGGGCTTTTACTCCGCTGAATCTGATCTCTGCACGTAATGTTCCATTGCAGCCACCTTCGACCCTAGCGTTGCTGGGCTCGCATAGCACCGCAAAACTGCCTTGTAGAAGTTCCGGGTTGCTGCGTGAAATGCGTCCCAGTCCATTTAGCGCAGAATCAACTTCCTCATGGTCATAGAAAACCCAAGTGATATCAACATTTGGCTCTGTCAGTTCAGCGGCAAGCTTGAGCTGAACCGCAGCTCCGGCCTTCATGTCAACTGTTCCTCTGCCCCAGAGCATTTTCTGGCCATCGACCTCAATCATTTTGGTCGGCAGGTTTTCGGCAACAGGCACAGTGTCTATATGCCCAGCAATTATCACCCGATTGGCCCTACCCAGATTTGTCTTGGCCACCACCGCGTCACCGAGGCGGATCACTTCGAGGTGGCTAAAGGCGCTCAGTGCTGACTCGATAGCGTCGGCTAGCTCTGCCTCGTTTCCGGAGACAGAAAATATGTCACAGATGTCCTTGGTGATTTCCACCACATCTTTTTTTATATCTAGAATCACTGGCACTATACGAGCCTACTTGTAACCTTGAAGAGATGAATACTTCAACTCAGACAAAAGCTTGGGGCATGGGACTTGCTTCGATTGCCCAAGACGGAACCATCCTCGATACCTGGTATCCAAAGCCAGCGCTAGGACCTGCCCCCGGTGGAGATGCCGTCTATCTAATGGATAAAGAATTCGATGCTCTGATCGGAACCGATCAGCGTAGGCGAGTAGAGGTAAAGGCGGTTCGAACTGAGATTGACCTTGGCCAACCAGTAGCTTCTACCCCAGATGCCTACCTAAGACTTCATCTGCTTTCCCACCTACTGGTAAAGCCAAACACTATTAACCTTGAAAATCTGATGGCACACCTGCCGATAGTTGCATTCAGCTCAATCGGAGCCATTTCAGTAAAGGACTACGAAGAACTGCTGCCAACACTCATAAAATCAGGCGTCAGCGTTCACTCAATAGATAAGTTCCCAAGACTAATTGATTATGTGGTTCCAAAAGGTGTTCGCATCGCAGATGCTAATCGAGTTCGACTAGGCGCTTACCTTTCAGCCGGGACAACGATCATGCACGAGGGTTTTGTGAATTTCAACGCCGGCACACTGGGCATTGCCATGGTTGAGGGCCGAATCGCTCAAGGAGTTGTTGTTGGCAACGGATCAGATATCGGCGGAGGAGCTTCAATAATGGGAACCCTGTCCGGAGGCGGTCGAGAGCGGGTTTCTATCGGTGAACGTGCACTGCTCGGGGCTAACGCGGGTATCGGAATATCTATCGGCGACGACTCTGTAGTTGAGGCTGGGTTGTATGTAACTGCAGGTACCAAGGTGACTATTATTGACGGGAATGCCGAGAGGACCGTTAAGGCCGTTGAACTAAGTGGTCAGGCTAATTTGTTGTTTAGACGAAACTCTGTCTCTGGAAGGGTGGAAGTACTTCACCGAACAGGTGCGGGGATTACCCTAAACGCCCAACTACACACCGGAGTTTAGTTCTTTAGCCAGTCTTTCGGCATCATTGCATCCGATTACGAGTTTTTGGAAGCGCTGATGGGCAACATCAAGAATGACAACCTGTTGCCCTTTTCGCCAACTACAGAAAATCCACTGACCTTTTTTTCTGAAATTACCCAGGGCAATCATTCTAGGAACCCCAGTTCCGCCTACTCGAAGTCCAAGAATCCCCATGTCGAGGTTCGCCGAAGTTGAGATGCTTTGAATATCCTTAAGCGGCAGCTTGATGCCTCTAGAAAGTGAACCTATTTTCTCAAACGGCCCAAATTCAATCAGCAAATGCTTTGCTTGCACGCTCACCTTAGCCACGAATCGAATCCCACCCTTTATCCTCAACTGGTTGATCATCTAAGAAAACGCTAGCCGAACCTAACCCTAAAACTGTGCCAATCGGTTTGAACTCTTTTGGAATGGGGCTAGCGGAAGGGAAAGTAGCAAGCAGGCTGTGATCTTCTCCCCCAAACAAAACCCAATCCAACGCTGACACACCTAAACGCTGGGCCGCCTGATCTAACACCGCCTCGAATCCTTGGAGTTGTGCTGAATCTATTCTGATGCTCACCTCAGAAGCTCTTGCCAATCGGGTGGCATCTTTGATAAGTGAGTCAGAGATATCGAGCATCGCGGTTGCCCCAGCTTGATTTGCCAACACCCCAGCAGTCACCGGAGGTTGGGGTCTGAGTTGAACCGAAACGAGATCATCGAAAGCTGAAGTTGCAGAATCGGCCCGAAAAAGTAAGTCCAGACCTGCCGCAGCTTTACCAAGGGTTCCAGCGACTGCAACTACATCGCCAATATTTGCACCTGACCGAAGAACTGGGGTAAGTCCATTTAGGTCACCGTGTGCCGTTACAGAAATAAAGACCTGCTCCGCGTGAGCTAGGTCGCCGCCGACTACGCTAGCTTCTGGGGCAAAAGCAGAGATTCCGGCATTCAGCCCGTCAGCGAAATCGGTAAGCCAACTTATCTTGGTGTTTTTCGGCAGGGCGATTGAAACTACTAGCGCGACTGGCTTTGCCCCCATCGCCGCCACATCAGCAACATTGCTGGCAACGGCCTTGAATCCTAGATCAAAACCGCTAGACCAGTCCAACCTAAAATCGTGGTTTTCCACCATGGTGTCAGTTGTCACAACAAAGCTTTCCTGACTGAGTTTAACCACGGCAGCATCATCGCCGGGTCCGACCAGAACATTCTTAGCAGAGCTGAGCCTTCCGATAGTTAGTCGTAACGACTCACTCTCACCTAGTTCCGCCAAAGTTTTATCAAGCACACTTTAAAAGGTAGCCTGTTTCTGATGAAGTTTTTTCGAGTTTTCCCTCTTTTACTGGCGCTCTTACTTGGTGGCTGTTCCGCAACTGTAATTTTGGATAGCGCTCCAGAAGCCAATGACCCGGGCTGCGCTGAGGTAATAGTTCGACTCCCAGATGCAACCGATGGCTTTAGCAAACGAACCACCAGCGCTCAATCCACAGCTGCCTGGGGTGACCCAGTAGCGATTACTCTAACCTGCGGGGTAAGCCCGATCGAGGTAAGCAACCTGCCCTGCATTAGCGCAGGTGGAGTCGACTGGGTAGTTGATGAAAGTCAAAAACCGACCTACCGGTTCATCAGTTTTGGAAGGACGCCAGCCACCCTGGTTACCGTTGACTCAGAAAAAGCCTCAGGCGCTACCGTGCTTGAAGATTTAGGTCAGGCAGTCCAATTTACTAAACAGACCAGTAAGTGCCTGGGTTAATTTCGGTGAAAAGCTAATTGAATTAGCTGGTCGATAAGATCCGAGTAACTTAGCCCAGATGCCTGCCAGCACTTTGGATACATCGAGATTGGCGTGAAACCTGGCATAAGGTTCAGCTCGTTCACAAAAAAACCTTCTTTAGTTAGGAAGAAATCTGCTCTAGCCAAACCAAAACAGCCTAGCGCTTTGAAAGCCTTGGCTGCTAAAGACTGCATAGTAGCAAGTTCATCAGCAGATAGGTCCGCTGGGCAGATAAGCTCAGCGGCATCAGCATCACGATACTTAGCTGCAAAATCATAAAACTCTCCAGAACGAATTACAATTTCCCCGGCCACCGAAACTTTCGGTTTAGTCGTTCCGATTTGCGAAAGCACAGCGCACTCAACTTCGCGTCCGACTAAGCCTTTTTCTACAGTTACTTTGCTGTCTTCATTGAATGCAATGACCAATGCGTTAGCAAAATCATTCATGTCTTTAACTTTGCTAACGCCAACTGAAGAACCAGATCTCGCCGGTTTAACAAATAGCGGCAAAGAACCTAATGCCTTTACTTTTTCTAGAATACTCTCTGGGTCATTTAGCCAGTCATCGCGGTGGATAACAACGTGTGGAGTGACCGGCAACCCAGCCGCTTGGAAGAGAGCTTTGGAAAATTCCTTATCCATTCCAGCAGCGCTGGCAAAAACACCATTGCCAACATAAGGTAACCCGATAAGTTCCAGAAACCCTTGGATGGTTCCATCTTCGCCGTTTGGGCCATGCAAGACCGGAAAAACTACATCGACTTCACCGAGTGATCTTCGGACATTATCCTCTTCGACAAACAGTTCCTTAGCTCCAGCTTGTGGCCAGATTAATCTCTTCCCCTCAAAAACAACTTCGGGTAATTCACCATCAGTCAGAGCCCACTTAGCAACATCATCAACCGCTGGGACATATTCGCCACGACGGGTAATTCCAACCGGAATCACATCATATTTTTCACGATTGATAGCCGATAGAACACCACTGGCGGTGGCACAGGAGATGCTGTGCTCATTAGAGACACCGCCAAAAAGTATGACAACCCTGGTTTTCGCCACTATTCAGCCTCTGGACTATCTTTTTCGCGGGTTAGCGAAGGAGCAATATCCTTCGGACTCATCTTGCCTTCGATTACTAGATGCACCTGCTCAACAATTGGCATGGCCACACCCTTGGCTGCAGCAAGACGTAGCACTGGTGCAACCGAGGTAAGACCTTCAGCCGTTTGAGATAAACGCTTTAGAACTTCACGCTTGGAATATCCCTTACCCAGCATTTCTCCCGCCTTGTGATTACGCGAAAGCGGAGACTCAGACGTTGCAATAAGGTCTCCCAAACCTGCCAGACCAACCATGGTCTTTTTCTTAGCCCCGAAGGCAACTGCGAATCTAGATATTTCAGCTAGTCCTCTAGTCATGATTGAGGCTTTGGTGTTCTGGCCGTAACCGACACCGTTGACGATACCGATTGCAACAGCAATAAGGTTTTTCAGGATTCCACCAAACTCGGTACCGATGACATCTTTATTGGTAAAAGTCGTGAAGTAGGAATTAGTTGCGGCAGTGGCAACCAGCTTGGCGTTTTCTTTTGAGGTACAGGCTGCCACGCAGGCTGCTGGCTGTTCACTTGCAATCTCGAGAGACAAGTTTGGTCCAGAGACAACACAGACTAAATCAGGTTCAATCTTCAAAACATCGATGATTACCTCACTCATCCGAAGACCAGACCCTTGCTCGACACCCTTCATCAAAGAAACGATGATTGCTCCCGGTTCAATCAGCTTGCCCCACTCTTCTAGATTGGATCTAAGCGATTGGGACGGCACGGCGATATAGACCTGCTCTGCTCCGCGGAGCACCTCAGCGATATCGCTGGTTGCCACTAAACCGTGCGGCAGGTTGATTCCAGGAATGTAATCTCCGTTACGGTGAGTGAGATTTATCTCCTCGGCAAGTTCTGGTCTTCTCGACCAGAGCATAACTTCATTCCCAGCGTCAACTAGAACCTTCGCAAAGGTGGTTCCCCAGGAACCAGCACCGATTACTGCAATCTTCGCCATTTACCTAGCCCTTACCTTTAAACCTAATCTTGCCAAAGCTAACCTTGGCGTCAGCAGGTAGCGGGGGAAGCCCCTTTTCTGCTCTTCGATCATTTTCTGCCTTAAGGATCAAAAACTTCTTGAAGTTTCCGTGATCTGGTAAACCATGTTCACTTGGCACGAATCTTTTTGCTGGCGCTTTCTCACCCCGAAGTTGCTCAACTAACTTGGTGATCTCTTCCATGACAACATCAGTCAACTGGACCATGTCTTCAGTCGAATTCTTTTTACCGACATACTTAGTCATCTCGATTGGCTTACCGATAACCATGCGGACCTTGTGCCAGGGCTTTGGCTTTAGCTTTGACGAATAGGTTTCCATCACGGCTTCAGTGCCCCACTGCCCGACCGGAACAATTGGAACACCGGTTTCGATTGCTAGACGGATCACACCCGTTCTTCCGCGCATCGGCCAAAGACCAGGATCACGAGTTAGTGTCCCTTCAGGGAAAATACCAATAATGTGTCCAGCACGAAGAACCTTGTATGCCGACTCCATCGGGTCGGTGTTTTTACGTCCACCGCGAAAAACCGGAATCTGGCCAACTCTCAGTAAAACTGGTCCAACAATTGGAGTTTTGAACAGACCCTCTTTAGCCAAAAAGTGTGGCGCACGATGGAGCCTGAAATACATCATGTAGGCAACGGCAAGTGCATCAACAGTGGTGACGTGGTTGGCTGCAAGAACATAGCCTCCGGACTTAGGTAGATTCTCGGTACCGGTTACTTCGACCTTATACAGCAAACGCACTAGCGGTCTCAGAAAGAAGGCCAGAACTCGCATCTGCCAGGTAATCTCAATACCTGGCTTTAGCTCAGGCATCTGAATTGACTGCGAGGATCTTTTTGCCATCGGACTATTCCGTATAACTAAAGTCAGCGCCTAGGGCGGTTAGCTTATCGAGGAAATGCTCGTATCCTCTTGAAATCAACTGCACATTACTAACATTAGAAACACCCTCGGCTGCTAGTGCTGCAACCATGTGGCTGAATCCTCCGCGAAGGTCTGGAACTATGATGTCTGCGCCTTTTAGTTTTGTTGGACCTGAAATAACAGCTGAGTGATAAAAATTTCTTTGCCCGAAGCGACAGGGGTTACCGCCTAAACATTCACGATAAATCTGAATTTGGGCTCCCATTTTCACAAGCGCCTCAGTAAAACCGAATCGGTTTTCATAGACAGTCTCGTGCACAATCGATAAACCGGTTGCCTGAGTAAGTGCGACAACCAAAGGCTGTTGCCAGTCGGTCATAAAGCCTGGGTGCACGTCAGTCTCAATTACCACAGGTTGCAGCTGCCCACCCGGATGACTGAACTTGATTCCGTCATCCTCAATCTCGAACGCTCCACCGATTTTTCTAAACACGTTTAGAAAAGCGGTCATTTCCTGCTGCCTTGCTCCGCCAACCATAATCTCTCCACCGGTAGCAAGAGCAGCAGCTGCCCAGGATGCGGCTTCGTTTCGATCAAATAGTGCTCGGTGTGAATAACCGGTTAGGGCACTCACACCTTCGATGCGGATTACTCGATCGGTGTCTACCGAAATGATGGCACCCATCTTTTGCAAGATTGCGATGAGATCCATGATTTCTGGCTCAACCGCTGCTCCCGAAAGCTCAGTGAGACCCTGCGCTTTAGTAGCGGTTAGCAAAACCTGTTCTGTTGCGCCTACGCTCGGATAGGGCAGAGAAATCTTGGCACCGTGTAAACCATCTGGTGCTGTCATTCTGGTTCCGTTAGGAAGCTTCTCAATTACTGCACCAAAGTTTCGTAGCACTTCGAAGTGATAGTCAACTGGCCGATCACCGATGTGGCAACCACCCAGATCTGGGATGAAGGCCTCGCCCAGTTGATGTAAAAGTGGACCGCAGAAAAGAATAGGAATTCGCGACGAACCGGCGTGGGCATCGATATCAACCATGCGAGCTGATTTCACATTGGTTGGGTCAAGCTTCATTACCCCAGACTCGTCAAAATCGATTTTCACACCATGAAGTTCAAGTAATCGTTGAACCACTTCAACGTCACTGATTTTTGGAACGTCTTTTAGGACGCTAGGCGTTTCAGCAAGCAAGGCTGCGACCATCGCCTTAGTCACTAGGTTTTTCGCACCTCGAACATCGACTCTGCCGGAAAGCGGTTTACCGCCGTTTACAGTTATCTGACTCATCTAGTTCCTCGCTGGTAGCGTCTTGGGGGTCCAAGCCGGTCTCGATTTTTCAAACTCATCTATTGCCGACTCATTCTTCAGAGTAAGGGCAATGTCATCTAGACCTTCCATCAAACGCCACCTCGTGTATTCGTCTATCTCAAAACTAACTGAGATATCGCCAACAGTGGCTAGCCGCTTGGTCAGGTCAACAGTTATTTGAATCCCCGGTTTGGCTTCAATTACCTGCCAAAGCCTCTCGGTATCTGCTTCGCTGATTTGCCCCGTTACTAGGCCTTGTTTACCTGAGTTACCACGGAAAATATCGGCAAATTTTGGGGAAAGCACCACTTTGAAGCCATAGTCGCGAAGTGCCCAAACTGCGTGCTCTCTAGAGGAACCTGTGCCAAAATCCGGCCCCGCAACTAGGACCTGACCGTTTTTGTATGGCTCTTGGTTTAGGACAAATTCAGGGTCATTGCGCCACGAGGCAAATAGTGCATCTTCAAAGCCCGACTTTGTAATTCGTTTCAAATAGACAGCAGGAATAATCTGATCGGTATCGACATTAGATCTGCGCAGCGGAACAGCAACACCTGTGAAAGTAGTGAACTTATCCATCAGTTCTCCCCCAAATCACTCGGTGCCGATAATGTGCCCCTTACTGCAGTGGCAGCAGCTACTAAAGGTGAAACTAGGTGGGTGCGAGCCCCTTTACCCTGTCTACCTTCAAAGTTCCTATTTGAAGTGGAGGCAGCTCGCTCACCAGGGGCTAGCTGGTCTGGGTTCATTCCAAGACACATTGAACATCCAGCAAAACGCCATTCAGCACCAAAGTCTTTGAATATCTGATCTAGGCCTTCTTGTTCGGCTTGCAATCTGACTCGAGCACTGCCGGGCACAACCATCATTCTGATGTTGTCAGCTTTCTTACGTCCTTTGATGATTGCGGCAGCAGCGCGAAGATCTTCAATTCTGGAGTTGGTGCAGGAGCCAAGAAATACCGTGTCAACACGGATATCTTTCATCTTGGTGCCGGGTGTAAGGGCCATGTATTCCAATGCTCGTTCAGCTGCAGCTTTTTCATTTGGGTCAGTGAAACTTTCTGGGCTAGGAACACTATCGTTTAGCGAGACTCCTTGGCCTGGATTAGTCCCCCAAGTAACAAATGGCTCAAGGGTATTTGCATCCAGGAATACTTCGGCATCAAATTTGGCAGCCTCGTCGGTAACCAGACTCTTCCAATATTCGACAGCTTCATCCCAGTCGACCCCAAGCGGTGCATGTGGTCTTCCTTTGAGATAAGCAAAAGTTGTTTCATCTGGCGCAACCAGACCGGCTCTGGCACCAGCTTCGATTGACATGTTGCAAATGGTCATGCGGGCTTCCATCGACAAAGACCTGATCGCACTTCCCCGATACTCCAAGACGTATCCCTGACCACCACCGGTACCAATTTTCGCAATCACTGCCAAAATGATGTCCTTAGCGGTAACGCCCTCACGAAGCTTTCCTTCAACATTGATGGCCATGGTCTTAAAGGGGTTCAACGGTAAAGTCTGGGTCGCCAAAACATGCTCAACCTCACTGGTTCCGATTCCCATAGCCAGGGCACCAAAAGCACCGTGAGTCGAAGTGTGTGAATCACCGCAGACAACTGTTATGCCAGGCATAGTCAGACCTAGCTGCGGGCCAACCACGTGGACAATTCCTTGATCTATATCTCCCAGTGAGTGAATGCGTATGCCGAACTCTCTGGCATTGTGTCGCAGTGCTTCTATCTGAGTTCGGCTAGTTGGATCGGCAATTGGCTTGTCGATGTCGATAGTCGGCGTGTTGTGATCCTCGGTTGCGATGGTTAGATCTGGTCGGCGAACCTTTCGTCCGGCTAGACGCAACCCATCAAATGCCTGCGGGCTGGTCACCTCGTGCACCAGGTGAAGATCGATATAGAGCAAATCGGGTGCGCCGGACTCACCCTTGACCACTAGGTGGTCTCGCCAAATCTTTTCGGCTAGGGTTAGGGGTTTTTCGGCCATCATTGGACACCTAAATAAGAGGTTGAACCTCAAGTTTACCAGCGTGGCGTAGATTGGCAGGGTGAGCAATATTGAGCAAATTCACCGCCGAACTATAAGGGTTTTGGCTCTTGGCCAGGTTTTAGGCGGGTTTGGGCTTGGCTCGGTGCTATCAATAGGCTCGCTACTGGCTCGTGATCTGAGCGGAACGGAAGCCTGGGCGGGTGCTGCGGCCACCTTCAGCACCTTAGGAGCTGCCACTTGGGCTATCCCACTTTCTAGGCTTGCTTACGCCAAGGGTAGAAGACCCGCGCTTGCAATCGGTGCAGCGTTTGCCATAAGTGGAGCAATTCTGGTTATTTTGTCGGCGACAATTAGGTTCTTCCCGCTACTTTTGCTGGGGATATTTCTGCTCGGTGCAGGTTCAGCCACTGGATTGCAGGCTCGATTTGCCGCAACCGATATTCCAATCACTGGAAAAACTGGTCGATCCATCGGACTGGTGGTTTGGGCAACCACAGTTGGTGCAGTTACCGGTCCGAACCTATTTGGTCCTGGTGAATACTTAGGTCACCTACTTGGAATGCCTAAACTTACCGGGCCATTCCTGTTCACTGTTGCAGCCCAGATACTGTCCACCTGCATTTTCTGGTTTGGACTAAAACCAGATCCACTCAAATATGCTCAGCAACTGCAGGTAGATGCGGGAAAACAAAAACATAAAATCTCGATTAATACAGCTCTAGCTACCTTGAAGCAAAACCCGCTAGCCCGTTACGCCGTATTGAGCATTGCCCTGTCGCACATGGTTATGGTTTCGGTGATGAGCATGACTCCGGTTCACATGCAGGATTTAGGCTATGACATTGTTGTGGTTGGCTTCACTATCAGCCTGCACATTGCTGGAATGTATGCTCTTTCACCGGTTATGGGAATTCTTGCTGACAAGGTTGGCAAGATACCAATGATTGTAATTGGGCAGCTAACTTACTTAGCAGCTTTAGCAACGGCTGGTTTTGGATCGGAAAACCGCTGGTTGGTAACCATCGGGCTAACGTTGTTGGGCTTAGGTTGGTCCGCGTCAACAGTTGCCGGATCGGCATTACTGGCCTCTTCCCTTCCAGCCCATGAAAAAACAAATGTTCAAGGTCTAAGCGACTCGTTGATGAACCTATGTGGTGCTACCGGAGGTGCGATAGCTGGAAGCATTTTGGCAACGGTCGCCTTTGGTGGATTGAATTTATTCGCCCTGCTACCGGTAGTAACGATTGCTTTACTCTCGGTAACTTTAGGTAGACGCTCTAACGCAGCTCAAGCAGTTGTGGCCAAGTAGGTCCACTACAACCACCTTCAAGCTGAATGGAATATTCAGCAGCGCGGCAGGCTAATTCAAGGGATTCCTGAAGTGAATTTCCAGCTGCCAGCGCTGCAAGGAATGCTCCGGTGTGAATATCTCCTGCACCGTTAGTATCAACAACTGGAACTTTTCTACCCGGTGCATCGGCTACTAGGTTTCCACCAAGATGAAGCTCAGCACCCTCGGGACCCTTACGCAGTAGCAGCCAAACATCCTCGGCAACATATGGCGCTAGTTTCTGATACTCGCTCTTGTTGCAAGAAATCAAGGTTGAGTTTTTTCCTAACCAGGTCAGGAAGTATTCAGAGAGCTCTGCGGTGGTCGGCCCCGGATCAAATACAATCTTGCTCTTAATTAGACCGGACTCAAATAATTCTGCAAAGGCATCTCTTGATGTTGGATAGACCAACTCGTAGCCATAGATTACAAGCCAACTGTCTACTGAGTAGTCATACTGCTTAAGTTCTCGGAAATCTCGTAACCCTTCGGCACCACTTTGAGTTACAAAGCTCCGCTGACCATTCGGCTCGACAAATGTCATACACAAACCGCTATCGCCAGTGCTGTATTGCTCTACCGCTTCAATGGCAACATTCTCCCGCTTCATGGCCTCGCGGATTTGATCTGCACGTGGACCGTTACCCAAAGGTGTGCAGTGGACGGCCGGCAGACCTAGTCGACTAACCGCAGCTTCTAGGTTTAGGGCTCCACCTACCTGGTTGAAAGTCTTGGTTGCCAGAACATCGCCGCCTGGAGTCGGAAGGTGCGGAACGTAGCAGACCTGATCGACTAGCCCACTGGCCAGCGATTTTAGATTCTTTGGTCTAAATTCGTTTAGCTGCATTAGTTAAACCCTAGCCTGTGTCCTAAAACTAAAACCGCCTCCAGTTTTGGAGGCGGAATTGGTGACCCCAGCGGGATTTGAACCCGCGCTACTGCCGTGAGAGGGCAGCGTCCTAGGCCGCTAAACGATGGGGCCGTAGAGCAACTTTTCTATTATGCCAGAGCCTAGGGCTTAGAACCAGCCCCGAAAATCTAAGCGTAGACCCGGAGCGACTTTGGCGCTACCCAGCAGGTTACCGGGGACTCGCCAACATGCTCACCGTCAGAGTATGCAGGCATTCCTGGTGAATCAAGAACTACCTTCTTCACTCGATGAATTTCTACCGCCGGGTGGCTAACATGCTTTCCTTCGTAAACCGTTGGGAAAAGCTTGATAAGTTCCATTCGACTTATGGAATTTAGGACAAACAGATCCATCTCTCCGTCGTTTACCTCGGCCTCAGGGGTTATATAGAGGCCTCCACCATAGCTTGGCGAATTTGCGACAGTACACAGATTCGCCTTGAATATTCTCTCTACGCCATCAACTACCGCTCGATAAGAAATCGGTTTGAAAGCTGCAAGCTCCCGATACATCGCAAAACGATATTTGATGGGACCTTTAATCCAGTTCCAAGTGTTGGCTCGCTTATTAACCAGAGCATCAAAGCCCGCACTAACCGCACCAAAAGAGAAAAACCGTTTCGAATCAGATTCTGATTCGATTAGATCGACCAATCTGGTTTGCTTTAGTTTTTCTACGATTCGGCTAACCCCAGCCACGACATCGTGAATAGGAAGATTCAGGGCTCGGGCAGAATCATTACCGGTTCCTGAAGCTATCAAGCCAAGTGGTAAATCGGTTTTTGCCGTGGCGTTAACACCCAAATGAAACATTCCATCGCCACCGACAACAACTAAACCAGCAATACTGCCTGATTCAACGGCATCTTTCGCATTCTTGCTAGCAGCTTGAAAATCCTCGCCAGATAAATCAACTAACTCGATTCCGTGTTTAGCAAATTCTTGTTTAGCAAGAGCACCGTCTTTTTTCCCCCTACCGCGACCTGAAGTCGGGTTGATAACAATGCCTAGTTTGTCCATCAGTTCTTTCTCAAAGTCTGCGCATTGACGGCGACAATCAATGTTGAAAGCGACATCAATACCGCTCCCAGTGCAGGAGTTAGAACTAAACCTAGTGGCATAAATAACCCGGCAGCTAAAGGTATTGCCAGAATGTTATAACCAGCTGCCCACCATAAATTTTGCAGTGATTTACTGCGGACCCGCTTACTAAGCTTCACTGCCCGAACCACCGCTGCTGGATCATCGCTAATCAGGACAATTCCAGCCGATTCAATCGCAACGTTCGTTCCAGCGCCAATAGCAAAGCTCACATCAGCCTGAGCCAGGGCTGGAGCATCGTTTATTCCATCACCGACAAAACCAACGACTGACTTATCCGACTGTAATTTTTTGATGACCTCGGTTTTCTGCCAAGGTAGCGCTTCGGCATAAACCTCGGTGATACTTATCTCTTTAGCCACATAATCTGCCACTCCCCTGGCATCGCCAGTGAGAATACCAACCCGGACTCGTTCTCGCTGGAGCTCATAAACTGCCTCAGCTGAAGACTGCCTAATCACATCGCCCAGTTTGATAAGTCCTTCAAGAATGCCATCCACAACCAAGCAAATAACGGTGCTTCCAGATGCAGTGGCTTGATCGGCCCAGACCAAGTCAATGACTTCCATTCGATAGTTACGCTCAACAAGAAGCGCTGGTGAACCAACCAGCACTTCATACCTACCCACCTTGCCGCTAACTCCCTTGCCAGCTAAAGCTTCAAACTTTGTTACCTTCGGTAACTTCAGTTCTCGCTCGTTCGCGGCTTGAACTATCGCTCGGCCAATTGAGTGTTCACTTTGAAATTCCAGGGCTGCAGCCATAGCCAGAATCTTGTCTTCATCCTGAAGTTTTGACTTATTAGCTATTCGAACAGCGCTGACTCCGCGCCTACCTTCGGTAAGCGTTCCTGTTTTATCAAAGAGCACCGCATGCAGTTTCGCGGCTTGTTCAAACATCTGCCGATTGCGAATAAGCAGACCTGAGGTTGCCGCTTTTGCGGTGGTAATCGATGTCACTAGTGGAATAGCTAGACCCAAAGCGTGCGGGCAGGCTATAACAAGCACTGTGACGATGCGCTCTAGGACAAAGTCGATAGTCTGCGAACCATTTATTGTCCAGTAGATTGCAGTGATAAACGCTGCCACTAGAGCAACATAAAAAAGCCATCCGGCTGCTTGATCAGCGAGGCGCTGTGTCTTTGACTTTGACTGTTGCGCTTGCTCAACAAGTTTCAGAATTTGGGAAAAGGCAGTATTTGCGCCTGTGCCAGTGGCGCGAATGACCAGCGATCCAGCGCGTAACTGGTCATCGGTTGAAACAGTTGTCCCAGCGAATACGCTGTCAGCTACTGATTTTTCAACCAGCGCCGATTCACCAGTCAACATTGACTCGTTTAACTTTGCCGAGCCACTAATAACCACCCCATCAACTGGAACAGCAGCACCTGGACTTACCAGAATCTGATCGCCTATGACTATTTGACCTACGGGAACTACCTTTTGAGTCTTGCCCGAAACCTTTAATGCAGTATCCGGTAAAAGGCTTTTTAGTTCGCCTAGGGCATTTGAGGCACTCATGATTGCAGACATTTCAATCCAGTGCCCCACCAGCATGATTGTGGTTAAGGTTGCTAGTTCCCACCAGAAGTCCATGTGGCCAAAGTTGTAACCGAGGATCTCTGAGACAGTCAAAAACAGAGAGTAGCCAAAGGCAACAGTGAGAGCCAGAGCGATCAGAGCCATCATGCCTGGCTTTTTTGATTTAACCTCTTGCCAGCCAGTAGTAAGGAAAATTCGAGCTGAGGTGAAAAACAAAATGATTCCAGCAACCGCTGGAATAAAGTTTGAGCCGGGGAATGAGAGAGCCTGATAACCCAGCAACATCTGAACGGTGTGCGAGAAATATACGGCTGGAATAGTCAAAGCCGTTGAAAACAGAACTTGCTTTTTGAACAGGTCTGGATCGTGGTGGCTGTGGTCGTGACCTGAATGATCATGGCCAGCATGAGCTTTAGCGTCTGCGCTTTGATGCTCACCGCCGGTGGCGCAACAGTTATGGCCCTCCTGGGTTTGACCTACCAGGTGGTGCTCTTGATCACATTTACATTCATTGGGTGGGCAGTGACATTCACCACCGGGGTTATGATCGCAGACACAGCGCGGATCCTTCTTGGAATTGTGTGCTGTGCAGTCATGATCAGCTGGATGCGCCATAACTTTGTGACTCCTCTATTTATCCCTAGGTAATGCTACCTGCGACCGCGCCGCCGAGTCGGCAGCCTAGTATTCTCAAGATATGAAAGTTACTAAAAAAACCCACGCCTGCCTTATTTTCGAAGAGGCTGGAAAGAAATTAGTACTAGATCCTGGTGCTTATTCAGAATCTCTAGAAGGGATTACTGAGGTAGCGGCCATAGTGATAACTCATGCCCACGATGACCACTGCTATGAAGAGCAAATCGATCGTATCCTCAAATTAAGTCCAGAGGCGATGATTTACTGCCCGCCAGATGTAGCTAAGCGGCTGGCAAAATACACAACTACTTCCGTATATCACGGTGACTACTATGAAATTGGCCCGTTCAGCCTTGAGGTCTTTGGTGATCTCCACGCAGTTATCCACCAAAGTATTCCGGTAATCGAAAACCGAGCTGTGCTAATCAACAACAAGCTTTACTACCCAGGCGATAGTTTTACTCAGCCGGATAGAGCTGTTGAAATGTTGGCTGTCCCAACAAGTGCACCGTGGCTCAAAATCGGTGAGGTTATGGATTTTGTAACGGCCGTCGACCACAAGCGGTCGATGCCCACCCACAATGCTCTGCTGAGTGAGTTCGGTCATAACCTGAATAACGGTCGAGTGAAAGCAATAACCGAGGCTAAAGGTGGAAAATTCAGCTACCTTTTACCTGGCGAATCTATCGAGCTCTAGCCCGTTCGGCTAGCTCTTCACGCTTGGCTGAAACCAAAAGTTTCAGAGTTTTGTCAGTAACTTTTTCATTCCAAGCAAAGCGAACTACTGACTTATCCAACTCCCCCTGCTTGAGTTCTGAGGAAATCTTTTTACCAAGCGAGCCGCTGAGTAGGTAAATCGAATAAAAATTCTTCCAGGCAGCAAACGCCAAAAAGTTCTTTCCACTGACCCTAATTGTTGGCAATTGGTAGCTCATGATTAGATCTTCGTCAGCTTTAGCCACTCTGACTAATCGATCCCTGAGTTCGATTAGCACCTCGGCCTGCTTCGGCTCAAGGTCATTGAGATAAGCCGCTACCTCATCCCTGTCGTATTTGCGCACTTGACCATTAAAGCAAATCAGTCAGGCATAAGCCTGACTGACGGAGCTGGGATACCAGGACTCGAACCTAGAACAAATGAACCAGAATCACTCGTGTTGCCAATTACACCATATCCCAATCAAGCCCAGAGGGCTCGATTTCCCATTCTATCTGGGGCTAAACGTGGCTAGCAAACAGTCTTAGCCGGTCAAGAGTCTCTGCCTTGCCGAGAATCTCCATTGACTCAAATAGTGGTGGTGAAATTCTTCTACCCGAAATACCTGTCCGAAGCGGACCGAAGGCATTTCTAGGCTTTTGGCCTAGCTGTTCAATAAGTTTCTGGTTGAGCCCAGCCTGAATGGTTGCAGTTACAAAATCCTGATCATCAATTGCTTCAAGTACCTCGATGGCAGCCTCAATTATCTGCTTGCTATCTGCCGGTAACCCATCTTTAGCGTCCTCCTGAACCACGATGTCTTTGGCCTGGCAGAACAAGAATCCGAGCATCGGAACCGCTTCACTCAAGACAGTTATGCGCTCCTGGATTAGTGGCGCTGCCTGCTTCAAGATGGCAAGGTCGCGTTCATTCGGTGTGCTTGAAATGACATTCTCTTTAGCAAGATACGGGACTATGCGATTTGTGAAATCTTCAATGGTCAAAAGTCTGATGTGACTTGCATTTATGGCATCTGCTTTCTTTTGGTCGAAGCGTGCTGGATTAGGATTCACATCCTTCACATCAAATGCCTCGACCATCTCTTGTAGCGAGAAAACATCTCGGTCAGCCGAAATGCTCCAACCCAAAAGTGCTAAATAGTTCAGCAGCCCCTCAGGAATGAAGCCCCGATCGCGGTGGTGGAACAGATTTGACTCCGGATCACGTTTACTAAGTTTCTTATTCCCTTCACCCATTACAAATGGTAGGTGCCCAAACTGTGGGATGAACTTGGTAATCCCCGCTTCAAACATTGCGTTGTATAGAGCTATCTGTCTAGGTGTGGAGGAAAGTAAATCTTCGCCACGAAGAACATGGGTAACTCCCATCAGGGCATCATCAACCGGGTTCACCAGAGTGTATAGCGGCTGGCCATTTGGGCGAACCACAACAAAATCTGGGAAAGATCCGGCTGGGAAGGTAATTTCGCCGCGAACCAGATCTGTGAAGGTGATATCGACATCGGGAACTCTAACCCGAAGTGCCGGGGTCCTACCCTCGGCTCGATACTTAGCCTTCTGCTCTTCAGTTAGTTCACGTTCCGAGTTATCGTAGCCAAGCTGAACAGCCCTCCCGTTGGCTTTATTACGCTCATCGATTTCCTCGCCAGTTAGGAAGCTCTCATAGATATGTCCCGAGGCCTTTAGCTTCTCGATGACCTCCATGTAAATCTCGGTTCGCTGCGACTGACGGTAAGGTTCATTTGGTCCCCCGACCCCGACACCTTCATCCCAGTTCAGTCCCAACCAACGCAGACCGTCCAGAATCATTTCAAAAGACTCTTCGCTGTCGCGCTCAGCATCGGTATCTTCAATACGGAATATAAAGGTTCCACCGGTGTGGCGTGCATAAGCCCAGTTAAACAGTGCTGTTCTGACTAGTCCAACGTGCGGTGTGCCAGTAGGTGAAGGGCAGAACCTGACCCTAATATCTTTTCCGGTCGCTGTGCTAAACGGAGATGTAATTTGATTGGACATAACCTAATTAGTCTAAGCGACAGGGTTAGTAAGCGTCCCAATCCCCTCGATGCTTATCGAAACAACTTCACCAGACTGAATCTGACCAATTCCGGCCGGAGTTCCAGTGAGAATTACATCCCCCGGCAATAACGTCATCGCTTGTGAGACATGTTGAATGATTCTTGGAACCTTGTGAATTAGAAGGTCAATCGAAGCTCGTTGTCGAATATCCCCTTCGACACTGGTCTCTAGAATCTGACCATCTGGCGAAAACTCGGTTTCCACCCAAGGTCCAAGTGGGCAGAAAGTGTCAAAGCCTTTTGCTCGAGTCCATTGCCCGTCTAGATCTTGAATGTCCCGTGCCGTCACATCATTGGCGATTGTGTAACCCCAGATGTAGTCATTGGCTGACTCTAAGCTAACGTCTTTGGCAACCGCACCAATCACAATTGCCAACTCCCCTTCGTGGTCGACACGGTTAGAGATTGCAGGGATTACTATGTGCTCTTCTGGGCCGATGACTGAAGTGGTTGGTTTCAGAAATATCAGTGGCTCTTTTGGGGCTTCGCCACCCATCTCAGCAGCGTGATCCGCGTAGTTTTTACCAATACAAACTATTTTGCTGGTGGGCAGAATTGGCGGTAGCAGTTGGATATCTTTTAGAGCTAACCGTTCGCCAGTTGTTTCATAGCCTTGAAAAATTGGGTGTCCCCTAAAAACAACTAACTCTGGACCATCGACCAAGCCCCAGGCGATTCGATCACCGGTGGAAAATTTGGCGATACGCATTACTTGAGTTTCACTAACCAGTTGTGTCGATCTGGCACCCGACCATACTGAATACCGGTAAGTTCTTGACGAATTGAAACCGTTAGCTCTCCAGGCTCTGGATCTATAGGTCCGATGGTTTCTTCACGACTCTTGAATTGACCGACCGGGGTGATTACCGCCGCCGTGCCACAGGCAAATACCTCTGTGATGGCTCCCGAGTTATATCCATCTCTGAGTTCACTGAGGCTGATTCTTCTTTCCTCAACCGGGATATTTCTATCTTTGAGAAGTTGAATCACTGAGTCACGGGTGATACCTCGAAGGATTGTGCCGTCCAAGGAAGGAGTGACTACAGATCCGTCTTTATAAACGAGGAAGACATTCATACCACCGAGCTCTTCCAGATGGGTATTAGTCTCGGCATCCAAGAACAGCACCTGAGAACAGCCATTCTCGTAACCTTCGTTCTGGGCTAACAAACTTGCAGCATAGTTTCCACCGGTCTTGGCCTCACCGGTGCCATATTTACCAGCTCTTGCTGAGCCGAGTGCAATCCAAATTGATACTGGCTTTAGGCCGCCGGTGAAATAAGGTCCAACTGGACTGGCGATCAAACGATACTCAGCTCGCTTGGCAGCCCTAACCCCAAGGAAGTTTTCTGCCGCTATTTCAAATGGGCGGAAATAAAGGGTTTTCTCATTGACTGGCTCTGGCACCCAGTCGCCGTCAACCAAAATCAATTGACGCAGTGATTCAACAAAGACATCAACTGGAAGTTCAGGTAGAGCCATGCGCCTTGCAGATTTTTGCAATCTTGCACCGTTGGCTTCTGGCCGAAATGTGTGTATCGAACCATCATCGTGACGATATGCCTTGATGCCTTCAAATACCTCTTGGCCGTAGTGCAGCACAGCACTGGCCGGATCCATCAGGATCGGACCATAAGCCTCAACCCGAGCGTTGTGCCAACCCTGCTCTTCTGTCCACTCAATGATTACTTGGTGATCGGTGAAGTTAATTCCAAAAGCTGGATTTACTAACAGCGCATCTCGTTCAGCCACTGGTAGTGGATGATCTGACTTTATGACTTTGAATTCCATTAGTTATCCATCGTTAGAGTTGGGCAAAAATACTTTGAGCGATTTCGGTAGTGCTGCGCTTTGCCGAACCGCGGCTAGCCAAATCTTTAGCCACCGCACTTTCTATTCTGGCTGCCGCTACCGGATTGCCGAGATGATCCAAAAGCATCGCGGCGGAAAGAATAGCCGCAGTTGGATCAGCGATGTTCTTTCCGGCTATGTCTGGGGCCGAACCATGCACCGGCTCAAACATGCTGGGGAACTCTCCGGTCGGATTGATGTTACCGGAAGCAGCCAGACCGATACCGCCACCAATGGCTGCGGCTAGGTCGGTCAAAATATCGCCAAACAGATTATCGGTAACAATCACGTCAAAACGCTCGGGATCAGTGATTAGGTAAATGGTTGCAGCATCAACATGCTGATAGTCGACCTTCACAGTTGGGAATTCTTTAGCGACCTCATCAACTGTTCGCTGCCAAAGCCAACCGGCATTTACCAAAACATTGTGCTTGTGAACTAGGGTCAGCTTCTTTCGTTCACGATTGGCAGCTAACTCGAAAGCGTAACGAACACAGCGCTCAACACCGTAGCGGGTGTTGACCGAGGTCTCATTGGCCACTTCCTGCTCAGTGCCAACTCGGATAGCGCCGCCATTGCCAACATAAGCACCTTCGGTACCCTCCCGCACCACAACAAAGTCAAGGTTGCCAGGGGCAGCTAGCGGAGATTCGACCCCGGCATAAAGTTTTGTCGGCCGCAGGTTGATGTAGTGATCAAAGCTAAAACGTAGTTTCAGTAGTAGTCCACGCTCTAAAACACCTGAGGGAACCGCTGGATCACCAATTGCACCGAGCAGAATTGCATCATGCTTGCTAAGTGAAGCTAGGTCGGCATCGCTGAGCACCTCACCGGTGGCAAGGTATCTTCTTGCTCCTAGATCATATTCCTTGATTTCGAACTCAACGCCAGAGCCTCGAGTGGCCAGTTTTATAGCCTCAACGGCTAACGCGGTAACCTCAGGGCCGATTCCATCGCCGCCGATTACTCCGAGATTGATTTGTTTAGACACCTGGGACACTTTCGAAAATGTAATAACTCAACTTTACTTTGTTAGCCCAGCGGCCGCTTAGCTAAAAGCACCAAGGTTATCGAGGGCTTTAGCCCTTCACGGGTCTGAATTTGACCATCACGATTGGTCAATTCAATAACTTCTAAACCGGCTTTTTCGATGGCTTTGGCAATGGTGGCAATATTAGGCAAAACCTTTGGATCTCTCGGCCCACCAAAACCACCGCTTAGGTTATCTCTAGAATGCCAAACACCAAAAAGATGTCCACCGGGTTTAATGCTTTTAGCCAGCAATCTGATTGCCTTGGCAAGTTTACGCTGAGGTATTTGTAGGTAGGCGATCACTCCCAAATCTACTTGACCTAGTTTGGATTGAAATTTAGTTGCATCACCGACTGTTGCCAAGCACTTATCTGCTAAATTCTCTTGCTTTGCAAATTGCAAGAATTTATCAAGAGCAACCCTAGAAAAGTCGATGTTCTCAACTCGGAATCCTTGCTTGGCAAGCCAAATAGCATTTCTGCCTTCTCCACCGGCAAGATCTATTGCAGTTTCACCGGTGAGATTCTGGCAATACTCAACTACGAAGCGATTGGCGGTTTTGGTATAAATGTATTCCTCGGTGGAATACTTCTTATCCCAATCTTTGGAAGACACTACTTGGTTACCCCAAGTGGCAGTAATCGCTGGGCATCTTCGTAACTGCCAATGTTGGTTACGTTCACAAAGCCCATACCAAACATGTCATCAAGTGCCTTTGCGACATCCGATTCATTCTTGCCATATACGTAGTACTTACCACTTCTATTTAGCGATGTGGCATTGGCAATAAAGTCTCCTATTGAGTAGTCGTTATTGATAGCTCCGACTATGTGTCCAGCAGCGAAATCATCTGCGGTTCTAATGTCAATAATCGCTGAAACGTCACTGACATCGAGCTTTGCAGGTGCGCAAGAGCTCAGGCTAGATATCAACAGAGCCGCGATAACCACGCTGAAAACTACCTTCAACTTATTCATATTTGCTCCAATCTCAAACCTAATCTCAACTTTACCTAAACTAATAGCTGGAGGTAATTACCATGGCAATTGAAGTCACTGTCAGCGAATTGGCTGACGCAATAGCAAACAACGGCTTTGTTTTAGATGTTAGAGAAGATCACGAATGGGATGAAGGGCACGTTCCTAATGCCCATCATGTCCCTATGAATGATGTTCCCCAGAACCTTGATGCGCTTGATGATGGTGCAAGAATCTTTGTCATTTGCCGCTCTGGTGGAAGATCCATGACTATTGCCAACTACCTAGCCGAGCAAGGCTACGATGTGGTGTCAGTTGCCGGTGGTACCCAGGCCTGGATAGATTCTGGCCGAGAGCTCTCGTTCGAGCCCAGCCTTTAGTCAATCGAAAGACTTATTGCCTTTAGAACTTCTGCATCAATTGCAACTCGAACCTGTTCCAAAACCACGCTTGGCACTGGTGAATCAACAGTAATCACCGATAGCGCTTTGCCGCCCTTAGAATTTCTGGCAATCTGCATAGCGGCAATGTTGATGTTGTTTTCTGCAAACGCCTTACCGTAAATAGCGACAACACCTGGCCGGTCACTATAAATCATCATTACTAGGTGCTTGGCAACGGCGAGGTCAATGTCGTAACCGTTGATGTTCACAATCTTTTGAATCAACTTTGGGCCAATTACGGTGCCTGATACTGAAAAGTAAGAGCCATCTTGTAGGGAGGCCTTGATGGTTGTGACGTTTCGGTACTCCTCACTCTTCGAATCAACCGAAAGTCTCACCTCGACACCTCTAGATTCAGCCATCAGTGGCGCGTTCACATAAGAGACCTGATCGGTTACCGCATTTTGGTAAAAGCCCTTCAAGCCAGCTAGTTTCAGCACTGAAACATCATGTGCGGCAATCTCACCACGAACTTCAACATCGATGGCAGAAACGTTTCCACCAGACATGCCAAACAGTAACTGTCCCATGTTTTCCATTAGGGCAATGCCTGGGCGAACTGAAGGGTCAATTACCCCACCGGCAACGTTGACGGCATCTGGGACTAGATCTCCAGCCAGAGCTAAGCGAACGCTTTTTGCAACTGAAATACCAGCTTTCTCTTGAGCCTCATCAGTAGATGCACCGAGGTGTGGTGTGACAATGATGTTCTCCAGTTCCAGAAGTGGCGAACCGGTTGGCGGTTCATTCACGAAAACATCCAGACCTGCAGCAGCAATCTGCTTTGACTGGAGTGCATCAAACAGAGCTCGCTCGTCGATGATGCCGCCGCGAGAAGCGTTCACGATTCGTAGCGTTGGCTTAGCCAGGGCAAACTCAGCAGATCCGATTAGACCAGTGGTCTCCGGTGTTTTTGGAATGTGAATAGTAATAAAGTCCGAACGCTGCATCAACTCCTCAAGCGAGACAAGTTCAACACCGATTTGTTCAGCTCTTGCTTGAGTAACGTATGGGTCATATCCAATTAGTGTTGCCCCAAAACCTGCTAGACGCTGAGCTACCAGAGTTCCGATTCGACCAAGTCCAACAATTCCGATGTTCTTCTCGTAAAGTTCAACGCCGGTGAATTTTGATCGCTGCCACTTACCTGACTTAAGTGATGCATTGGCATCGGGGATGTGTCTAGCGAGAGCAAAGATGTGACCGATGGCTAATTCAGCAGCAGAAATCACATTTGAGGTAGGCGCGTTAACCACCATGACACCAGCATTAGTTGCGGCTTTCATGTCGACATTGTCGAGTCCAACACCAGCTCGAGCAATCACCTTGAGATTAGGTGCACTAGCGATTGCCTCAGCATCAACCTGAGTTGCTGAGCGAACCAAAATAGCTGAAGCATGAGCGAGTTCGGCCAGTAGAGCCTGACGGTTGGTGCCATCCACGTTCCTAACTTCAAAGTCAGGTCCAAGTGCAGCTACGGTAGCAGGAGAAAGCTCCTCGGCTATCAGAACAATAGGTTTGCTCAAAATGGTTTCCTAAAAGGGGGATTTTTTATCGCTACACCAGCGAAGCGTAAGACAATACTACCCATGCTCACTTAGTCTTGGTTGTGTGAGCGAACTCATCTTTTATGCCGCTATTTCAAGCGACGGCTACTTGGCCGGACCCGAAGGCGACATGAGCTGGGCAGAGAAATACCTAGCCAGTGGTGAGGATTACGGCTACGTGAAACTTATTGGCTCCTCGTCCGCCATTTTGATGGGCCGAGCCACCTTTGATTTTGAGATCGAAAGTGGTTCCCAAGGCCCTAGGCCATTGCCGACGTACGTGCTTACCCACATCCCAGAGCTTTATGAGGATATCCAAGATGACAATCTCTATTTCACGGGTGGGGAAATATCCCTAGTGCTGGATCTCATCTCAGCCAAACATCCCGGACAGTTATTTGTAATGGGTGGAGCAAATGTGGTCAGACAGTTACTGGATGCAAATCGAATAGACACTATGCGATTATTTGTCTGCCCAGAGGACTTAGGAGCGGGAACCCTAGCATTCGCTGACGACACCGCCTATAACAACTTCACATTGACCGATGAAAAACAGTATCCCTCGGGAATCATTGAAGAGGTTTATAAGAGATTAACTTAAAGTTTGAACCCCCGCTTTTGGCGGGGGTTCAATTCTAATTAGCGAGCCGCTTTACCTTCTTGGTAATCATCCGAATTCTTGATCCAAGAGAATAGCTTTCTAAGGCTTCTTCCAACTGCTTCAATTGGATGAGCCTCGCCCTTGGCTCTTAGAGCTAGAAACTCTGGGGCTCCAGCATCCTGATCGGCGATGAATCGGTTAGCAAAGGTGCCGTCCTGAATGTCAGTTAGAACATCCCGCATACGCTCTTTGACCTCTGGGCCGATTACTCTCGGACCTGAAATGTAATCACCATACTCAGCAGTATCTGATACTGACCAACGCTGTTTCGCAATTCCACCTTCATACATCAAATCCACAATTAGCTTTAGCTCGTGTAGGACTTCGAAGTAAGCAACTTCTGGTTGGTAGCCGGCTTCGGTAAGAGTTTCAAAACCATACTGAATCAACTGTGATGCTCCACCGCAGAGAACTGCCTGCTCACCGAACAAGTCGGTTTCAGTTTCTTCGGTAAACGTAGTCTTGATGGTTCCAGCTCTAGTTCCACCAATGGCCTTCGAATATGAAAGCGCAAGATCAAAAGCCCCACCGGTGGCATCCTGTTCAACGGCAATCAGGTTTGGCACGCCTCTGCCGTCAACGTATTCGCGGCGAACGATATGTCCTGGCCCCTTTGGCGCAACTAGAAATACATCGACATCAGCTGGTGGCTTGATAAAACCAAAGCGGATAGCGAAGCCGTGACCAAAGACAAGTGCTTTACCTGCAGTTAGGTTCGGAGCAATCTCGTTAGCGTAAATATCCCTCTGCTTTGGATCTGGAGCCAAAATCATGATGACATCAGCCCAGTTGGCAGCCTCAGCAACGCTGAGCACCTTGAGTCCGGCTTCTTCTGCCTTTGCCTTACTCTTCGAACCCTCAGCTAGACCAACTACGACGTTTACGCCAGAGTCCTTCAGGTTCAGCGAGTGGGCATGACCTTGCGAGCCATAACCGATTACTGCAACTTTCTTGCCCTGAATCAGAGCTAGATCGGCATCCTTGTCGTAAAAAATTTCTGCCACTTTTTATTCTCCTTTTTTATTTAGCTAAAACTACTTTTGAACTTTTTCGGTAATTGATTTCGAGCCTCGGCTCATCGCCAGAACTCCAGACTGGACCAGTTCTTTGATACCGAACGGTTCGAGTACTTTCAAAAATGCTTGGCACTTGTTGGTTTCACCAGTCACCTCAATAATCAGCGCATCGCTAGCCACGTCAATAACTCTGGCTCGGAACAGCGATACCGCTTCAAGCACCTGAGATCTGGTTGAGGCATCAGTCTTTACCTTGATCAGCATGTGATCACGCTCAACAGTCGACAGTGGCTCCAATTCAACAACTTTGATTACGTTGATCAATTTATTTAGCTGCTTAGTTACCTGCTCCAGAGGCAAACCTTCGACGCTAACTACAACTGTAATTCTCGATAGTCCCTCAACCTCGGTGGCACCTACAGCCAAAGACTCAATGTTGAAACCTCGACGAGCAAACAAACCTGCCACACGGGTTAGTAGACCTGGGCGGTCTTCAACCAGGAGGGAAAGCACGTGCTGTGACATTACTCCTCCTCCCCTTCATCCCAAACTGGTCTTGCATCTCTGGCGAATTGAACTTCATCATTTGAAACCCCAGCTGGAACCATCGGCCAAACCATGGCATCACGGCCAACAATGAAGTCGATCACCACCGGACGGTCATTGACTTCCATCGCCTGTTTGATGGCAGCGTCAACATCTTCGGCTTTCTCGACTCTGATGCCTAGCGCGCCGTAGGCTTCAGCTAACTTAACGAAGTCAGGAACCATCATGGTGTCGGTACCGGTGTGAAGATCGGTGTTTGAATATCGCTGGTTATAGAAAAGTGTTTGCCACTGGCGAACCATTCCCAAGGAGGAGTTGTTGATGATGGCAACTTTGATTGGAATGTTGTTGATTGTGCAGGTAGCCAGCTCCTGATTGGTCATCTGGAAGCAACCGTCCCCGTCAATAGCCCAGACCAAACGCTCGGGTTGGGCAACCTTGGCACCCATAGCGGCTGGAACTGCGTAACCCATGGTTCCAGCTCCACCCGAGTTCAACCAAGAGTTAGGTCTTTCATACTTTATAAACTGCGCAGACCACATCTGGTGCTGGCCAACTCCGGCGGCAAATACCGCTTCTGGCCCGCTGAGTTCACCGATACGGCTAATTACATACTGCGGGGAAAGTTTGCCGTCTTCTGGTTCGGTATAACCAAGCGGGTATCTAGTTCGCAGATCATTTAGGAAATTCCACCACTCGGCTATATCCGGCTGTTTACCTTTTAGTTCTCTAGAAAGTTCCTCATTTAGCTCAACCAAGACTTCTTTGAGATCACCTACGATTGGGACTTCAGCGGGTTTGATTTTTCCGATTTCTGCAGGATCAATATCGATGTGGATGATTTTTGCATTGACTGCGAAAGTTTTTACCTGACCGGTAACTCGGTCATCAAATCGAGCGCCGAGTGCCACCAGCAAATCGCTTTTTTGAAGTGAGGTAACAGCTGGAACTGTGCCATGCATGCCAGGCATGCCTAGGTTTTGTGGATTGGAATCAGGGAATGCTCCCCTAGCCATCAAAGTTGTCACAACCGGTGCTCCGGTAAGTTTTGCCAACTCGAGTAGTTCTTTATCAGCACCAGAACGAATAATTCCGCCACCAACGTAGAGCACCGGACGCTTGGCTTCCTTGATTAGTTGAGCTGCAGCCTGAACTTGCTTACCGTGTGGTTTAGTGACCGGTTTATATCCAGGTAGATCAACTTTTGGTGGCCAAACAAATTCGGCTTTGCCGTTTTGTGCATCCTTGGCGATGTCAACTAGAACCGGACCTGGTCTTCCAGTGGTTGCAATTTGGTACGCGGCTGCCAGCACACCTGGAATGTCCTCTGCCTTGGTAACAAGGTAGGAGTGCTTAGTAATTGGCATGGTGATTCCAACAATGTCTGCCTCTTGGAATGCATCGGTGCCGATTGATGTGGAGTTAACCTGGCCAGTTATGGCAAGAAGTGGAACGGAGTCCATGTGAGCGTCGGCAATAGCGGTAACCAGGTTGGTAGCGCCTGGTCCAGAGGTTGCAATACAAACACCAATCTTGCCGCTTGAGGAAGCGTAGCCTTCAGCGGCGTGACCGGCACCTTGTTCATGGCGCACCAAAATATGTCTAATCTTGGTTGAATCCATCAATGGATCGTAGGTAGGCAAAATTGCACCACCTGGCAAACCAAACACGTCGGTTATGCCGAGTAGCTCAAGGCTTCTTACGATGGCCTGAGCACCGGTCAAAACTTCGTTTGTCATTTAGAAAACTTCCTTGGAAACTTTAGGGGTTATCCGCAGTAAGCGCCTTCGGATGATGAACGCACCAACTTTGAATATTTAGCAAGCACACCGCGTGTGTAGCGGGGTTCTAGCGGACGCCATGCTTCTTTGCGGCGTTCCAACTCTTCCGGCTCAACTAGTAGTTCGAGCGTGCGAGATGCGATGTCGACTCGTATCAAGTCTGAATCACGAACCAGAGCTATTGGACCTCCGTCGGTCGCCTCTGGTGCTATGTGGCCGATACACAGGCCGGTTGTGCCGCCTGAAAATCGTCCGTCAGTCAAGAGTAATACATCTTTACCTAATCCCGCACCCTTGATAGCCGCTGTAATAGCCAGCATCTCTCGCATGCCGGGACCACCTTTAGGCCCTTCATACCTAATCACCACAACATCGCCAGCCTGAATCTTTCCCTCGGTTAGCGCCTGCATTGCAGCTGCCTCACGTTCGAAGACTCGAGCAGGACCAGTGAAACTCTCCAGATCAAATCCGGCTGTCTTCACTACCGCTCCTTCTGGGGCAAGGCTTCCTTTGAGGATGGAAATACCACCGGTACGGTGAATCGGATCGCCGATAGCACGAATGATTTTGCCATCTGGGTCAGGTGGATTAATTCCAGCTAGATTCTCGGCCATAGTCTTACCGGTGACGGTCAGCACATCGCCATTTAGTAAACCAGCATCCAAGAGAGCTTTCATAACTACTGGAACGCCACCGACACGATCAACATCGGCCATCACAAACTGACCGAAAGGTTTTAGATCACCAAGGTGTGGGACGCGATCTGCAACTTTGTTGAAGTCATCCAGCGTTAGCTCAACTTCAGCCTCGCGCGCAATAGCCAAAAGGTGAAGCACTGCGTTGGTTGAACCTCCAAGTGCCATCAAAACCGCGATCGCGTTTTCGAATGCTGGCTTAGTCATTATCTGTCGAGCGGTAATTCCATGGGCAATCAGATTCACAACTGCCTCGCCAGAACGGTGGGCCCAGTTATCTCTTCTTCTATCAGCAGAAGGAGGCGAAGCTGACCCAGGCAAACTCATACCCAATGCTTCAGCAATAGAAGCCATTGTGTTTGCGGTATACATTCCACCGCAGGCACCTTCACCGGGACAAATTGCTCGTTCGATTCTGTCCAAGTCTTCCAGGCTCATTTTTCCAGCCTTGCAAGCACCAACGGCCTCGAAGGCATCAATGATGGTCACTTCTTTTTCAGTTCCATCAGAAAGTTTTACCCAGCCAGGTGCAATTGAACCGGCATACAA
>CAYUBJ010000002.1:0-66359 GCA_964443065.1 uncultured Rhodoluna sp.
GCCTCGGCAATGGTTTTTGCCTTGTCAGCGCCTTGGGCTAGCAATCTATCAAGCTCCGCTTGATCGCTCATAAGTTCATTAGCGCGGTCTCTAATTGGGGAGAGGGCACTAACTACTACCTCCGCGACTTCTGATTTCAAGACGCCGTAGCCGGCTCCCGCAAAACGCTCTTCCAGTGAGATTAGCGATTCTCCTGAGAGCGAGGAGTGGATTGATAGCAGGTTGGAAACTCCTGGTTTGTTTTCCCAATCCATTCTGATTGAACCCTCTGTATCGGTAACCGCACTCTTTATTTTCTTAGCGATCGTAGTGTCATCATCCATGATGTTCACTAGACCCTTAGGGTCAGTAGTTGATTTTGACATTTTTGCAGTGGGGTTCTGCAGGTCATAAATCTTTGCGGTTTCCTTAAGTATGTGAGCTTCTGGAATGGTAAATGTATTACCAAAACGAGCATTAAATCTTTCAGCTAAATCTCTAGTCAGCTCAAGGTGTTGTCTCTGGTCTTCACCGACAGGGACTGCTTTGGGTTGATAGAGGAGAATATCTGCGGCCTGCAGTATCGGGTAAGTGAACAGTCCCACTGAAGTTGAATCACTACCTGCTTTTTGAGACTTGTCTTTGAATTGTGTCATTCTTGATGCTTCACCAAATCCAGTGATGCAGTTCAATACCCAGGCAAGTTCAGCGTGAGCCGGAACATGGCTTTGAACAAATAGTGCTGACTTTGAAGGGTCAATGCCGGCAGCAATATACTGGGCAGCTGTTCTTCGCGTGTTGGTTCTGAGCTCGTTTGGATCCTGCGGAACCGTAATGGCATGAAGGTCAACGATCACGTAGTAGGCGTTGAAGTTCTCCTGCATATTCACCCAGTTGACCAAGGCGCCTAGGTAATTCCCGAGGTGTAAGGAGGAAGCACTCGGCTGCATGCCGCTGAGCAGATTTGGTTTGCCAGTCATGTTAGATAGCGTACTCAACAACTACGGGGGAATGGTCGGTGAAACGGGTGTCGTAGCTAGCTGCGCGGTGAACCATATAGCTTTGAGCCAGCTTGGCAAGCTTGGGAGTGGCTATCTGATAGTCAATTCTCCAGCCGGTGTCGGTATCAAAAGCCTGACCCCTGAAGGACCACCAGGTGTATGGGCCGGGGACATCGGGATGGAAGGATCTACCTAAATCAACCCAGCCCTGCTTGTGCATCCAGTTATCAAAGTATGCTCGCTCTTCTGGGAGGAAGCCTGCATTTTTTAGGTTTCCCTTCCAGTTTTTGATATCCAATTCGGTGTGACCAACATTTAGATCGCCCACTACAACAACCAGCCCATCGGCTTTTTTAAGCTCAGCCATCCGCTTAGTCATAGCGTCCAGAAACTTGTATTTCTCTACCTGCTTCGAGGTGTCAACTTCACCAGAGTGAACATAGGTGCTGATGACAGTCAGAGTCTTGGTCTTGAATTTGAAATCAGCTTCCAACCAACGGCCAGCGCTATCAAAAGATTTGGGCCCCAAGTTTGTCCGTGATGTCACTGGTTTCATTTTGCTAATCACGGCAACACCGGCTCTACCTTTGGCTGAGGCGGCATCATGCAAGATATGCCAAGAATTGCCATCAAGTTTTTCTATCTCTTTGAAGATTTCAACCAAGTCGGTTGTTTCGGCGCGAACTTCTTGTAAAGCGATGATGTCGGGAGAGTGTTCAACAATCCACTCAACTAAACCTTTTTTAGCTGCGGCACGCACGCCGTTCACATTTATAGTTGCAACGCTGATGTTGGTGGGCATGGGTCAAGTTTAGACCTATGCGTTTATATAAAGTGTGGTTCCAGTTCTAGTCACTGTGTATGACTTCAATGGCCTACGAGCAGGTCCTCGCTTCACCGATCCATTGTTCATGTCGAATTGGGCTTGGTGCACTGGACAAGTTAGATTGCCACCCTGAACGCTATCTACCTGGAAGCCTTCATGAGTACAAGCTGGGTTGAAAGCTCGGAAAGTTCCCGCCTTTGGCTGAGTAATCAAAACCATAATGTTGGCGGATTTGACTAAGAAGATTACCGCGCCACCCACTCGCACGTCCTTTGTGGAGCAAACTTTATAGCGTCTAGTTGCTGCTTCAGCACTCTGGGCAATGCCAGATAACCCGATAGAGCCAGCGGCTACGGCAATCCCAGCTAGAAAATTACGCCTGGAGATACTCAGTTTGCTCTCGCTAACTTCGGTAAGTCTGCGATTCGGGCAATTGTGTTCGGACATGTTTATAAGCCTAGATACTCAATTGAGATTTAGTCTGATAGGAGAGTGCTTTTTAGGAAAACTCTCAGGAGCGCTTACCGCGAAGCACAGCCTGCTTTACCTCAGCTATCGCCTTGGTTACTTCGATGCCTCTAGGGCAGGCTTCGGTGCAGTTGAAGGTGGTGCGACAGCGCCAGACACCTTCTTTATCGTTCAGGATTTCCAACCTAACTTCAGCGCCTTCGTCTCTGGAGTCAAAGATAAAGCGGTGAGCATTAACAATCGCCGCTGGGCCGAAGTACTGATTGTCTGTCCAGAAAACCGGGCAGCTGGTGGTGCAGGCAGCACAGAGAATGCACTTTGTGGTGTCGTCGAAGCGTGCTCTGTCTTCAGGGGACTGAAGTCTTTCCTTCTCTGGGTTATCAGAAGCAATTAGGAAAGGCTTTACATCTTTATAGGCCTGGTAGAACGGGTTCATGTCCACGACTAAGTCTTTTTCAACATTAAGGCCCTTGATTGGTTCAACGTAGATGGGCTGGGTAATGTCTAGATCCTTGATCAGAGTTTTACAGGCCAGACGGTTTCTACCGTTGATACGCATGGCATCAGAACCACAAACACCGTGAGCGCAAGATCTTCTAAAAGTCAGGGTGCCATCTATTTCCCACTTGATTTTGTGGAGGGCGTCAAGGACGCGGTCAGTACCGTATACCTGAACATCGAAGTCTTGCCACTTCGGTTCGGTGTCGGTTTCTGGGTTAAAGCGTCGCACGAACAAAGTCACATTGAAGGATGGGACTTCGGCAATTTCCTTGGTGCTTTCGACCGCTGTGCTCATTAGTACTTACGCTCCATCGGTGGGTAGTTGGTAATGGTGACTGGTTTCCAATCCACTCTTATGTTCTCGCCATCTTTATAAGCCATTGAGTGAACCATAAATTTTTCGTCATTGCGATCTTCAAAATCTTCACGGAAGTGACCACCGCGTGATTCCCTACGTTCTCTTGCGGTGTAGGCAAGTACTTCAGCAAGATCTAGTAGGAAGCCGAGCTCGATAGCCTCGAGCAGATCGGTATTGAATCTAACTCCACGGTCTTGAACATGAATCTTTTCATAACGCTTACGAAGCTCTTTGATTTTATCTAGTGCTTCATTCAATGATTCTTCGGTGCGGTATACCTGTGCGTTCTTGTCCATGGTGTCCTGCAGTTCTTTACGAATAACTGCAATCTTCTCGGTGCCATTGGCATTACGCATGGTCTCGATTAGTTTCACAGTTTCCCGAACCGCATCCTCAGGAACAGCAACAAACTGCGCGGTCTTGGCATACTCCACCGCATACTGACCTGCCCGCTTACCGAAAACGTTGATGTCCAAAAGCGAGTTGGTGCCCAAACGGTTTGCACCGTGCACTGAAACGCAAGCACATTCTCCCGCAGCATAAAGACCTGGCACCACGGTGTCATTGTCGCTGAGAACCTCGGCCTTGATATTGGTTGGGATTCCACCCATCGCATAGTGAGCGGTTGGGAAAACTGGCACCGGTTCGGTGTATGGTTCAACACCCAAATAGGTTCTAGCAAACTCGGTGATATCTGGAAGCTTCGCGTCAATAACCGCAGGCTCAAGGTGAGTTAGATCAAGAAGTACATAGTCCTTGTTCGGTCCAGCACCTCTACCCTCACGAACCTCATTTGCCATAGCTCTTGCCACCATGTCTCTTGGCGCTAGATCCTTAATCGTTGGTGCGTATCGCTCCATGAAGCGTTCACCCGAGGCGTTTCTTAGAATTCCACCTTCACCGCGAGCGGCCTCGGAAAGCAAGATGCCAAGGCCAGCTAGACCGGTTGGGTGGAACTGGTAGAACTCCATGTCCTCTAGCGGTAGACCCTTGCGATAGATGATGCCAACACCATCACCGGTTAGGGTGTGAGCATTGGAAGTGGTTTTGAAAATCTTGCCAAATCCTCCGGTAGCAAAGACTATGGACTTGCCCTGGAAGACGTGTAGGTCGCCGGTGGCTAGTTCATAGGCCACAACGGCAGCTGGGCGATCAACACCATCGACTTTGTTCATAACTAAGTCAAGAACATAGAACTCGTTATAAAACTCAATGCCAAGCTTCACGCAGTTTTGGTAAAGAGTTTGCAAAATCATGTGTCCGGTGCGGTCGGCGGCGTAGCAACTTCTTCTTACCGGAGCTTTACCGTGGTCTCTGGTGTGTCCACCAAAACGACGCTGGTCAATCTTTCCGTCAGGAGTTCGGTTGAAGGGCAAGCCCATGTTCTCGAGATCAATGACCGCCTGAACCGATTCTTTAGCAAGAATTTCTGCTGCGTCCTGGTCGACCAAATAGTCGCCACCTTTTACGGTGTCGAAGGTGTGCCACTCCCAGCTGTCTTCTTCAACGTTGGCTAGAGCCGCCGCCATTCCACCTTGGGCTGCACCGGTGTGTGAACGGGTAGGAAAAAGTTTTGAAATGACGGCAGTTTTTGCATGCGGACCCGCTTCGATCGCAGCGCGCATGCCAGCACCACCGGCACCGACGATGACGACGTCATACTGATAGTTGTGAACTTTAACTTCGGTCAATTTTTTCCTTTAGCCTTTGCAAACAAGCTCAGGTAGGTAGTTGTGAACATTCGGGTCAATGCAAGGATCAAAGGTGGTGATTACCAGAGTTCCTAGAAGAAGTAGTGCTCCAGCAACAACCCAGAGTGTTACATTCAAAGCTTTACGCAACCATTCGCGCTCGGTGTAGTCATTGACTAGTGTGCGCATTCCATTAGTTCCATGAATTAGTGCCAGCCAAAGCAGGATGCCGTCATAAACCTGCCAGAAAGGACTTGCCCACTTTCCAGCTACGAAGGCAAAGTCGATTGACTTAACTCCACGCTCTGGCAAAACGAGGTTGACCATGAGGTGACCGATGATCATTCCAACGAGAATGATTCCTGAGACGCGCATGAAGATCCAAGCACGCTTTTCCCACTGGGCACCTTTTCTTGATCTAGGTGCGTTTGGTTGTTCAATGATTACGGCCATGATTTACGCTCCGAAGGTGTGCATAAGTTGACGAGGGACCCAGGCGGCCATTAGGACGACCCAAATTGCAAGAACAACCCAGAACATCTGGTTTTGGTACTTGGCACCTTTACTCCAGAAGTCGATAAGGGTAACGCGAATGCCGTTGAAGGCGTGGAACAGAATTGCTCCGACTAGACCGATTTCGGCTAGACCAATAATTGTGGTCTTGTAGGTAGCCATCACTGAGTTATAAGCTTCAGGGCTTACCCGGACAAGGGCGGTATCAAGGATGTGGACTAGCAGGAAAAAGTAGATTCCGACACCGGTAATACGGTGCAAAACCCACGACCACATGCCTAATTTGCCTCTATATAGGGTTCCAGCAGGTCTGGTTGGCAATTAATCCTCCTTGATAGGCCTTTATAGGACCGTTACATACTCAATGATAACTGGAGAAGGGAACTTAAAATGCCCAAAACCCCCATCTCGGCTAGGCTTTGTAAGGTTATGAACACAAATCGTCCACCACTCGACCGCTTCTACTCTGTAATTCCAGCTGGGGGAATCGGCAGTCGACTTTGGCCTCTATCTAGAGCATCTGCTCCCAAGTTTTTGCATGATCTCACTGGGTCCGGGCAGACACTGCTTCAGGATACGGTTGAGAGACTTGCGCCGATTGCAGGTCAAGATCGAATTCTGATTGTTACTGGAGCTGCTCACAAATCGGCAGTGCAGCAGCAGTGTCCGGAGCTAACCTCGAAGAACTTGGTACTCGAGCCAAGCCCCAAAGACTCAACCGCCGCTATTGCTTTAGCCGCAGCAATTTTGGTCAAACGTGAGCCCGATGTGATTATTGGGTCCTTTGCTGCTGACCATGTAATCGGCGGTCAAGATGCATTCATTAGGAATGTCACCGAAGCTGTTGAAGTTGCCGCTACCGGCAAGATCGTAACTATAGGTATTGAACCAACTGAACCATCGGTTGGTTTTGGATACATCAAGGCTGGAGAAAAGCTAGGTGAAGGTCTACACGCCAGAGAGGTAGACAAGTTTGTTGAGAAGCCGAGCATTGAACGGGCGAGAAAATACGTCGAATCTGGAAAGTATCTATGGAACGCCGGAATGTTTATTGCTCCAGCCAAACTTTTGTTAGAAGTCTTGTCAAAGAGTGAGCCAGATTTATACGCACAGGTCATGGTTTTGGCTGAAGCTTGGGGAACCGAAAGTCAGGTTGAAGTTTTTGAGCAGGTTTGGCCTGGACTTAAGAAGATTGCTATTGATTATTCAGTTGCCGAGCCTGCTGCAGAGCAAGGTTTAGTCGCAGTTGTTCCAGCTAAGTTCACCTGGCACGATGTCGGAGATTTCGCCGCGATTGCAGAATTACAAAGCGGTGGTAAGCGCAACCATCTTGCAGTGCTGGGTAATGTGACTGTTCTTTCGGAGAAGTCGAATGGAATCTTGGTTAGCGAAACCGGTCGCCTAGTTGCATTGATCGGCTTAGAAGATGTAATCGTGGTTGATACCCCTGATGCGCTTTTGGTAACCACAAAAGAGCATGCCCAGCGGGTGAAGAACCTCGTTGATTCTCTAAAGACAACCGGTCACAGCGAAGTTCTATGAGAACCAGTTTTACCCGCAGCTTGGGTTTTCTTGGCAGCTTAGTACTGCTCTGCAGCATGGCTGCCTGCACAACCAATACCGCGACTGAGCCTACCCACAAGGCGGCAACCTCAATTTGCCTAATCAAATCAACCAGTACGGTGCCGGGTTCAGCCAACCGTGAGCTAGCCCAGAGCGCGGTTCAAGCTCAGGTTGTTTTTGGAGTTCGCGCCAGAGAAGTTGTTATCAAGGACAATGAGTCAGTATCACTAAGGCTCTTGCGTGCCCTTCAAGCCGGCTGTGTGCTGATGGTCTCGGGGGAGAGAAAGTATCTTGATGAACTAGTCACCTTTGCTAAAGGACACACCAAGATGCTGGTGGTCTTTGTTGGCGGGCAACTAGCGCTTGTCGATCAACCTAGTAATTTCCGCTGGTTTAAGGATGACCCTGCAGCAGGAGCTAAACTCGCCGGCTTTAGGGCAGCCGAACTTGGTGAAACAGTTTCGCTGATCGTCCAGAACGGCTATTTCCAAGCAAAAGCAATAACCGAGGCATTCCGCGAAGGTGTTCAGGAGTATGAGCGAGTCAGCGGCCAAGCCGTTACTCTCAACGTGTCTAGTATCGGTTCGGTAGCAGAGTTCAGGACAAACCTTGAAGTTCAACCTCAACCTGAGGTTGTCGCTCTTTTTGCTGGTCCAACAATTTGGAAGTTAGTTGCTGATTATCCAGAAATCACTTTTTTTGGAGCAGACCTACAATTTGGCCAAACAGTTACTGAATTACCAGATAACGTGGTCGCCTCTCTGGAACGTGGCACAACCATCCACTTACTCAGGGCTGTATCTGCCTTGCTGGATCGTGATGTGATTAGCACCCCGCCAATCAGAAGTGAAAAGACTTTGGGAGACGCTCTTTTTGAAGTTCGATCGTTGACTGATCCAACTGATAACTTCACTGCTTATTTACAGAGCCTTATTGAACTCGAATAGATAACGCCTAGATAAACATGGCCTTAATGGCCAAAACTCTATCCTCTGGGGAGTAGTGTCTAATTGTGTGTGGTTGGTGATTGGCACCAACCTAAATTATCCAGGAGGAAACAGTGAACAACGTTTCACGTAAGGTCCTAGCAGGAGTAGCAATGGCAGCAGCCAGCTTGCTCGTGCTTTCGGGCTGTGCTTCACCAAAGCCAGGTGCAGGATTCATCGCTTGCGGTGTTTCTGACGAAGGTTCATGGACTGACAAGTCATTCAACGAGTCAGTAATGGATGGTTTGATGAAAGCAAAGGACGAGTTGGGTGTTGACGTCAAGGACGCCGAATCAAACTCTTCTGAGGACTTTGCACCAAACCTACAGTCAATGATCGACGCAAAGTGTGATGTCACATTTGCAGTTGGTTTCAACTTGGTTGATGCAGTTAACTCTGCTGCTGAAGCTAACCCAGATGTCAACTTCGTAACTATCGATGGTTGGTCAAACGGTGCTACAAACCTAAAGCCAGTTAACTACAAGATGGAAGAATCTTCCTACCTTGCAGGTTACGCAGCTGCTTACTACTCAACCAGCAAAGTCGTTGGTGTTTACGGTGGTATGCAAATCAGTGCTGTAACTGCATTCATGGACGGTTTCTACTACGGTGCTAAGGCATACGAAGCAGAGACTGGAACTCCAGTTACCGTTGTTGGTTGGAACGCAGTAACCCAGAAGGGTGACTTCATCGGTGACTTCGCGCCAAACAACCCAGCTGGTAAGACCATCGCTGCTGGACAGATCGCTCAGGGTGCTGACGTTCTACTTCCAGTTGGTGGAGACCAGTACGGTGCTCTATCTGAGGCAATCAACGAAGCCAATGTTAGCGCCAAGATGATTGGTGTTGACAAGAACTGGACCGTTGCTAACCCAGAGTACAAGGACATGATTCTTACCTCTATCGAGAAGAGAATGACCACCGCTGTATTTGACATCGTGAACGAGTTGGCTGTCGACAAGGCAACCTTCTCAGGCGAGGCATACATCGGTACCTTGGCTAACAATGGAACCGACGTATCAGAGACTGACTTCTTTGATGCAGACTTGAAGGCAAAACTTGCCGAACTCAAGGCCGGAATCATTGATGGTTCAATCAACCCACTTGGCTAATCCCAAGTAAAACCTAGGACTGCCGAGGCCACGTGCCTCGGCAGTTCTGTTTTTAAGCCTGCAGTCTGTCGGCTAGATTAGTAAATGAGCCAAGCGCAAAGGAGCCGCCGGTAGCCATGAAATTAGAGTTGCGAAACATAACCAAAAGCTTTGGGACTTTAGTGGCCAACGATAACATCAGCCTAGTTTTGAAGCCTGGCGAAATTCACAGCCTGTTAGGTGAAAACGGTGCTGGTAAATCCACCTTGATGAATGTCCTCTATGGTTTATTGCAGCCGGACAGCGGTGAAATCCTTATCGACGATAAACCCGTTAAGTTCTCCGGCCCAGGCGATGCCATGGCCGCCGGTATCGGTATGGTTCATCAACACTTCATGCTAATTCCGGTTTTCACAGTTGCAGAAAATGTTGTTTTGGGTCACGAACCAACCAGCAAGCTCGGTGCTTTAGATTTGAACGCAGCTAGAAAACTAGTTACCGATATTTCAAATCGATTTGGATTCGACATCGATCCCGATGCTATGGTGCGCGATCTTCCAGTTGGCTCTCAACAGCGAGTTGAAATTATCAAGGCTCTGGCAAGGGACGCAAAGGTGCTCGTGCTTGATGAGCCAACCGCAGTTCTCACCCCACAAGAAACCGATGAACTAATGGAGATCATGCGAGGTCTAGCAAAATCTGGAACCTCAATCATCTTTATTACCCACAAACTTCGTGAGGTCCAGCAGGTTGCTGATCGCATCACGGTCATTCGTCAGGGCAAGGTTGTTGCCTCCCCGTCACCAAAGTCATCGGCCAGTGAGTTAGCTTCGCTTATGGTGGGCCGTGAAGTTGAACTGGATGTGAAGCGTAAGGCAGCCAAACTTGGTGATGAAAGTTTGGTCATTGAAAATCTAACCGTGCTCGATGATCGAAACCATCAGATGGTGAATGGAGTGAGCTTTAGTGTTCGTAATGGCGAAATTTTGGCGATTGCCGGAGTTCAAGGTAACGGGCAGACCGAACTAGCCGAAGCAATTTTAGGAATCAGAAAGGTTCATTCCGGCTCCATTTCTGTATCTGGAAAAGACGTCACGAAGAGTACTGTTAGGCAGGTTCTCGAATCTGGCCTCGGCTATATCCCAGAGGACCGAAAGAAGGACGGTTTGGTGGGGGAGTTCTCAATTGCAGAGAACTTGATGCTGGATGGTTCTTTTACGGCACCGTTTGCGAAGGGTGTGCAAATCGACTTTGCCAAGCGAGACCAAATAGCTGATGACCTGATCGAGAGATTCGATATTAGAACCCCATCTGCTGACACCCTGGCTAAGCAGTTATCTGGCGGTAACCAACAAAAAGTTGTTGTGGCTAGGGAGTTAGGCCGAGACCTCAAAGTTTTAGTGGCTTCGCAACCTACCCGAGGTGTTGACGTTGGCTCGATTGAGTTTATTCACGAGCAGATGATTGCTGCTCGAGATGCAGGCAAGGCGGTGCTGATTATCTCAACTGAGCTCGATGAGGTCTTAGCCTTAGCGGATCGAATAGCAGTGATGTATCGGGGGAAGATAGTTGGAATTGTTGATGCTAAAACAACCAGAGAGAAACTGGGCAAGATGATGGCAGGTATTGCAGCATGAGCAAAAAGCAAATTCCAGTTAAAGCAGAAGAACCGAAAGCTGAATCTGTCCTTCGAGAAATCATGTCGGGTGACCCGGTAAGAATCGGTCTATCAATTCTTCTAGGGTTCATCATTGGCGCCATCTTCATGGTCGTCTTTTCTGAGGATGTAGTTGACTCTTGGTCGCAATTTGGCGCTGATCCAAACTACGCACTATCTACAGTTTGGTGGACACTACAGGATGGTTACGGTGCGCTATTTTCTGGCTCAATCTATAACCTGAATGCCGATAACTTTATCGACGGTATTAGACCGCTTACCGAAACTCTTCGTTTTGCAGCACCGTTAGTCATGGCCGGATTAGGTGTCGCGCTAACTTTCCGAGTTGGCCTATTCAACATCGGTGCTACTGGACAGATCATGGTTGGTTTGGCTGGTGCCACATTTATCTCAACGCGTGTCGAACTGCCGCAGATTCTTCACATGCTCCTTGCCGTGATGGTTGCAGTACTCTGCGCTGCGGTTTGGGGAATCATTGTTGGAATCTTGAAAGCAAGGTTCGGCGCGCATGAGGTAATCGTGACCATCATGATGAATTATGTTGCGACCTCGCTTTTTACTTTCTTCTTGAGAGAGCCAGCATTCCTACTAGAAGCAAACGGTGGTGGAACGCCAAAGTCGGATCAGCCAGCTGATACGGCAAGGCTTGGAAAACTACTTGGCCCAGAATTCAACCTGCACTACGGGTTGATTATCGCGGTGCTTTCAGTAGTTGCTTACTGGTGGCTTATGGAGCGATCAACCTTTGGTTTTAGATTCCGAATGGTTGGGCATAATGCCTCTGCTGCCAAGGCGGCTGGAATAAAAGTTGAAAACACTTTCATCTGGGCTTTGGCAATCTCGGCAGGTTTTTCTGGCTTGGCCGCAGCAAACCAGGCTTTGAGTATTGACGGTGGCCTAACCACCAGCATCGAAGCGGGAATTGGCTTTGATGCGATTACCGTTGCCCTACTTGGTGGATCTCGAGCCGGTGGCGTGGTTCTAGCTGGACTGCTCTTTGGAGCTTTCAAGGCTGGAGCATCATCCATGCAGGTGGCTGGTGTTTCTCCGGAGGTACTCGGTGTGGTGAAGGCACTGATTGTGCTGTTTATTGCGGCCCCACCAATCATTCGAGCGATCTACCGGCTCCCAAAACCTGGACCGAAGATGCTAGAAGCTGTGAAGAAGACCGAGAAGGCGGGTAAATAATGAGCAAGATCGAAGTTACCCCGGGCATGTTTTCGCAGGCTGAGCTAAAGCCAAGCCTCAAGGCAAGCATCTCGATGGCAGTCATCGGCTTGATTGTGCTTTTAGGTTTTGGTGTCTTTGGCAAAACCGGTGATGTTCGTTTTGTTTGGAGCGAAAAGCAGGAACTCATAAAGCTTCCGGACTGGACAGTTAACTCAATGACACTCTGTATTTCAGTTGGAGTTATTCTGCTGCTGCTGGCAGCAGTTTCTTTGCTCTGGAATCGGATGAACCGCGTTACTCCGATATGGCTAACGGTCGTCTACGGCTTTTTTGCAATTATGGCGCTTTTGGGTTGGTTGGCCACTGGAGCACCGCAAGGTGTTCAAATGGTTTTCATTCTCAGCAACACAATAGTTTTGGCAATACCGCTAATTCTCGGTGGCATGGCAGGGATCATGTCTGAACGTGTGGGCGTGGTCAACATCGCCATCGAGGGCCAACTTCTTACCGGAGCATTTGTCTCTTCAGTTGTTGGAACAATTACTGGAAACCTTTATGTTGGAATGATTGCCGCCATGGTGGCAGCCGGATTGCTCTCTATGGTTTTAGCTTCGCTTGCGATTAAGTATTTGGTCGAGCAGATTATTATCGGTGTGCTACTAAATGTTCTGGTTATTGGAATTACAAACTTCCTGCACTCGGCTTGGGTTGATAAAGACCGAGCCAACTTGAACTTCCCTGGCACATTTGAGAAGTTACCGATTCCTGTTCTTTCCGATATTCCAATCATCGGTCAGGCACTATTTGATAACCGCATCACCGTTTACCTGATGTTCTTGATAGTTCCAATTCTTTGGTACGTGCTGTTCCGCACCAAGCTTGGACTTCGAGCAAGATCTGTTGGCGAGCATCCTTTGGCTGCTGACACCGTAGGTATTAACGTGGCTAAAACCAGGTTCTGGTGGGTCACCCTCGGCGGCATGGTTGCTGGTTTGGGAGGGGCTGCGCTTACTATCGGTAACGTTGGCTCCTTCGGTCGAGAAATGTCTGGTGGCCAGGGATTCATCGCGCTGGCAGTTGTCATCCTGGGTAGGTGGCAGCCGATTTATGTGACCCTAGGTGCGCTGCTATTTGGTTTCACAATCATTTTGCGAGTCTGGGCCAACCAGGTTTCACCGGGCATTCCGGTGGACTTCATAACCATGGTTCCTTACCTGGTAACCCTTATTGCCGTTGCCGGATTTGCCGGTAAAGTCCGACCGCCGGCAGCCTCCGGTCAACCGTATGTGAAGGGTTAAGCATGGAAATCAATTGGGATCAGCTCAAACTAGCCGCTATCGCGGCAATGAAGAACGCTTACGCTCCGTATAGCCACTTTCCGGTTGGTGCCGCAGCCCTAGTCGATGACGGAAGAATTGTTTCCGGCTGCAATGTCGAAAATGCAAGCTATGGGATTGGTTTGTGTGCTGAGTGCGGTCTGGTCAGTAATCTTGCAATGACTGGTGGGGGAAAACTGGTTGCCTTCTACTGTGTTGATGGCGCAGAGAATATTCTGATGCCCTGTGGTCGATGCCGACAATTACTCTTCGAGCACTCCAAAGAAGGCATGCTGTTGCAAACAGTAACCGGCATAAAAACTATTGAACAGGTTCTACCTGATGCTTTTGGTCCAAGGGATCTAGCCGAGGGTTTCGGATCTGAGCAGAGGGGATAGTTGTGGCCAAAGAATTCTCAGCCGTCGAATTGATTATTGCTAAGCGCGAAAAACAGGAACTGAGCACCGAGCAAATCGATTGGTTAGTTCACAACTACACAAATGGTGTTGTGGCCGATGAGCAAATGTCGGCGATGACTATGGCGATTTTACTAAACGGTATGAACCGACGGGAGATCAAAGATCTAACTTTAGCGATGATTGCCAGCGGTGAGCGTTTAGACTTTAGTACTTTGAGCATGCCAACTGCTGATAAGCACTCCACCGGTGGAGTTGGTGACAAGATCACCCTGATGGTTGCGCCATTGGTAGCAGCTTTCGGAGTTGCCGTTCCACAGCTGTCTGGTCGTGGCCTTGGACATACCGGCGGAACACTAGACAAAATGGAATCGATTCCTGGCTGGCGAGCAAATTTGAGCAATCAGGAAATGCATGAGCAACTAGATAAAGTTGGAGCGGTAGTTTGTGCTGCCGGCAGCGGGTTGGCTCCAGCTGATAAAAAACTGTATGCGCTTCGAGATGTGACTGGAACAGTTGAGGCTATTCCGTTGATTGCAAGTTCGATTATGAGCAAGAAAATCGCAGAGGGAACCGCAGCCTTGGTTCTCGATGTCAAGGTCGGCTCAGGAGCATTCATGAAGAGTTTGGATAGAGCTCGGGAATTGGCTCAGGTCCTTACTCAGCTCGGTGCTGATGCTGGAGTGAAGACCAGCGCATTGCTTACCGATATGTCTACGCCACTGGGATTAAAAGTTGGTAACTCACTTGAGGTTGAAGAAGCCGTCGAGGTCTTAGCCGGTGGCGGCCCTAAGGATTTGATTGACATCACCGTTGCCCTCGCCACCGAGATGCTTAGGCTTTCTGGAAAGTCAGATGTCGATGTTGCTCCGGCCTTGAAAGACGGCCGGGCTATGGATAAGTGGATTGAGATGATTTCCGCTCAGGGTGGCGACCCAAAGGCAGATTTGCCTAAGGCTAAACACGAACATGTGGTCTATGCATCGGCAAGCGGGTATCTAAACAAATTGGATGCACTCGCCGTTGGCACGGCATCTTGGCGTTTAGGTGCTGGTCGAGCAAGAAAAGAAGACCCGGTGCAATTCGGTGCAGGCGTTCTCCTCCACGCTAAGCGCGGTGAGCAGGTTAGTGAAGGTGCCCCACTGCTAACGCTTTTTACCGACGAGGATGCACGTTTTGAAAGAGCTTTGGAAGCTCTTGAGGGTGGTATTGAGATTGGCTCAACTAGCATCGAACAGCCGAATCTAATACTTGATCGCATTCAAAACTAAATAGAAAGAACAAATGATAGATTTTCGCGCTATACCTAAAGTTTCCCTGCACGATCACCTCGATGGCGGTTTGCGTCCAGAGACCATAGTCGAGCTGGCCGCTGAGATTGGTCATGAACTACCAAAATCAGACCCAGCCGAACTAAACCGCTGGTTCTTAGATTCTTGTGATTCAGGCTCATTGGTTAGATACCTGGAGACCTTCGAACACACCACCGCGGTGATGCAAACTACCGAGGGTTTGATTCGGGTGGCCAAAGAATTTGCACTTGATCTTGCTCTCGATGGGGTTATCTACGGTGAGGTGCGTTGGGCCCCAGAGCAGCATCTTGCTAAAGGATTGACTCTTGATGAAGTGGTCGAGGCAGTTGAAGAAGGTTTAGCTCAGGCACGTCGGGAAGTTCGCACAGCCGGTGGCTACTTACAAACTGGCCAGTTGATCACCGCCATGCGGCAAAATAACCGCGCTCAAGAAATTGCCGAGTTAGCGGTTCGGCACCGAAACCGAGGAGTTGTTGGTTTCGACTATGCCGGACCTGAAGAGGGCTTTAGCCCAGCCCGTCATGCTCCAGCGTTCAAGTGGTTAAATGAGCAATTGATGCCGGTAACACTGCATGCCGGTGAGGCGGCTGGTAAAGATTCGATTCGCGACGCCATCGTCGACGGAAGAACTTTGCGCCTAGGCCACGGAGTTCGAATAATCGAGGATGTCTTTATTGATGCGAACGATGATTCCAAGTATGGGTTTGGTGAGGTTGCTACCTGGGTCTTAGAACGAGGCATTGCCCTTGAACTATCACCGTCATCAAATCTGCAGACTGGAGCAATTCCAGGTATCGACAAGCCGACCATGCAAGATCATCCCTTCGATGATCTTTATCGATTGGGCTTCAACGTAACGGTAAATACCGATAACCGTCTGATGAGCGGGACCACGCTAAGTCGCGAACTAGAGCTACTTAGCGCTGCCTTTGGTTATGACCTTGAGGATATCGAATTGTTCCAATTGAATGCCGCTAACGCATCATTTATTGACATGGACATTCGAAGTGAAATTATTGAGAAAATTACCGACTGGTTTGAAAGGCAGTAATTTTGTCAGCCATCACTAATGCTCTGGGTGAAGGGTCGATAATTCTTCAGGCCAAAGTAGGTTCATGGCGCGAAGCATTTGAGCTAGCCGGTGATGCGCTGGTTGCCAGTAAGCGGACAACCGCAAATTACACCAAAGCCATGGTTGCTGCGTTTGATGAGCTTGGCCCATATATGGTTATCGCCCCGGGTATTGCCTTAGCCCACGCCAGGCCATCTGCCGATGTATTAGCTTCAGGTCTTTCGCTGGTTACATTGGTCAATGGAGTTGAATTTGGTTCAGCAAGATTTGATCCGGTACGCATTGTCTTTGGTTTAGCAGCGGTTGACCACGATGGACACATCGACCTAATGGCTTCGCTGAGTGAGCTTTTGATGGATGAAACAAAAGTAAACAAACTATTACAGTCTGATAATGAGGCCGAAGTTCGCAAACTGATTGGTTAGGCTCAATCAGTGAAGATAATTGCAGTCTGCGGTATGGGAATTGGCACATCAGTGTTGCTAAAAATGAATACCGAAAAAGTCCTTCAACTTTTGGGAGTTGATGCCGAGGTGCAGGCAGCCGACATGGCTAAGGCTAAGCGTGAGGGCTTTGAAGCTGACATTATTCTCACCACACCAGAGCTAGTTTTTCAGTTGGAAAACATGCCCGGCATCGTCGTTCCGATAGAGCACGTGTTTGATCTAACTGAAATTAGACAAAAGCTGGTTGGCGTCCTCGGTTAGTTTTGCCAGTTTCTCTTTAGACTCATCTGCACTCGAACCGACAACCTGTAGATAGCACTTTAGTTTTGGTTCGGTACCGCTAGGCCTGATAATCACCCTTGAACCATCCGCCAAATCCAACCTCAAGCCATCGGTTGGCGGCAAGCTAGCTGAGCCCACCGATAGGTCAGTGAAACTAACTTTCTGACCAGATAGGTATTCTGGTGGGTTTATTCTTAAGGCTTCAACCAATTCAGCTATTTTGGCAATCTCACTAAAGCGCAGGGAAATCTGCCCAGTGGCAAAATGACCGTATCGAGAACCTAATTCTGCGAGAACATCAAGCAGGTTATTGCCCTTTGCTAGCTCTCGAGCGGCAATTTTGGTGATCATAAGGGCCGCACTAATGCCGTCTTTGTCGGCTACGTGATGTGGATCGATGCAGTAACCGAGAGCTTCCTCGTAACCAAATATCAACCCAGGCACTTTACTGATCCACTTGAAACCGGTCAGGGTGCTCACGTAGTCCAGACCGTAGTTTTCGGCTACCTTGGCTAGCACAGAACAAGAGACAATGCTTGAAGCTAATGTCCCAGCGGTGTGATTCTTCGCGATCTCTTCAGCAAGAATCAGGCCAACTTGATCACCGGTGAGCTTCACAAACTCACTACCTTGCCTAACTGCTACCGCGAGACGATCCGCATCTGGGTCTTGAGCTATCACTAAATCAGCCAAGGAGCTTTCAGCTTTTGCAAGCACCAAATCCATTGCACCGGGCTCTTCAGGGTTTGGAAAACTCACCGTAGGAAAATTCCCATCTGGTTCGATCTGCTCCGAAACTGGATGGATATCTGTGAAGCCCGCTTTAGCAAAAATCTCTTCGGTTAGTTTCCAGCCGACACCGTGCATCGCGGTATAGGCGATTCGAATCGGAAGGGCAGCAATCTGTTCACTAGATTGGAGCACACTCTCAACATATGCAGAACGCAGCTCGTGCCCGATAACCTCATAGTTGTTTGATTTTGGGAGAGTTGAAAAAGTTTGGCTGGCAGCGACGTTGGTAATTTGCTCTGCTATTTGATTGTCGATAGGCGCAATAATCTGCGATCCGCGGAAATCGCCACCTAGGTAGACTTTGTAGCCGTTATCGCGTGGTGGATTGTGTGAAGCTGTGACCATGATTCCGGCGCTAACGTTTAGGTGCCTGGTCGCGAAAGCAATCAGCGGAGTGGGGCACAGCCGGTCTAGCAGAAGAACTCTAAGGCCCATGCCGGCAAGTATTTCCGCTGAATCACGCGCAAATATTTCGCTGTTGACTCTGCCATCAAAACCAATGACTACGCTCGCACCTGCTCCGAGGTAATTACCAATCCCGGCCGCAGCCTGAGCCACCAGAACTCGATTCATTCGGTTAGGGCCAGCACCAAGTTCTCCGCGCAGCCCAGCGGTACCAAATTCCAAGCGCTTAGAAAAGCGATCTGCTAAGGCAGTTAAGTCCTTTTCTTGAATTAGCTGCTCTAGTTCTGCTCTAGTGACCGGATCAGGATCTTGAGCCAACCAACTCTGGGCAGCGAGCAGAAAGTCAGTCATTTTTAGAGCTTGGCAACAATCTGGGCTAGCAAAGCGCTAATCCGTGGTTCAGCTTCCTTACCTGCTGCCAAAACTTCAGCGTGACTCAAAGGAGTCGAACTGATTCCGGCAGCTAGGTTAGTTGAAAGTGAAAGCCCTAAAACTTCCAGTCCAGATTGACGGGCGGCGATGGCTTCGAGAGCAGTCGACATGCCAACTAGGTGAGCGCCAACAGCTTTAGCCATTTGCACCTCGGCTGGGGTTTCGTAGTGTGGACCGCGGAACTGCATATAGACACCTTCATCAAGTGAGGCATCCACCGATCTAGCGATTTCGCGGAGACGTTTTGAGTACAAATCGGTTAGGTCAACAAAGTTGGCACCTTCGATCGGACTCATCGCGGTGAAGTTAATGTGGTCACTGATTAAAACAGGTGTGCCTGGTTCCCAACTTGTCTTGATGCCTCCAGCACCGTTGGTCAAAATCATAATCTTCACACCACATGCTGCAGCGGTACGAACACCATGAACTACCGGTCTCACACCTTTACCTTCGTAGTAGTGAGTTCTAGCTCCAAGAACAAGGGCATGTTTTCCATTAGGTAATGCGATTGAACGAATTGTTGAGATGTGTCCAACAATTTTGCTGGCACTGAAACCTGGGATGTCATCGGCTGGAATCGTTGCCACTGTTTCACCAATTAGGTCAGCAGCTTTAGCCCAGCCGGAACCTAAGGTCAGCGCAATGTCGTGCTGTTCAATTCCGGAACGTTCACGGATTACCTGGGCAGCTTGATCAGCGATATCGAAAGGATCCACCGTTGGATCTAGTAAAGGATTACTCATATTGGGAGTCTACCCAAGGCAGGTATGGCAAAAGCCCAGCCCGCACGTTCTTACTCTTCAAACTCCATAAGCACTGTCCCGGCAGGAACAGTAGCGCCAACGGCAACGTGGATCTTTTTGACCACTACGTCTTTGGCCGCGTTTTGTGGGGACTCCATCTTCATTGCTTCAAGAACCAATAGCTGTTGGCCGGCTGGAACCTTGTCACCCTCGCTAACAGCAATCTTCACCACAGTTGCTTGCATTTGTGAGACTAAGTGTGCTCCAGAATCAATTTGGACGTTGGCATGTGCTTTGCGCTTAGGTGCTCGGCTAGCCTTAGTTCCACCGGAAGCAAAAAGTTGCTTGGGTAAGCTAACTTCAATCCGCTTACCGCCAACTTCAACCACTACGTTGTTACGTTCTGCTTCACTTTGAGAATCAACGCTTGACCCAGCCCAAGGCTCGATATCGTTATTCCATTCGGTTTCAATCCATCGGGTGTAGACGCCGAACTTACCAGTTTCACCAGTAAAGGCAGGGTCATTTACGATCTTGCGGTGGAAGGGAAGAACAGTGGGCATACCCTCAACCTGCATTTCGGCAAGGGCTCTTCTCGATCGCTCAAGAGCTTGTTCACGAGTCGATCCAGTCACGATGAGCTTTGCAATCATCGAGTCAAATGAGCCAGAGATTTCTGATCCGGCTTCGACGCCGGTGTCGATGCGAACACCTGGACCGCCTGGCACAGTGAAGGTAGTTATTGAACCAGGAGCTGGCATAAAGTTTCTGCCTGCATCCTCGCCGTTGATGCGGAATTCAAAGCTGTGCCCAGAGATGATCGGATCTGGGTAATCCAATTTGCCACCTTCGGCAATTCGGAACTGTTCTCTAACTAAATCTAAACCGGTTACTTCTTCAGAGACTGGGTGCTCAACCTGCAATCTGGTGTTTACCTCTAGGAAGGAGATTGTTCCATCCTGAGCAACTAGGAACTCACAGGTGCCGGCTCCTTGATAACCAACTTCCCTAAGAATTGCCTTTGACGATTCGTATAGTCGATTAATCTGATCATCGGTTAGGAAAGGAGCTGGAGCTTCCTCAACCAGCTTCTGGTGTCTACGTTGCAGCGAGCAGTCTCTAGTTGAAACCACAACCACGTTGCCGAACGAGTCGGCAAGGCACTGCGTTTCAACGTGACGTGGCTTTTCAAGATACTTCTCAACAAAACATTCGCCGCGACCAAAAGCGGCAATTGCTTCACGGGTAGCAGACTCGAAACTCTCAGCAACTTCTTCCTTGTTATAGACAACCTTGATGCCTCGGCCACCGCCGCCGTAGGCCGCTTTGATTGCAATCGGAAGACCGTGCTTGGCAACGAAATCGAGAACTTCTTCGGCACCTGAAACTGGGTTTAGGGTGCCTGGGGCAAGCGGTGCACCAACTTTTTCAGCAACGTGACGAGCGGAAACCTTGTCTCCGAGTTGATCGATTGCCTTGGGTGAGGGGCCAATCCAAATTAGTCCAGCATCCATGACCGCCTGAGCGAAACTAGCATTTTCGGCTAGAAACCCGTAACCCGGATGAACCGCGTTTGCGCCGGAGCGTTTAGCAATTTCAATAATTTTGTCGATGACTAGATAGGTGTCGGCACTGGTGGTTCCATTAAGTGCGTAAGCCTCATCAGCCATTCTGGTGTGCATGGCATTGCGGTCTTGATCAGCATAGATAGCTACTGAGCCGATGCCGTAGTCCTTGGCTGCGCGGATAATCCTGACGGCTATCTCGCCGCGGTTTGCGACAAGGACTTTAGTTATTTTGGCTGGTTTTGAGGCAGTCATAACTGTTAAGCCTACCGACTATGGCCGCCATAGGCTTGGGTAATCGACTCCTAGGCTGATAGCCAGCTCCCTCAGGGTAGGCAAACTAAGGCCAACGACAGTGTGGGCATCGCCCTCAATAGCCCGAATAAAGGCGCCACCGAGGCCATCTATGGTGAAAGCGCCTGCCACCTTGAGTGGTTCCCCTGTTCCCACATAAGCCGTAATTTCGCCATCTGACAGGTCAGCGAAGTGGACCGTGGTGTTTGTGGCACGCCCAGTTGCCGGCGGCATGGGTTGCTGGAGACGGTTATCAATCAACCAGTGACCGGTATAGAGCCTGCCAGATCTACCGCGCATAGCCTTCCAGCGTTCAATTGCGACTTCGGGTTCATGAGGCTTACCCAATGACTCACCATCTAAGTCAAGAGAACTATCGCAGCCGATAATGAGTGCGCCTTGAGCCAGTGGGTTTTGGACCACTGCCTCAGCCTTGGCCTTGGCAAGAAGAAGCACTAGATCAGCGGTATTGGATATTTGCCCCGCCGCCATTGCCAGCTCGGCCACCTGATCTTCGTCAACTTCTGGCGGGATAACCACCGGATCGATACCAGCGTCACGCAGCAGCCTCAGTCGAGCGGGTGAGGTTGAAGCTAGAACAAGTTTGGTCACAAAGACAGACTACACAGTCAGTTGTGAAACACTTGGTGGGTGAAAACTAATTGGCTGGGTCGTGAGCTAGAACTTACTGTTGGGAAAGTAGCTCATGGTGGAGTCTTTGTGGCCAGATTCGATAACCGAGTCATATTTGTATCTAATGCAATACCTGGCGAAAAGGTAATAGCAAAAGTATTTGAGGACAAGGGCGGCTCATTTGCCAGAGCCGAAACTATTCAAGTATTAGAAGCCTCCCCAGATCGAGTCCCACATTTTTGGAAAAAATCATCAGTAGCCGGTGGCGCTGAATTCGGTCACATTGCACTAAGCCGTCAAAGAGCCTTGAAGGCGGAAGTTCTATCCGAAGGATTGGAACGGTTTGCAAAATTGGAAATGTCTATTCCGGTTGAAGCAATCGATGATAGTGAAACCGGTCTGGGTTATCGAACTCGTGTTCAACTTCACGTAGACGAATATGGGGATGCGGGGCCGTATCGCGAGCGAAGCCACGAAGTGGTCAAAGTTAAGACACTTCCGCTGGCAGTTCCTGAAATTGAAGAACTAGGGCTTCACCTAAAGAATTGGCAGTCGGTAAAAAAGATAAGTATTGCAGCTTCAAACACTGGGGGGTTGCAATGGATTGTCGATCGCAAAGTCAACGGTGATCAGACGCTAATTGAGTCGGTGTTGGGAAGAACTTATCGGCTTAGCCCAGGGGCTTTTTGGCAGGTTCACAAAAACGCTGCTCGGGTGTTAGCTGAGACTGTAGTGGAGTTTGCAACTTCACTTGGCTTTGATAAACACAGTGACAATTTAGATTTGTATGGCGGTGCCGGGTTATTTAGTGGGACGCTAGCGGGAGCCTTTGGCTTGGATGCAAAGATAACTTCGGTTGAATCGAGCAAGATTTCGGTAGCGGATAGTAAGCGCAATTTAGCTGATCTAGCTAACTTCAGGGCGGTTGCTACTGGAACCCATGACTATCTAAAGCGTTTAGACGGGCTAAAAGCCGGTAGCACGGTATTACTTGACCCACCGAGGTCAGGCGCTGGCGGCCAGGTGATTGCTGAGTTATTGCGCTTAGAGCCCAGCAGGATTATTTATGTTGCCTGCGATCCAATTGCTTTAGCAAGAGATTTGGGGCAGTTGCTGCCAGCCGGTTACAAAATTCTAAAGATGCGGGCATTCGATCTGTTTCCACACACCCACCACTTTGAAACTGTGGTAAGTCTGGTTCGGTGAGTGAATATGTCAGCGCCAAATAAGCAGATCAGCGTAGCTATAGTCGATGACCATGAGGCTATTCGACTTGGTTTTGCCGGCGCCTGCCTGGAATACGGATACAAACTTTTAGCTCATGCTCCGAGCGTCGCTGATTTAAAAAGCAAGCTTAAATCCAAACCACAGGTCGTGGTTCTTGATCTTTCTCTTGCCGATGGAAGTAATCCAGCGCAGAATGTGAGAGAACTGATTGACTACGGCACTGAAGTTTTGATTTTCTCTATCGCCGATAAGAAGGCTCAGGTCCGCGAAGCGCTAAAAGAAGGTGCCGCCGCTCTGGTCACTAAGAGCCAGCAGATGAAAGAGCTTTTTGAGTGCATCAATCTGGTGGCAAACGGAATCATTGTGAACACCCCGGAGACTGTTGCCGCTATCGATACCGACCAAGAGTTGAAGGCAAAGTTATCTGAGCGCGAATTACAAGTGTTGAGACTCTATGCATCGGGTATGACTTTGAAGCAGGTCGCCTATGAACTGCAGATAAGTAAGCACACTGCCAAAGAGCACATTGATCGGGTTCGTGGAAAGTATTCCGAGGTTGGCCGGCCAGCCATGGATAAATCAGAATTACTGATCCGCTTGATTGAAGATGGTTTGTATGGAGAGGATCTAATCTAATGGAGCAGATTAGGTCAACCTTCGCCACCGCTCGGGTCAACAAACTAATTGGACGGGCTTTCTCCGGTGCCTCGATTCTGCTGACCGCAGAGAGCACTTTGAATTTTCTTGGTCAACTAAAGTATCTGAACCAGGTTGCTGCTTGGATAGTGGCAATTGGCCTCTGGGCATCAACCTTTGCTTTCTTTTATAGTTACTGGTTTGGTGCCGCTAGAAACATTTATCTTCGCATTCATGCGATTTATGCAGCTGGAGTAATTTTCGCTTGGCCGTTTTTGGTAATAGAGTTACCGCCAAATGATGGCAGTTTTTATCCCTGGATATGGTGGGCGATGACTACAGCTTGGATTGCAGCTGCGCTGAGTTTTAAACTTCGCTGGACTATTTTCTACTTCCTCTCTCTGAATCTTTTGGTTCAATACATTTTTTCTACTCCTCAAGGCGGCTCCCACGGTCCAGTAGCCTTGGTTACTGATTTTCTATTCACCATTTTGACCAATGGCACTGCCGCAACAATTGCACTTTTGCTTCGAGCTGCGGCAGAGCGCACCGATGAGGCCAACGCTGAAGCAATTGAGTCCGCGATTTTGCAGGCGAGAACAGAGGCGGCAGCTAAGGAGCAGCAGCGCTTGGATGCTCTGGTGCACGATCGAGTGCTAACTGCACTTATTGCCTCAGCCAATGCCAGCTCAGCTACTGAGGTCAAGGCTGCAGCAGATTTGGCTAACTCGGCCATTACAAAACTTGCCGAGGTTGAAAGAAGTGAACCTAGTGGCCCGGTCCTTACCGATGACCTTTTTGATTCGATAATCTCCGCGGCCAAGCGCGCAGATCCAAAGCTAACTGCAACAATCACTGAGAACAGTAACTGGCTTGTCGAACAAGAGGTTGTTTCGGCTCTAACCGAAGCCACTTTGCAGGCGGTGCAAAACTCAATAATGCACGCCGGTCCCAAGGCAAGCCGAGAGTTATTCCTAAAGGCGACCGCTACAGATCTGAAAATAGTTATTCGAGATAACGGTAAGGGTTTTCGACCCAACCGAATTCCCAAAGGGCGTCTAGGAATTCGAGTCTCAGTTGTCGGACGAGTTGAGGCGGTAGGCGGTCAGGTTCGGATTGCTTCAGAACCAGGTCAAGGATGCACCATAGTCCTGGAATGGGCTAGAGCATGATCTCGATTAGACGCTGGGCTGCAGCTGGTATTCCACTGGTTTATCTTTTCTATCTACCGGTGCAATCATTTTTGCTACCGAACATATTTGACCGGCATTTAGAACTTGTTGCGCTGCTTATCTATTTCTGCGTCGGAGTGCCAACCCTATTGTTCTTCAATGGCATCCGTATTCCACTCTGGTTGGGTTTTCTAAATCTAGCCAGCGCGGTTGTGCTTCCCGCTTTGATCATTTTGCAGCGTCAGATAAGTAACGACTCTCATATCGGTGCATGGGTGGTCATGGGTACTGCTGTCCTGCTTACCGCAACTGCGGTGCGACAGCATCCACGTCTAGCTATTTTGGGTCTTATTTCGCTGGTCGCTCAAATCGTTATCAGCTATGGCCCGATCTCATTTATTAGCGCAGGCCTTGTCGGTGCAATCGTGTTTGTGCTAGCCGGCCTTGGAGTTTCCGGTGGCATCCGAAGAGCAAATCTGGAGGCAGAGAATTATCTTGCTCAGCAAACCAAAGCTTTGGCGACAATCGCGGCCATCGAGGCAGCTCAAGATGCTAGGCAGGAGAGACTGCAGGCAGTTCTAAGTCAAGCCATACCAATGCTCAAAACAATTGCATCAGCAACAGCACCACTTGATGCGAAAAGTCGTGAGGAAGCCAAACTGCTTGAACTATCACTGCGCGATGAGATGCGTGGCAGAGGCCTTATGATCCCAGCGCTCAAATCTGAAGTTTCTCGGCTTAGGGCCCTGGGAGTTGAAGTTGCGGTTTTGGATGAAGGCGGCATGGATGAACTTACCGCTGAACAGCGAGAAGTAATTCTACAGAAGGCCATTGACGCGCTGCAGGTGGTGACTCAAGGACGAGTTACTATCCGTAGCCCGAGAAATGAAAGCTTCAGGTTAACCGTGGTGGCAACAATTCCAGGCCAAGCCGCTCCAGTTCTGAACTTGAGGCTTTAAACCCCAACGGGCCTCCGAGTTTTTATAACTCTTTGGCCCGTCCCCTGGAGATGAACTAAATACCCCTTTAGCCGTAATCGTTCATCCGATGAAACAAATCTATGTTTCGTCGGGTTAAATCTCTCGCCTATTGGCATTTCGACTCAGTCCCCACTTTGGGGGACAAAAAAAGTGTCCCCTCCATGAGGAGGGGACACCTAATTTGTCTTGAAATTAGCCCAGCAGAGCCTTTTCTAGGGTGTCTAGGCCGATGCTGCCGAGGTTTAGCGCCTTCATGTGGAACTCCTTGATGTTGAAGTTCGCACCCTGACGGGTCTTGTATTCATCGCGGATCTGCTCCCAGATGCGCTGACCAATCTTGTATGAAGGTGCTTGGCCTGGCCAACCAAAGTAACGGTGCACTTCGAAGTTGACGAACTGGTCCGACATGTTTACGTTCTTGCGCATGAAGGCTAGAGCGTAATCAAAGTCCCACTTACCGGTTCCTTCAAGATTTGGCTTACCCAGGTGAACACCCAGGTCTAGCACGACACGAGCTGCACGCATGCGCTGACCATCGAGCATTCCGAGCCTGTCACCTGGATCGTCGAGGAAGCCCAGCTCCTGCATCAAACGCTCTGCGTAGAGTGCCCAACCTTCACCGTGACCTGATGACCATGAAGCAAGACGACGCCATGAGTTTAGGTCCTTCTTGTTATAGACCTTCTGACCGATTTGCAGGTGGTGACCTGGCACACCCTCGTGGTAAACAGTCGTGGTTTCGCGCCAAGTGTTGAACTCGTTAACACCAACCGGAACTGACCACCACATTCTGCCCGGACGAGAGAAGTCGTCAGTAGGGGAGGTGTAGTAAATGCCACCGTGTTGGGTAGGGGCGATCATGCACTCAAGGTTTTTTAGTTCCGGTGCAATATCGAAGTGGGTGCCGCTTAGTTTCTCGATGGCAGCGTCGCTGAGCTGTTGCATCCAGCGCTGTAGTTCATCGGTACCGTGCAGCTTACGCTTTGGATCTGCATCCAAAACCGCAATCGCTTCTTCAACTGTTGCACCAGCCTTGATTTCGTTGGCAACGGCATTTTGTTCGGCAACCACTCGGGCAAGTTCTTCCTTACCCCACTCGTAGGTTTCATCTAGGTCAACTCGCTTACCCAAGAATCTTGCCGAAAGCAACTGGTATCTTTCACGACCGATTGCATCTTCAGTGTTACCTGCCGGCAGCAATTCTTCTTTGAAGAAGCTTGCCATCTTGCCGTAACCTGCGGTAGCTACCTCAGCGGCTTCGATAAGTTCTTTCTTCAACGAATCAGGTAGGTCTCCTTCAGCAGGCTTTGCGTTCGTGGCAAATTTTCTGAAGAAACCATCAGGAGTTAGAAGCTGCTCTGCTTGCTCGATAGCAATTTTGATTTGACGAACCGCAGGAGTGTCGTTGTGCTTTATACCCTCGCGCAAGGTTGCGATATAACCTTCGACGGCACCGTCTACTGCTCGCATACGCTTGGCTAGGTTCTCCCAGTTTTCCACGGTTGCTGTTGGCGATAGATCGAAGATGTCTCTAATGCCTTGAGCAGGAGAAGCAATCGGGTTTAGGTCTCTGCGCCATAAACCTGATTCGTAAATTTCATTACTTAGTTTGAGTGTTGAGGTCATTGCCAGTTTGGTTACATTGTCAACCTCATCGGCGATATCGGTTGCCTCAACCTTGGCCAGCATCTCTTTTTCTAACCGGTTGTATTCGGCAGCGGCCTCGGGGCTGGTGTCTTCCAAGCGATCTTCGCCAACTTTGAAACCGGCATAGGTTGCAAAGTCTGGACTTAGTTCGACTAGTTTCTTGACCCACTCTTCAGCTAGAAGATCTAGCTTGGATTGTTCGCGTGACATTGGTGTCCTTTCAGACTAGATAGATAAAGACAAATCTAGTCCTGTTTCGGACCGAGAATTAATCTAAGCCAGCTCGAAAGGCAGCCTGCCACTGGCCGCGGCCAGGCTGAAGATCCCCACGCATCTGCTGGGAATTACGATGCCAGGAAGAAGCCACCGGTCTCTTGGTTGATTTGGCGCTAGCCTTCTGTTCCTGCTGGGCAGCTTCCAAAATGGCGATAACCGCAGCCAACTCCTCAGCGCTGGGGTTTCCAGCGACTACCTTGAGGTGCTCAGAAATGGAGTTTTCGCTCATTACAGTGGGATATTTCCGTGCTTCTTAGGTGGTCTGGCAGCCCGTTTGGTCTTTAGGGCAGCTAGTGCTTTGATGACGCTGATTCTGGTCGCCGCCGGTTCAATGATTCCGTCTAGTTCACCACGCTCAGCAGCTAAATAGGGGCTAGCAACGTTATAGGTGTATTCGGCGGCTAGTTTAGCCCGAACCGCATTCACGTCTTGACCGGATTCCTCTGCTTCCTTGATTTTGTCGCGGAAGAGAATGTTAACCGCACCCTGTCCACCCATCACAGCGATTTCGGCTGTTGGCCAGGCCAGATTGATATCGGCACCGAGTTGCTTTGAGCCCATAACGATGTATGCGCCGCCGTATGCCTTTCTCGTAATCACAGTTACCAGTGGGACGGTGGCCTCGGCGTATGCGTAGAGCAACTTTGCTCCACGTCGGATGACACCAGCCCACTCCTGATCGGTTCCTGGTAAATATCCTGGAACATCAACCAGAGTCAGGATTGGAATTGAGAATGCATCAGCGAATCGAACAAAGCGAGCTGCTTTTTCCGCTGCGTCAATATTTAGCGTTCCAGCAATTTGGCTCGGCTGGTTGGCGATGATGGCAATCGATTGACCGGCTACTCGAGCAAAACCGATGATGATGTTGGGTGCGAAAAGAGGTTGCACCTCTAAGAATTCACCGTCGTCAACAATTGATTCAATGACTTGGATCATCGAATATGGCTGGCTTGGTGAGTCTGGGATTATGGTGTTCAAAACTTTATCGGCTTCGGTAATTTCCATCGTTGAATCGGTCTCAAAAACCACGCTCTCGCTGAGATTGTTTTCCGGAAGGAAGCTCAACAGGGATTTTGCGTAGTCAAGAGCATCTTCTTCATCGGAAGCTAGATAGTGAGCCACACCGGAGACCTGATTGTGAGCGAGAGCACCACCGAGTGCTTCCATGGCTACTTCTTCACCGGTGACGGTTTTGATTACATCCGGGCCGGTAACGAACATGTTTGAAGTTTTATCAACCATAATCACAAAGTCGGTTAGCGCTGGCCCATACACTGCACCACCAGCAGCCGGTCCCATGATTATGGAAATCTGCGGAATCACACCGGAGGCCATGGTGTGACGCTTAAAGATTTCACCGTATTTACCGAGCGCGACCACGCCTTCTTGGATTCGGGCACCTCCCGAATCGAGAATTCCAATCAGTGGAACTCCGGTAGCGATAGCCAGATCCATAATCTTGATGATTTTGTTTCCAGCGGCTTCACCCAATGAGCCACCGAAAATAGTGAAGTCTTGGGAGAACAGCGCAACCTGGCGACCATCTATGGTTCCAACCCCGGTTACCACCGAGTCACCGTAAGGGCGGTTCTTATCCATGCCGAATGCGGTTGAGCGGTGTCGAACAAACTCATCCATCTCAACAAATGAGTTTGGATCCAGAAGTAATTCAATTCGCTCGCGGGCAGTCTTTTTACCCTTGGCATGCTGCTTAGCGATGGCAGCCTCACCGGAGGCATAGACCGCCTCGTGGTAACGCTTGCGAAGATCTTCAATCTTTCCTGCGGTAGTCGACAGGTCTGGTGTGTCTTTCTCGGTCACGGGTTCTTCTCCAATACTTGAAAGGCTCACTGCAACTCTATCCAAGAGGTGTCGGTTGGAAGGGCTAACCTAAAGGCTATGGAACTAACTGCTAGCCAAGAATTTGCCTCAAGAATCGAATATTTGCCTGAAATAGGCTCAACCAATACCTATTTACTGCAGGAGGCCAAGAACCAAGAACAGTGGCCTGATTTCTCTGTGGTGCTCACCGATAATCAAACTTCAGGACGCGGAAGAATGGACCGGGTTTGGCAAGCTAAGCCGGGTCAGGGTCTGGCGGTTTCGGTTTTGCTTCGTCCAGTTGAGTATGGGATCGAAAGCTTTGGTTGGTTGCCACTGGCGGCTGGTCTTGCCATGCGTAATGCGGTAGCCAGTTTGGTGCATGATGCCGAAGTGAGTTTGAAGTGGCCCAACGATGTATTAGTTAATGGAGAAAAGATTTCTGGAATTCTCGCCGAAGCTCTGTCCGATAGGGCAGTGGTTATCGGGGCCGGGTTAAACCTAAAACAGCAAAAGGAAGACTTGCCAATTGAAGCGGCCACTTCACTTGCCTTACACGGAGTAAGTGGATTTAAATTAGATGACATTCTGGTTAGGTATTTGGCTGGACTTAAAAGAATCTACGAAGAATTCAACGCTGCTAACGCAGATCCAGATGCCTCTGGGCTCAAACAAGAACTTATCGAGGTGAGCTCCACAATCGGATCTTCTGTATCAGTGCAGTTACCAGATGAGAGCTCATTCGAGGGTAAAGCCATCGGTTTAGATCGTCAAGGCAGGTTGCTAATCGCGGTTGAAAATCCAACTGAGATTCGTGCCGTTGCCGCTGGCGACATCAAGCACTTGCGACAATAGGAACGTGTCGCAAACCTTTACTGAACAAAAATACGCTGTCTTGCGCAAAAGTTGGACTGCCTTAGTTCTGCCTTGGCTTTCGCTGATGGCTATTTCAGGATTAACTTTTTTCTTCTACGGCCGATTGACTGAAGTGCTGCACCAGCAAATTCTCTTTGCCTCAGCTGGAGTTCTTGCCTTGGTTTTATGGCTCTTGCCATCGCTTAGGTTCTTAACTAACCGTTACGAAATCACCAGCAATCGTGTGGTGGCAAGAAGCGGGTTTTTAGGAAGAAAGCAATCAAGCGTTTCCTGGGGCGAAATCACCGGGGTTAGTTTGACCAGGGGATTTCTCGGGTTGTTTACCCGATCTGGAAATATCCACCTGCATCGAGAATTCGGAGTCGACCTTGTTTTAGCCAGAGTGCCTAAAGCTAAAACTCTTAGCCGAGAACTCGAGCGATTTCTCATGATGCGAACCGGCGTGGGACAATAAGTTGTGGTGAAAACTATTGGAGTAATCGGTGGCGGACAGCTAGCCCGCATGATGATTACTCCTGCTCAACAGCTTGGACTTAGCATCAAAGTTCTAGCCGAAACCGAGGGTTCTTCAGCGGCATTAGCTGCAACGCTCGTCGGCGACTACACCGATTTAGATACTGTTAGAGATTTTGCTAAGACAGTCGATGTGATCACATTTGACCACGAGCATGTGCCAATCAGAATTCTTGAAACACTCGAAGTCGAAGGGTTCAACGTCCAACCGAGCAGTCGCGCTCTGGTTTTTGCCCAAAACAAACTTGAGATGAGACGGCGACTGACTGAGTTGGGGCTACCAGTTCCCAGCTGGAAAGCTGTCTCTTCCGTTACCGAGATAGCTACTTTTCTTGAAGCACATGGCTCAACCGCGATTCTAAAAACTCCAACCGGGGGCTATGACGGCAAAGGCGTCATGGTAATTAACGATCCTTCGCAAGCAGTCGGTTGGTTTGAGAAATTTGAAGTTTTGCTAATTGAAGAAAAAGTTGAATTTGTTCGAGAACTTGCTCAGCTTTCAGCAAGGAGTGTTAGTGGACAGTGGCTGAGCTGGCCGGTAGTTCAGACTATTCAGCGCGATGGCGTTTGTAGTGAGGTTCTTTCACCTGCCCCTGATGCGGATTTTGCAAAAGCGGCTGACTTGGCAAAAGCAATTGCAGAGGGTCTAAATGTCACCGGCGTGCTCGCAGTTGAAATGTTTGAAACTGCTGATGGCAGGTTACTGGTGAATGAGTTAGCTATGCGTCCACACAACTCTGGGCATTTCAGCATTGAAGGTTCGATTACCTCACAGTTCGAACAGCACTTGAGAGCTGTTGCTGATCTTCCACTGGGTTCAACAACGGCTACCCAGGCATTTGCTGTGATGCTGAATTTGCTAGGGGTAGATGACAGCAACACCTTTATCGAACATTATCCAATCGCTCTTGCCACAACTGGAGCACACATACACACCTACGGGAAGTCTGCTCGCAAAGGCCGAAAGATGGGTCACATCACCGCTCTTTCCGATGTTTCCTTAGACGAGGCGAAGGCTATTGCCAGCGCGGCTAAGCAGGCTTTGCACGCCTAACTGGTTTTTACCCCAAGCGAATCTAAAATTGGGGTGTATTGGTCGAGTGAGGAGCACCCATGTCTAAACCTTTAGTTGGTGTCGTAATGGGTTCTGACTCAGACTGGTCGGTTATGAGCGATGCGGCCCAGGCGCTAAAAGAATTTGGCATTGAGTTTGAAGTTGAAGTTCTTTCTGCACATCGCACACCTGAGCGAATGATGGAGTGGGGCAAAGCCGCCGCATCGACGGGAATTCGGGTAATCATCGCCGGCGCTGGGGGTGCTGCCCATCTGCCAGGCATGATCGCATCGGTGACCACACTTCCGGTTATCGGTGTTCCGGTAAAGCTAAAGAGCCTAGACGGCATGGATTCACTACTTTCCATAGTTCAAATGCCAGCTGGAATTCCAGTTGCCACAGTTTCTATTGATGGTGCTAGAAATGCTGGAATTCTGGCGGCCCGAATAATCGGTACCTTTGACGATAAAGTTTCTAAGGCCCTCGAGGAATTTAGTGAGTCGCTCAAAGATCAAGTTGCTGTAAAGAATAAGAATCTCAAGTCTCAACTATGAGTTCAGGCAGTAACAACCAAGAGGTAAACACACCTTTTAGAGATATTAGGCGCGCAAGTTCAGGTCAACTGGCTAAGCGAGCCTGGTGGATCATTGCCTTAAATTTTCTGATTCCAGGCTCAGCACAGGTGCTTGCAGGAAATAGAAGAATTGGCCGAATTGGAATTTTATTCACTCTAGCCTTCTGGGGATTCCTAGCCTTAGTAGTTTTACTTTCCCTCATTTCCAAACTCGCCCTTTTTACCATTTTGCTGAATCCCTTTATCGCCATTCCTATCGGCATATTGTTCATCTGCTACGCAGCACTAATTGCCTATCTGAGTTTTGATTCACTTCGGCTAATGAAACTTTCCATAGTAGAAAGTCGCGGTAAGCCTGTGATGATTGTGTTGCTCTTGGTTACTGCGATTACAGCTTCATTTGTCACTGGAACCATCGGCTCAACAGCTCTAACAGCCACAAATCTGATTAACGGCATGTTTGTCAACAGTGGTTCGTTAGAACAGCACAAGGGTCGATACAACATTCTGCTTATCGGAGGGGATTCTGGTTCCAACCGTTTTGGCCTAAGACCGGACAGCATTTCAGTTTTGTCGATAAGTGCTGAAACTGGTAACGCGGTGAACATCGGTTTACCGAGAAACCTTACTCGGATCCAGTTCACCCCTGGCAGCCCAATTAAAAAGGTTTACCCCTATGGCTACAACCACGACTGTGGTGGACCATGTCTGCTGAATGCAATCTATAAGTCGACTATGGATAATTACAAGCATCTATACCCGGATGCAAAAAAGCGTGGTTCGACAGCTGGAATGGAGGCTACCAAGTCGGCAGTGCAGTGGGTCACCGGTCTGAAGATTGATGCCTACGTGATGATCAACATGAAGAGCTTTGTTGGCTTGATCGATGCTATCGGCGGTATCGAAGTGAACGTGAAAAAGCCCCTTCCAATCGGTGGGCAGATTGATTGCGTTGATGCGGATAACGAGCACGGCTCAATTTGTCCGGACGCGATGGGTTGGATTGAAAAAGGAAAGCAGCACATGGATGGTAGGACTGCTCTCTGGTATGCCAGAAGCAGACATAACACCAATGACTATGACCGCATGCGTCGTCAGCGCGAAGTCGAGAATATAGTTTTGAAAAAGATTGATCTTCCGACACTTCTTTTCCGCTTCGGCGCAATCGCTGGTGCTGGAGCTAAGTTGGTCACCACGGATATCCCGGCCGGTGATGTTCCAAAACTTATGGATCTAGCATTCAAGGCAAAGAGCAAAGGACTGAAGAGTTTGCAGCTAAGTTATCCAGTTATTCAGGCGGATAATCCTGATTTTTGGTTGATGCGACACCTGATTGCAGAAAAACTCAGGAAGTATAACTAAGCGTTCTCACAGTTTCGCAGAGACCTTTTTCAGGCTCGAAAAGTTAGTCTGATTTATATGAAAAAGCTAAGATTTCTAGTCATCTGCTTTACCCTGATTGGGGTTTTGAGCGGTTGCACCCTGCTCTACCCAAACTGGGGTAAACCAACTGACAGCCCAAAACCTACTGATACCAGCACCCCTTCTCCTACTGAGACTGAGACCGAGTCACCAAAGCCGACTCCGACCAATAAGGAGAAGGCAGAGGTCGAAATCATGGACGCCTATGTGGATACGCCAAACGGAATTCTTCAGGTAATCGCAGCGGTAACTAACTTCAGTGAAGACGGTGGCACCTGCACGGCAACTTTCAATGGCGGTGGGAAGACTGTTTCAGTTTCCACCAAAGCTGAATCAAACGCTGCTAACACCCAATGCAAGCCGATTGAAATACCGCTTGGTGGTTTGCCTCGGGGAGCTGGAGTTGTGACGGTTACTTATGACTCAGCGAAAAAGCACGGCATTTCACCTTCGGTTGCGGTAACTATCGAGTGAGAAAGCTTCGGTTAAACAAATTCTTGGGTTTAGTGCTCACTGCACTATTGACCCTAGTTGGTTTAACCCCGGCAGAGCAGAGCAAGGCTCTCGACGGCAGCAAATTTGATCCTGGCCTAATTATTAGCGATAGCGTATTTTTTGATTTCGGCTCAATGACGGTTGAAGAAATTCAGCGGTTTTTAGAATCACAGGTTCCGGTTTGTAAATCTGGGCCAACCGGTATGCCCTGTCTGAGAAATTACAAAACTGATACTCCGGAGAAAGCTGCGGACCCCGGTAAATGTGCATACATGCCTGCGCAGACAAACATCTCGGCAGCTCAAATCATCTATAACATTTCCAGAGCCTGCGGCATCAATCCCAGAGTTTTGCTGGTAACGCTGCAAAAAGAGCAGGGATTAGTCCAAGCAACTATTCCCTCACCTTATATGTATCGAGCGGCGATGGGTTACGGCTGCCCCGATAGTGATCCCGCAATCTGCGGAAAAGTTTGGGTTGGTTTATTCAATCAGCTATATAAAGCAGCCGGTCAATTCCAGTGGTACGGTGACCCAAATGGTTCATTCACCTATCTTCGACCTGGACGGGAAGTTTCAATTGCCTACAACGAGGTGACCAGCAAGAACTGTGGGCGTAGGACATTCCTGCTAAAAAGCCAGGCGACCGCAAACCTTTACTACTACACCCCATACACTCCTAACCAAGCCGCGCTAAATAATCTGCGTGGCATTGGCGATAAGTGTTCGGCTTACGGTAACCGTAACTTCTGGCGTTTTTATTGGGACTGGTTCGGTTCTCCGATTGGTGGAGGCTTCCTACTCAAGAGTTCAACAAGTGATACCTATTTCATATCTAACGATGTGAAGTATCCACTTTCCGATCCAACCCTGGTTGATGCTCTCGCTCCTCTTGGGCCTTTGGGTGAAATATCGCAGGATTACCTAGATTCTTTCCCGACGGGAATGCCGATGACTAGGTTGATAAAAACTCCAGCGGTAAACGGAGTCAGTGTCTACTTCTTCGTCAGCGGGGGCAAGAAGTATTTGGTCTCAAACTGTGATCAGGCAACCAACATGGGGCTTGATTGTGCCAAGGCAGTCGAGTTAACTCGAGTTCAGCTGGATGCCTTGCCAACCGGAACCTTCCGACCAGATATTTCGGCCGTAGTGAAATCAGTAGCAGTAGCGCCGGCCAACCCGTCCTATTTCATGGTCTCTGGTACTAAGAAGTATCCTCTCGATTGCACTAGAGCATCAATCCTTGGTGTCAACTGCAGCACTGCGGTGGAATGGACCAAGGACAAACTCGATGCATTAACCACAACGTGGCTCTCGGTAAGTGCGCAAGGAATTTCCTCAATGCTGGTGGCACCTGACGGCACCAGAGTTCTAATTAAGGATGGTTTTAAGCGTGAAATTTTAGATACCGAATCGCTCACTGCCGCAAAAATTCCAGCAATGGCACCTTCGCCACTTAGCGTAAGTGACTACAAGTATCTGCCGTGGGGTCCACCGATTGCCCTGGATGGAAGCCTATTCACCAACCGAGCTACCGGTAGGGAAGGAGTGATTGTTGGTGGTGGATTCTTTGACATTGACCCGAGCACTAGGCAAGACCTTGACTTCAAGCTTTGGTTTAGAACGTCAACCGGAACTCTCGGTGCCGATGGGCTAAGCGGAATTCCTAATAGTGTTGTGATCACCTCGCTGATTCGCGATGAATCAAATCAGGTTTGGATGTTAACCAAGGATGGGCGAATAGAAGTCGACGATCCAAGTGACTGGACTTCGAAAGCTGTTGCGCTACCAGATGTCTTAGTGCAGAAGTTCCCTAATCAAAACCAAGCAATAACCGGATTTAATTTCATGCGGGCTGAAGGTGAAAAGCTCATATATCGTCTAAAAGATGGTGTGTTGCGCGGGACCTTTAATACTGCTGATCGACAAGTTTTAGCCGAGGGAATGCAAAGCGCTCAGGTAATCATTGTGAGCCCCAGTGGTTTGAACTTTATTCCCAAGGGGGTAATGGTATTCCCGGCTGGCTTAACAGTTCGCAACAGGTTGACTAAGGTAGTCGGTGTTATTGATGGTGCGAGTAGGTTGGTTACCTTCTCGGATGATTCAGCCAAACTAGCTTTACCTGAGCCGCGTTCACTTAGCAATCTGCAATTATCTGGATACCCAGACACAGAGGAGCTGAATGCGTTCAAGGTTTCCTGTGCTGGACAGATATACATGGTGGCCAATTCATTGCTTTACCAAACCACACTGAATGTTGCTAGCCAGTACCCAGGTAAGGCGACAGTGTTAAGCGATCCGGTTTGCGGCAAGCTCAATAAAACCACCGTAACTTTCGGTCGCTACATCGGGACTAAAATTCAAGACCCTGCAACCGGAAAATTCAGGATGAAGGCCTACAAAGTAGTAAAGGGAAAGAAACTTCCATTCAAAACCCTTGCCGACTACAAGGCGGATAACAAGACAGAGCCGCCACTTATCTGGGTCGATCAGGCTTTTGTAGACAAGTTACCATCTGGAGCAGAGCTAGTAGCTGGAACCAACCCAGATCCAAAACCTAATCTCAAGACCTACACCATCGTTGCCGGTGACTCGCTAACCTCGATAGCACTGAAGTTTGGGACTACGGTCGAGAAATTGATGCAGCTAAATAGCATCACTAATCCAAACCGAATTAGCATCGGTCAGGTATTGAAGTTACCTTAATCTTGCCCGGGTAATTGGTCGCTTCCGAAGTGAATCGAGCTGCTTGATTTTTCGGGTCTTGGTATTTTCCTCAAGCAGTTCTTCGGGGTCGTAGGATTTCACGGCAAACAGAATCAGCATCATCATCGCTGATTGAATTAGAAGTCGAGATTCTGTAACGCCGCGGACCAATTGGGTGATCAGTAGCAGTAGTGGCCAAAGGTATAACGGATTGCTGTGGTGCACTCCCAAGCGCCAAGTCTTTACGAAAGTTCTAGCAAGCAGGACCACGAATAGAATCAGTCCGACAGCGCCTAACTGTAACCAGAGATCTAGGTAGGCATTGTGTGCTTGATAATAGGATTCACCGTTTATCACCACTAAGCCTTCGTAGGGTCTGGCACCGGGCACCCAAACGCCAGTGAATCCCCAACCTTCGAGAGGTCGCTGAGTAATCAGCGAATAGACTCGACGCCAAATTTCTGACCGATGTGTCATGTCTGGGCTCTTGCCTAAAAATTCAAAAACCGGGCGACGGAAAACCAGAACAAAGAAAACAGCTACTCCAGCAACGCTCCAGGCATAGCGGTAGTAGCGGTGTCTAGTCTGTTTATCCTTGCCTTCGGCAAGGAGAGAGACAATCGCGGCAAGTAGAACTGCAACCGTGGCAAAAATTATTCCGGCTGATTTTGCCACCACGATCATAGAGATTGAAGCCACGAGGCTTGAAATAGACAACCAGCGTCGATCTTTGCGGATGGCGATTTCGATGGCGAAAGTTATTACTCCCATTAGGGCCCAAGCGGCAACCAAATTGGCGTTGCCAAGTATTCCTTGGATTCGACCACCATCGAATAAATGACCTGCTTTGGCAACTGCCTCTTGCCAGCTTGTTTCAGATGCTGGAATCAAAGCTGCTAGCGATCCCTTTGCGGTAGATGCAATCAGTTCGATTGCAAACGAACCGAAGATTATTACTCGAATGGCGTTGGCAAAAATACCGTGTATTTCCCGCCAGCTGAACACCGCTACAAAAAACAGGGCAATGGCAACTACGCCCAGTTGAATCGCAAAGCCACTCACTGTGTCGGCAGCATAGGCTGACCAGGGAGCGCTTCCGATCATGAGAGCTAGCAGCAAAATGAATTCAATCGGTATCGATCGAAGAACTCTCAACCATTCGGCCTTGAAGAAGTAAAAGATTGCCCCCGAAACGCAGAATATGGCTAGCGCCAGCCAGGCAAACCAAATCAGCGCAGGTCTAATGTAATCCTCGGCAAACATGGTGTCACCGGCGATGAGTGTGAGAAGCGATAGGTAGGCAAAGAGCTTGGCTTGCCACCCAGATTTCGAACCAGTCACTTTTTTCATCAGTTTCTCAAGTCTAGACACTCTCGTCTTAGGCGGAAACCTCCGGTTGGCTAGGCTAGTAGGGTGCTTGTAAAACTTACCAATCAGGCCTTGGACTACGCTTGGGGCTCAAAAACCCTCATCAGCGATTACTTTGGGCTGCAGTCAACGGGACGACCGATGGCGGAAATTTGGTTTGGCACCCACGATGGATCGCCAACCGAAGTTGTTGGTGGGGGACAGAGCTTGCATTCCCTGCTTGAGAAAAGTGGTAAGAAAGACAGACTTGATTATCTTTTGAAAATTTTGGCCGCAGAAGCTCCACTTTCGATTCAAGCGCATCCAAACCCAGAACAAGCCAAGGCTGGTTTTCAAAAAGAAAATGCACTTGGGATTGCTATTGATTCCCCCAGTCGAAATTACAAAGATGATCGAGCAAAACCGGAACTAATAGTTGCAGTCAGTGAAACCTTTGATGCCCTTGTCGGTTTTGCCGATGAACGATTGATAATCGAGCGTTTTCAGGAAATCCTCGAAATGGCTCAGCCTGGAAAACTCCAAAGCAAACTCAGTAGCTGGATTAGTTTGCTTGAAGGACCTGCAGGGCTAAGGGAAGTTTTCCTAGACTCACTTTCATCAGCCGATATTGATCGAGCATTTATCACCGAATTGGTGGACTTGGCTGAACAGTGTCCAAGCCTGGTTGAACTCGTTGCGCACCTCAACGCCTACCATGAGGGTGACCGAGGTATCGCTACCGCACTGCTGATGAATCGGGTGACCTTGAACAAGGGTGAGTCAGTATTCGTGCCAGCCGGAATGCCCCATGCCTATCTGGCTGGTTTAGGGGTTGAGGTGATGTTGGCAAGTGATAATGTGCTGCGCGGTGGACTAACACCCAAGCACATAGATATTGCAGAGCTTTCCGAGGTGGTCGTCTTTGAGTCGGTTTCAGTTGACTTAGTAAAAATGACTACTCTGGCTAATGGCCTTAGGCGATTTGAAATTCCAACCCCAGAATTTAGTTTTTATGAAGTTTCAGTTAGCCAGCAAAACATGCTCATTGATATAAATCTGCCGGGGGATGCCATCCTGCTCTGCGTTAGTGGCTCGATTGCAGTATCCAACAGTCAAGAAGAGCGGGAAGTTATTCAGACTGGGGAAGCGGCATTTATCGCGGGCGATGCGAGAACCTTCAGCATGACCGGTAGCGGTTTTGGCTATCTGGTTATTGGTTCAAACTAGCTTGATAAGCACTCTCGACAATGTCCATCAGGTTGAATTTGGCCTGCCATCCCAAGGTCTGTCTGATTCTTGAAACATCCGCAGCTAGGGCTGCGGGATCGCCTGGTCGGCGATCAGTTAGATTCACCGCAAAGTCCAAGCCGGTAACCTGCTTCAGGGCTTGAACTACCTGTAGCACTGAAGAACCCGTTCCAGTGCCAACATTGAATACCTGATGCGGTTGATTTTCTCTATCCAGGTAATCCAAAGCGGCAACGTGAGCGTCGGCTAAATCTGAAACGTGGATGTAGTCGCGAACGCAGCTACCGTCGATGGTCGGCCAATCGGTGCCGAAGACCTGAACTGGGGTATTGGTCTTTATCGCATTTAGCGCGATTGGAATTAGGTTGGCAACTGAAGTGTCAGCCAGATCTGGGAACCCAGCACCAGCAACGTTGAAGTATCTAAGCGCAACAGCTTTTAGTCCCCAGGCCTTAGTTGCATTTGCGATGAGCCACTCACCAATCAACTTTGTTTCACCGTATGGGTTTATTGGTCGGCAAAGGTAATCTTCATCGACCAGATCGACCTCGGGGGAGCCATAGGTAGCGGCGCTAGAAGAGAAGACTAATTTCTTTAGTCCGACCTCCTTCATTGCCTCCAGAATGTTCAGCACCGAGTCGATGTTTTGTCGATAGTAGTACTCGGGTTTAGCCACGGATTCAGCAACAGACTTGCGCGCTGCAAGATGGATTACGCCATCGATAGCTTGACTTGTGAATAGAGCTTTGAGTTTTTCTCTAGCATCACGATCTGCCAAATCAAACTGGACAAGTTCGGTTTCACCCAGTCTTGACTTCAGCCCAAAACTCATATCATCTAATGCCACAGCTTGGTGCCCCGCTGCTTGGAGAGCTCTGATTACATGGGAACCGATGTAACCTGCACCGCCGGTGACTAGAATCTTCATAACCCTTAGATTACCCCGCTAATTTGGGTCGAAAACTGCCAAAAGTGCCTATGTTTCGCCTTGATAACAGTTTCGATTTGACCTTATCTGAACTTGACATCACAATACTTACATTGGTGTAATTACATCGGTGCGACCCTGTGAGGTTGCTTCAAAGTTTTTGAGAGGAATCGTATGAGTCTGAATGATGATCGCCAAGGGGTGCCCGAAGACTGGTACGTTGACCCACTACTCAGAAAACTTCTAGGTGATGATTCAAACTCAGACACCAACCCGCTAGCTTGGCAGCGCGATGCCATTTGTTCCCAGACCGACCCTGAAGCCTTCTTTCCTGAAAAAGGCGGTTCTACCAGAGATGCCAAAAGAATCTGCGCCGGCTGCGACGTTCAACAGCAATGCCTAGAGTACGCACTCAAAAACGACGAGCGCTTTGGTATCTGGGGCGGTCTAAGTGAACGTGAACGTCGCAAGCTAAAGCGACGCGCTTAGTTTCGAGTGAGGCCACAGCATGAGCCTGCGTGTGGTGACGGTCGTAATTTCTAACGACCAACCCAATTTTCTCTCCAACTGCTTAGGCGCAATTGAGCGCCAAAGTTTTCGCAGTGAACGCATTCTTGTTGTAGACACTTCTGACCAGGCCGAAGTCGGTGATGTTCTAGAAAGTTTTGTCGCTAGATCCAGTAAGCACGCTGTAGTCAAAGTTGAAGAAAGAGCAAACTTTGCAGAGTTGGTTGCGCTAGGAATCAAACAAGCATTAGTTGGAATTAGCGAGTTAGCCGATGTTGCCGTTTGGTTAGTTCACGATGACTGTGTTCCAGAAGTTCATGCCTTAGCAGAGCTGGTTCGCACCCTTGAGCTTTCACCCATGGTAGGAATTGCATCGCCGAAACAGCTCGCCGTTGAAAATCCAAAAATTATTGTTCAGCAGGGGCTTACCGTTACCAAGACGCTCAAGCCGTTCTCCCTAGTTAACGATGAACTAGATCAAAAACAGCATGACAGTATGAGCGATGTCTTAGCGGTATCCAGTAACGCTATGTTGGTCAGAGCAAATCTCTGGGCCGACTTAGGCGGCTTTTCACTTAGTGCTCCTGCGTTGGCCCAGGACATCGAGCTCGGTATTCGAGCTCACCAGTCGGGTTTCAGAGTGGTAGTGGTCCCTACCGCTCGAGTGCGTCACGGCGAACTATCAATCAATAACCGCCGTCCCAAAAAGTGGCTGGGCGGAAGTTCAAAATACGCCTTAGCCAAAGCGGCAAACCACCTAAGACTCTCGCAATGGCCTCTACTGCTTGCCTTTTTATACTGGCTAACACTTCCAGTTATATCTGTCATACAGGTCTTCTGGCTTTTGTTGCTAAAACGACCTGATCGCATTGGCTTTACCTTGCGGGCTAATCTATGGACTTTTTTCACCTTCAGGGCTCGGCTTCGCGACCGCCATGGGGCTTCAATCTCTGCGCTTCGCTCGCTGTTTGCAACTAAGGAGCAGGTTCGGTCCAGATCCAGACTTGCTTTGGAGATACAGGAACAAAAAGAAAATCTCTCCAGTTTCGAGTCCCAGCGGGTAACCAGCCAGCTTAGCTTTGCGGCCGGTGGTGGTCTCTGGGTGATGTTGGCGCTCGCCGCCGTCTCATACAAGTTTTTCCCGTTAGGAGCATCTGCTCAAGGGGGCTATGCACTGCCGCTGAGCGATAGCTGGCTACAACTTTTTGCAAATACCGGCTCTAGTTTTCAGCACATCGGTTTGGGGCTGGCCGCACCAAGTGATCCAATCAACTGGATTTACCTTGCTATTGGTTCATTAACTTTCTTTGCACCGAACCTGGCCTTGAGCTGGTTATTGATTCTGGCCAAGCCGCTAGCGTTTTTTGGAGCTTGGCGTTTACTTTCGACAATCACCACTAGAAATTCGCTGAGAATCATTTTTGCTCTTGGCTATGTGTTTTGGCCAGCTTTCACTTTTGCGCAGAGCGAGGGTAATTATCCAGCAGTTATCTTCACAATCGCCCTACCCTGGTTGCTGTTTTGTCTAGCCCGTGTAGCAAGGGTTGGTATCAGTTCATCGGTGAGATCAAGCGCACAGGGTTGGTCATGGATTGCCGTTAGTGGATTACTACTTGCGGTTTGTTATTCAAGCGCACCGAGCACGATTCTTCTCCTAGCACTTATATTCATAGCCTTCCTGGTTCTGATGCGTAAGCGCATAATTCTAGGTCTGCTAATTCTGATTCCGACACTTGCTATTGCCGGTCCATACATCTTCTATCAGATAGTCACGAACCAAAATGTCCTCGGTGTATTTGTCGATCCGACACTAGCTAGACCAAACGAGGTCACATCGCTAGCGAATTCCATTTTTGGCTCAGACAGCTTATTTAGTTGGTCGGCAATTGCTTTGATGGGGTTGTCTTCGCTAGCCCTCTTGGTTAGAGGTAGAAGAATTCTTGGTGCCTGGATTTTGGTGGCTTTCGCAGTTGTGAATATTTGGCTGATTTCTTCGATCAGTTTTCCTTCAGGAGGCCTAGCCAGCATCGGCTTTGGCTCAAGCTCGCCGGTTTACCTGTCTACCGAACCATCAGTGATGCTCCTAGCCTTAGTCCTGGTCGGCATTATGGCACTTTGGTTAGATGGTCTAACCCGCGCAGGGTTCAGAAAACTAGCTCTGTTCGCGGTTCTTATTGGCGCGGTCTTACCTCTGGCAGCCGCTTCAGTTTTGCAACCTAGTCAAGTGGTTTTTAAAGAGACCCGAAACTTGCCGGCTATCTTCACCGCAGAGGCAAAGGCTGGAAGCCAATTGCGGATGCTAATTATTACCGGCAACAGTGAGCAGAGTTTCCAGGCTGAGCTAGTTCAAGCTGGTGGAATAAAACTGGATGCGATCTCAAGCGCCTATCGAATGAGCCCTGTGAATCTGACCAGCAGTTATCCGGCCAAGGCTGAACTAGCAAGGTTGGTAGCCAACCTAGTTTCTGCCAATGAGCAGAGTTTGACTCAGGACCTACAGAACTCTGGAGTTGGCTACATCTTGGTTCCAGAAACTAGTAGTAATGGGGATATCCAAGTTGCCCTGAACACCGCCCCCGAATTAGATCAGGTCGGCACAACCGAATATGGGCAACTCTGGCGAGTGAAGAAATCGAGAGAGATCAGTTCTGATGTTCAGTTAGGTTACTGGTCAATTACTAAGACTGTTCAAATGGCAACATTGTTTGGTTTTATCCTGCTCGCTTTGCCCACAGCTAGGGGCAGAAAGAAGCGTCTTTCGAATGAGTTCATAGAAGAGGAGAGCGAATGATGTTAGTTCGACTACTCCGTTTTGTTTTAATTGCTGGCCTAATTATCGCAACGTTTGTGTTTGTAAAGCCAGTGAACCTGATAAGCAGCGCTCAGCCAGAGGCCGCTAGTTACGAGGTAAGCGCTAAGGATTTGCAACTAAGTTGCAATGGACCGGCGGTTCTTGCTGGCGGAGAGACTGGAACCTCGGTCACCGGTTTCAAGCGACTAGGCAGTGCCGTGGCTTCAGTTTCTTACTCTGCCGTGACCCAAACCCAATTAAGTAGCTTCGGTAACAAAACGATTCTTGGTTTTGGTATCCGACAGGATATTTCTAGTCGAATCAAGAAACCAGAATCGGTTAAAGTAATCGACTCCAGCGGTAAGACTGAGCAGGGCTCGGCCCTACTTTCTGCAAACCAAGTGCAGCTTGTGAAAGATAAAGCAATTCAAGGACTGTTAGCTGCACCGTGTTTACGTCCACAGTCAGAGTTCTGGTTTGTTGGTGGTTCGACGAGCGTTGGTCGTGAGGCCTTGCTGATATTGACCAACCCTTCGCAGGTGGATTCAATTGTTGATTTGAGTATCTTTACCGAAAACGGAACATCACACTCTTCTGGGCTAACCGGAATTAGCGTGCCAAAATTCAAGACCACCGTGATACCACTGTCCTCTTTTGTTCTTCGTGCCCAATCGATTGCTGTTCATGTGAAGAGTCACGGTGGATCGATTACCGCCCTGATTCAACAGAAGGCAATTCGCGGATTGAATGCTAACGGCGCTGACTTTATTGCCCCGAGTGATCTGGCAACTGCCGAGGCGTTCTTCCCAGGCATCTTGGTCAGAGGAGCAGCCGATACGGCTAAGTTCCGCAAGAGTGGATCGAAATATTCAGACGTGCAAAATATGCTCAGGGTATTTGTGCCGGGGGATAAGGATGCCCAGATTACATTCCAAGTTCTCGGTACCGACACCGACACTTTCGGCACAGTGCTTTCCGTAACCGCACCAGCTGGCAAGGTTTCTGACTTCGCAATCGAAGGACTCAAAGATGGAGATTATTTTGGCATTCTAAATTCTGATGTTGAAGTGCTCTCCTCGGTTCGCTTGGTTAGAGCTAGAGCAAGTTCGGATCGATTCGTTGACTTTGCCTGGATAAATGCCGCTGCTGGTTTTAGTAACACTAGGTTTGTTGCAGTGCCAGAGATTGGGATCACCAAACTGTCACTGGTAAATCCAAGTTCCAAGCCGACCACTGTCACACTAAAACTTGGTTCGGCAACGGTGAAGCGATCAATTCAAGGCTCTTCTGCGGAAGTTGTATTAGTGAGTGCTGGAATTTCGGTTGGCATCATCCCGACCTCGACTGCAATTCACGCCAATTTGATTGTTGATACCCAAGGTCGGGTTGGGGCGCTGCCAGTTTTAGATGAGAAGAACATCAGCGGCGAAGTAGCTGTAAACGTTCACTAGTCGTCTTCTTCACCGAGAATGAGTTCCCAGGGCTCCTTATCAATAAGGGCAGCCGCGGCCTCAAAGACGTGGTGTTCGATTCGAATCCTCTCGTCGTTTGAATTACCGATTGGCTCAAGTCTTAGTATCGGTAGTCGATAAAGGATTATGGTTTTGCTCGGCTTTCTAATCGACCAGCGCTTTACGTAGGTCGAATTCACTCCCAGAATTGGGGCATCAAGGATGATTGCCCGCATGTCTCCTAGCTCATCTGGCCAGCGTTCTTTGATGTATTCGACGGTTGCTGCCACAATTAGCCGGAATTGATCCTGGTTGGAACCGCCGGTTCGGTAGAGGGCTCCGGTTAGTGAATGGCGAACACCACGGCCATGCCTGTCCCGCTTAGCGCTATTCGGAGATTTCTTGGGCATGCAGACATTGTATTCTTGACTGATGGAAGAAGGGGCTCATGCAGGTTAATTGGGATGCCATCGTAAAGACTTATGACGTCAGAGGCTTAGTCGATGTTGATCTAACCGACGATGTGGTGAGGGCTTTAGCTGCCGGTTTTGTTGATGAACTCGAACTGTCTGGTCAGACGGTGATTGTTGGTCACGACATGCGTGATTCGTCGCCTCGTTTTGCAAACTGTTTTGCCGAAGGCGCAACCCTTCGCGGCGCTAATGTGATCAATCTTGGTCTGTGCTCAACTGACGAGTCCTACTTTGCCTCCGGTTACCTCAAACTTCCAGCGGCCATGTTCACGGCAAGCCATAACCCCGCCACATACAACGGCATCAAGTTTTCTAGAGCGGGAGCAAGAGGCATCAGCCTGGACACTGGTTTGGCCAACATTAGAGATCGGGCTAAAAAGTTCTTAGCCGAGGGCATTCCAGCTGCAGAGCGCAGGGGAACTGTATCCAAAAAAGATGTGTTGGTTGATTACGCAAGTTACCTTCGCAAGCTAGTAGATCTGAGTAATGTCAGGCCGATGAAGGTTGTAGTTGATGCTGCTAACGGTATGGGAGGACTTACCGTACCTGCGGTCTTAGGCACCAGCGCTGGTTTAGGAGCGTTACCGATTGAAATAGTTGAAATGTATTTTGAACTGGATGGTACTTTCCCTAACCACGAGGCCAACCCGCTGGAACCGGCGAACCTAGTTGATCTGCAAAAAGCCGTGGTCGCACATAACGCAGATCTTGGCTTAGCATTTGATGGCGATGCCGATCGCTGTTTCGTGATTGATGAAAAAGGCAACCCGGTGACCCCCAGCGCTGTTGCAGCGATGGTAGCCAGGCGAGAAATAGCTCGGGTTCGAAAAACTGGTGAACAGGACATCACCGTCCTATACAACTTGATTACTTCAAAGGTGGTTGCCGAGGTCATAGAGGCTGACGGGGCTAAGGGCGAGCGTACTAAAGTGGGCCATTCGCTGATCAAAGATCGGATGGCGGCTACCAATGCTATCTTCGGTGGCGAGCACTCGGCGCACTATTACTTCCGGGACTTCTGGGGAGCAGATAACGGGATGCTCGCGGCCATGCATGTCCTAGCTGAGTTTGGCTCTCAGGCTGAACCGCTTTCGGAATTAGCCCGTCAATACAACCCCTATTTTCTCTCCGGTGAAATCAACTCAACCGTGCAGGATGTTCCAGCTGCCAAAGAGCGGATCAAGCAGGCTTTTGCCGATAGGGCAAGTTTTGATGAGTTCGATGGGATTACCGCCCAAGGCGTAACTGGCCAGAGTTGGTGGTGGTTCAATGTCCGGGCTTCCAATACCGAACCGCTACTTCGGCTAAATGTCGAAGCAAAGTCCGAAGATGTTATGCAGCAGATTCGAGACGAAGTTCTCGGTCTGATCCGTAGGTAACATTTTGGTTTCTAAACCATTACAAATCAGGCGATAATAGAGTTCATGAATTCAGGAACCAAGACTGGCCTTGACTACAAGGTTGCCGATCTAGCCCTAGCCGATTTCGGTAGACACCAGATGCGTCTAGCCGAGAACGAAATGCCAGGTCTAATGGCTCTTCGTGACGAGTTCGGCCCAGCTCAACCGCTGCGTGGGGCAAGGATTGCTGGTTCCCTCCACATGACAATTCAAACCGCGGTGCTTATTGAGACTCTGGTTGCACTCGGCGCTAAGGTGCGCTGGGCATCTTGCAATATTTTTTCAACTCAAGATGAGGCTGCAGCGGCAGTTGTGGTTGGCCCAAATGGCAGCATTTCTCTTCCAGCTGGTGTTCCAGTTTTTGCTTGGAAAGGCGAATCGCTTGAAGAGTACTGGTGGTGCACCGAGCGTATTTTTGACTGGACTCAAGAGGCATTAGCTGAGGGAGCGGACTACACCGGTCCAAACATGATTTTGGATGATGGTGGCGATGCAACGCTTTTGGTTCACAAGGGTTACGAATTTGAACAAGCTGGTTCGGTTCCACCCGCTGGTGTTGAGGATAACGAAGAGTATCGGGTAATCCTCGAGCTACTGAGAAAAGAGTTTGCTAAGAACAATAAGCGATTTAGCAACATGGTTGGCGATATTTACGGAGTCACCGAAGAGACCACCACCGGTGTGAAGCGTCTATACGAAATGTTCAAGCGCGGAACTCTGCTGTTTCCTGGAATCAACGTCAATGACTCGGTGACCAAATCCAAGTTTGATAACAAGTATGGAATACGTCATTCACTTCCTGATGGCCTAAACCGTGCAACAGACATTCTGATCGGTGGTAAGACCGTGTTCATCGCCGGCTATGGCGATGTTGGTAAGGGTGCCGCTGAAGCCATGCGCGGGCAAGGTGCTCGAGTTATCATCAGCGAAGTAGACCCGATCTGTGCTCTGCAGGCAGCCATGGATGGCTTCCAGGTGACCACCATCGAGAAGGTTGTCGGCGACGTCGATTTCTTTATCACCGGCACTGGTAACGCCGGAATTATCCGACCAGAGCACCTACTTGAGATGAAGCATCTAGCCGTTGTGGCAAACATCGGTCACTTTGATAATGAGATTGACATGGACGGCATCAGTCGCATCCCTGGCATTAGGAAACTTGAGGTCAAGCCGCAAGTGCACGAGTGGCAACTGCCTAATGGAAACTCAGTGCTGATCTTGTCGGAGGGGCGCCTGATGAATCTCGGTAATGCCACCGGCCACCCAAGTTTTGTGATGAGCACCTCATTTAGCAACCAGGTTCTAGCCCAGATTGAGCTTTTCACCAAGCGCGATGAATATCCGGTTGGTGTTTATATTCTCCCTAAGCATTTGGATGAGAAAGTAGCCCGACTACACTTATCTGCATTGGGAGTCGAATTGACCGAACTGACTCGTGACCAAGGTCGCTATATTGGTGTCGAACAGAACGGTCCATTCAAACCAGAACACTACAGATACTAGAAAGTTCAGATAATGGCGAAACTTCTAATTGTCGAAGATGATGACGCGCTGAGAGAGCAGCTCGAGATTGGCCTAACCGCCAGCGGCTACGAAGTTTGCTTTGCAGCCACCGGCACCGATGCAATCCCAGCTTTTGAAAAGCACCAGCCAGACCTAGTGCTTTTGGATCTGATGCTGCCGGGCAAGAACGGCATTGAGATCTGCACCGAGCTAAGAGAATTCTCCGGTGTCCCAATCATCATGCTTACCGCTAGAACCGACGATAGTGACATGATTCGCGGTCTTGAGGCAGGAGCCGATGACTACGTTACTAAGCCATATAAAACTGAAGTTCTAGTTTCCAGAATTAAGGCGAGACTTCGCCCAATCAAGGCAAAGGCTGCTTCACACCCTATTGTGAACATCGGACCGGTAGAAATGGATACCCTAAGCCACGAGGTACGCAAGGGCGATCAGAAGATTTCACTTACTCCACTTGAATTTAAGCTCTTGCTAACTTTGGCTTCACACCCGAACGAGGTCTACACCCGCGAAATGCTCTTGGAGCAGGTCTGGGAATACACCTACAAGGCCGATACACGTTTGGTTAACGTGCACGTGCAGCGCTTGCGTTCGAAGATTGAAGATGATCCAGAGAATCCGAAGTTGGTTCTTACCGTTCGCGGCTGGGGCTACAAGGCTGGACCAGAGTAAATGTTATTTGGCCGCCTTGTTAAAGCGGCTCTAGGCCTTTTCCGGTCTTCGCTGCAGATTAGGGCCCTGGTTTATACCTTGGCTCTAGCTGGTTCAGCACTAATTCTCCTCGGTGGCGTTTTGAGCGTATCCATCGGTAACGGGTTGTTCAGCACAAGAACCGAGCATGCCCTTGAGGAGTCTCAGCGTGCACAAAACACCGTTGCCCGAGTCTTTCGGGATGTTCAGGTCGATAGCACATGGTCAATTAATCAAGCCATAAAGCAAGTTGTTCCAGAACTAGAATCCAGCGGTGTTACACAAACTCGCAAAGTTGTTTTTCAAAATTCTTCGAGCCAATCCAATGCGAGCAGGTTGGAAGATGCCCAGTCGGAAAATGTTGACCTGAATTTGATCGCTAAAAGTTTCAGGGAAGATGTACATGCCAAAGGTGGCATCCAATCGCAAACTGTTCAGGTAATCCGTGATGGGGAAACCGTTCCTGCCATTCTCACCGGCCAGAAAATCACTTTGCCAGGAGGCCATGACTACCAGCTCTACTTGATCTACGACATGGCCAACGAACAGCAGACCCTAGGTTTTGTTCAGCGGACCTTGGTCGTTGGTGGTCTAGTTACCCTAGGCATTATTGGTTTCTTCTCGTTCTTGGTTACCAGCTGGCTAGTCAGGCCGGTTCAAGAGGCAGCTGAGGCCAGTGAGATTATGGCAAGTGGAGATTTGTCCAGACGCTTGCCGGTAAGAGGCACGGATGTGGTTGCTGTTCTGGCAACATCGTTTAATCACATGGCCGATAGCCTGCAGGAAAAAATCAAAGACCTAGGCGATCTTTCTAAGATGCAGCAGCGCTTTGTCTCTGATGTTTCGCATGAGCTTCGCACCCCGTTGACCACAATGCGCCTTTCTGCCGACTTCCTCTATACCAATCGCGACTCTTTCGCCGATCCGTCCAAACGCTCAGTCGAGATTTTGCACGACCAAATGGACCGGTTCGACAAGTTGCTGGCTGACCTTCTTGAAATATCCCGCTATGACGCGGCTGGTGTAAAGCCCGAATACGAAGTTCATGACCTTAATGGAATCGTTGGAACCGCACTAGCCTCAATTCAGCATTTTGCCGATTCGAAGGGTGTCTATCTCGATGCACACATTCCAAGCGGTCCGGTCCAGTGTGAGGTTGATGTCAGAAGAATCGATCGAATTTTGAATAACCTTCTGACAAATGCAATCGAACACAGTGAGGGTAATCCGGTGCGGATCCGGGTAGCCCAAAATCAAGATGCCGTAGCCGTGTCAGTGATGGATAACGGTATCGGAATGAACCAAGCGGAGCTCAGTCAAGTCTTCGATCGCTTCTGGCGTGCCGACCCATCTAGAAAACGAACCACCGGTGGAACCGGTCTTGGGTTGGCGATATCGATTGAAGATGCACTTTTGCATCACGGCAGCTTGGAAGTTACCGCAGAGCCTAACCTGGGAGCTTGCTTCAGACTTACCTTACCTAAGCGCCAGGACCTGACCGAATTTGAGTCCCCGCTACCTTTAGCTGTTGAAAAGATAAAAATCTAAACAAGCTCAGAGATTAAGGTTTTTCTCTAGCTGATAAGTATCAGAATTTCTCTGTGCTTGACTTTCTTCTTCCAGCGCCTTGTCTACTTTGCGGGATTACCGGCAAACCCTTGTGCTCTAAATGTTTGGAATCATTAGAACTTAAGCTTCAGGTCATGCATTCTGAAGATTTAGATATTTACTACCTAACCCATTACAAACCTGAGATTGCAAAAATTATTACTGGCATTAAAGACCGTGGTCTAACCTCATTGATATCGCTAATTACCGCAAAAAGTTCTTGGCCAGAAGCAATGAGAAATGTCTCTTTAGTTCCTATCCCGTCGTCCAAACAAAATTTGAAGCGAAGAGGATTCAATCACACTGAGATATTCGCTAGAAAGCTGGCCAAGCAAAATGAAGGTATTTACGTCAGTACCATTTTGGTAAGTGCTAGCAGACGCAAAGATCAAGCCGGATTGAGTCCAGTTGAACGGGCTAAAAACATGGCCAACGCCTTCCAGGCGCTTCGACTAAAGCCTAAAGAGCCCAAAATAGTCCTAGTCGATGATGTCTACACCACTGGCGCTACGGCGCTGGAGGCCAAAAGGACCTTAGAAGCGGCAGGTTTTAGGGTAATCGCTTGTTGGGTGGTTGCCTTGGTCCAAGCCCCAAATCAGCCATTTAACAGGCTTTTTTAGCCCAAGGCTGGGCAGTCTAAGATTGAAGGGTATGACCGCTTAGCGTTTGGAGCTCATTTTGGCGTCAATAGTCGACCGTTTACTTCGTGCAGGCGAAGGCAAGATTCTTGCCAAACTTCGTTCAGTAGTGAAGGCAGTCAATGCCCTTGAGGATGATTTCGCTGCTCTAAGCGACGAGGACCTGCTGCACGAGACCGCAGTTCTTCGTGAACGATATGTGGCCGGTGAGACCCTAGATGATCTAATGCCGGAAGCATTTGCTGCTGTTAGAGAGGCCGCGAAGAGAACTCTAGGCCAGCGTCACTTTGATGTTCAGATTATGGGTGGTGCAGCACTTCACCTAGGCAACATCGCTGAGATGAAAACAGGTGAAGGTAAAACTCTTGTCGCCACCTTGCCTGCATACCTAAACGCAATCGCTGGTAGGGGAGTTCACGTTGTCACCACCAACGATTACCTCGCCGGTTACCAAGGTGAGTTGATGGGGCGAGTTTACCGAGCCCTAGGCATGTCAACGGGAATAATTCTTTCCGGCCAGAGCCCAGATGTTAGACGTGAACAGTATCTATGCGATATAACCTATGGAACAAACAACGAGTATGGTTTTGACTACCTCCGCGATAACATGGCGCAGAGTTCAGGAGATCTGGTTCAGCGTGAGCACTTCTTCGCAATCGTCGATGAGGTTGACTCGATTCTGATTGACGAGGCCAGAACCCCGTTGATTATTTCTGGTCCAGCCTCAGGTGAAGCTAACCGCTGGTTCAATGAGTTTGCCAAGATTGCTGAAAAACTTCAGCCAGTAATTGACTACGAAGTTGATGAGAAAAAGCGCACTATCGGAATCCTTGAACCTGGTATCAACAAGGTTGAGGATTACCTTGGAATTTCGAACCTTTATGAGTCAACCAACACTCCGTTGATTTCATTCCTGAACAACTCAATTAAGGCAAAGGCCCTTTTCAAGCGTGACAAAGACTACGTCGTTATGAATGGCGAAGTCTTGATTGTTGACGAGCACACCGGTCGTATTCTCGAAGGCCGACGTTACAACGAGGGTATCCACCAGGCCATCGAAGCCAAAGAAGGTGTCCAGGTTAAGGCAGAAAACCAAACCCTGGCTACTGTTACTTTGCAAAACTACTTCAGGCTCTACAAGAAACTTTCTGGTATGACCGGTACCGCTGCTACCGAAGCTGCCGAGTTTATGTCCACCTATAAAATCGGTGTGGTTCCAATCCCTACTAACAAGCCGATGATTCGTATTGATCAGTCCGATCTGATTTATAAAAACGAAGCGGTGAAATTCAACATGGTGGTTGAGGATATATTCGCTCGCCACGCAACCGGACAGCCAATTCTGGTTGGAACTACAAGCGTTGAAAAGAGCGAGTATCTTTCGAAGTTGCTAGCTAAGCGCGGGGTCAGGCACGAAGTATTGAACGCTAAAAACCACGCTCGTGAAGCGGCTATTGTTGCCCAAGCCGGTCGTTTGGGTGCCGTAACGGTTGCCACCAACATGGCAGGTCGTGGTACCGACATCATGCTCGGTGGAAACGCTGAATACCTAACCTATGAATTGCTGGCCAAGAAGGGCTACGACTCGGTTGAGAAGCCTGAGGAGTATGAGGCTGCTTGGGCTAAGGCTTACGAAGAGGTTAAGGCCCAGGTAGCTGAGGAAGCCAGCAAGGTTGTTGCCGTCGGTGGCCTATATGTTTTGGGTACCGAGCGTCACGAATCTCGTCGCATTGACAACCAGCTTCGTGGACGCTCCGGTCGTCAAGGTGACCCAGGTGAATCCAGGTTCTATCTCTCGCTTACCGATGATCTAATGCGTCTGTTTAACTCAGCCGCTGCAGCAGCTCTAATGAACCGCGGCAGCATTCCTGATGACATGGCAATTGAATCTGGAGTGGTTAGCAAAGCTATTGCTAGTGCGCAGGCACAGGTTGAGGCCCGTAACGCTGAAATTCGCAAGAACGTTTTGAAATACGATGATGTGCTAAACCGTCAACGTGAAGCCATCTATTCCGACCGTCGTCACATTCTTGCCGGTGACGATCTAACTGGTCGTGTCGATACCTTCTTAGTCGATGTCGTAAACGACATCGTCAACGGACACATTGCCGATAACGCGGGCAGCGACTGGGATCTTGAGGCGCTCTGGACTGATCTGAGAACTATCTATCCGATTGGTCTAACCGTCGAAGAAGTGTTGACCGAAGCTGGTTCTAGGTCAAAACTCACTAGAGCTTGGTTGGCCAATGAAATCGTTTCCGATGCGCGTCTTGCATACAGTCGTCGAGTAAGCCAGGTCGGTGAAGTTCCGATGCACGAATTAGAGCGTCGCGTAGTTCTTTCGGTGCTAGATAGAAAGTGGCGCGATCACCTCTATGAGATGGACTATCTCAAAGAGGGTATTGGTCTTAGGGCTATGGCTCAGCGTGACCCGCTAGTTGAATACCAGCGTGAGGGCTACAACATGTTTAGCCAAATGATGGGTGCCATCAAGGAAGAGTCAATCGGCTTCCTGTTCAACCTAGATGTTCAAGTTGAACCGCAGCTTCCAGCAGCCCCTACCAACCTAACTTTCAGCGCGCCTAGCGAATCAGGTGACACCGAGATAAAAGCGCCAAGTCAGAACAAGCCGAAAGAAGAAGGTCCAGGAAGTTCCTTCTTCAAGAAGTGATTCTTAGCTAGAGCACAGCTAGGCTTTTTGCCCGCCAACGCCCGTTATAGCCTTCGAGCCTGATGGCAACCGCGCGTGATCTGCCGCGATTGTGAACTATCACCACGCCCTCGATGACGCCATCGCGCGGGCTAAACTGGGAGATCTTTCCAATCGAAACATTCGGTCGAAGATATTTTGCCTGCTGGGCCGCTCGCTGACGGTTAAAGGCAAGCGCTCTCTGCCGAAGCTGTTGATAAACGCCATCGCTGAGCCACCTGGCAGTCTGTTCCACATCCCTGATTCCGGCAAGAGTTTCGATTACGGCCTGGGCTAGGAACGCCAAGACCGGAGTGGGATCGCCCAACTCGGCAGTTGGTGTGAATTGAACCCCAAAGAAGTCATCTGCTTCAATCGGGTTTGACACATTACGCTTACTGGCAGTTTTAGCTTTAGTTGGCATGACAGATTCTTCTTCCCCCCGAACATGATTAAAAGTTAAATTACACAAAATAAGCCAAAAACCGGCTATTTGGGAACATGGCTGTGGAGAAGTGTCGCCGTCTAGATTTATCGGCCAGAATTCCCCTCATGAACCTAGACGCCTTATTTGAGGACCTCGAGGCCCAGGCCTACTTCCAGTCGCAGGGAATGAAAAGCACTGAGCGGTCTACCTGCAGGTTGGCAGTTCTTAGAAGCCGAACAGAAAACGCAGACCTGATCTTGAGTTCGCCTCTGCTCGGGCTAGATTTTGTTGCTGGATTTTCTAGTCAAAATGGCCAGCCAACCTGGCAGATTGTTCCTCATCAATCACTATTGAGTCTTCAGCCTGCCGATGACTCAGGGTCATTCTCGGAAGCCCACCTTAGCTTTAGCGAGTTAATTGAATTTAGGCTACTCGGCATTCCTGTGGCGATTCATCTGGCTGCAAATGGCGTTCAGAAACTCAATATTTCGAGAGTGATTGGAAACTTTATCGAAGGTTATTCGGATCAAGGCATAACGATCATCAGCATGAGCTCTATTGAGCGAGTAGTTGTGGAGAATTTGAGCAAATTGGAAAAGTTTCTAGCAACATAATTTGATGGCCATGTTGCTAAGAAAACGCAATAGACGGGTTCGCCTTGCAAACCGAATGGGATCTAGGCGAACCAGGATTCTCTTGGCGCTGGCATTTGCGCTTATCGCCGTTGCCTCGTTCCTGATGAGTTCAGATCCAGCTAGTGAAACTAAAAGTTACTTGGTTGCGCTAACTGACATTGCTCCTGACAGTCAGTTAAATGAACAAACGGTTGAGATTGTGAACTTAGACCTAAATGATCAAGAAAATCGATATCTTCTTGCCGAAAGCAAGAAATCCAATTGGGTAATCTCAAAACCAATACGGGCAGGAGAGCTCATCCCGGTCTCAGCTCTAGTCGATCCAGATGAAGCGAACTGCATTTCAGTCAAGGTGGGTTTAGGTGTTGAACTGAGCGGTTCCATCCACCGAGGAGACCTGATTGACCTTTGGGCGGGGGAGGCAAACAGCGCAGTTCAATCGGGGCCGATTCAGATAGTAGCGGCAGGTTTGCTGCGGGAGATCTTCACCGCTACCGACTCACTTGGTCAGTCGAGTCAAGAAATTGAGGTTTGTGTCTCTCCGGCGGAGATTCGATCGGTTGTCAATTCCATCGCCAAGCAGGATGTGATTATTGGGGTGCGTTCATTGTGACGATATTGAGCCCAGTTCGGAACAAACCTTCCCACTTAGCCGTTGTCGAAGAGCCGAAGAATCAGACCAGGGTTCCAAGCTATAGCCCTAAAACAATTGGCTGCTGGTCTGGAAGCGGATCGCCTGGCCGAACAACTCTGGCTATAAATCTTGCCACCGAACTAGCCTTATCCGGAAAGCGAATACTGCTGATTGATTTGGACACGCTATCTCCAGCTGTTGGTGCCGCTTTAGGCTTAGTCGACACCCCAGCTGGTTTATCCGCTGTCTTACGGTTGGCAGAGCAGAATCGCTTGACCAGATCTGAACTTTCGCGGTTGAGTGTCGCAATTGATGTTGGTAGGAATGAGCTGGTCTTTCTACCTGGGATTTCAGCTGCTAGCAGATGGCCAGAGGTAAGTGCGGAACGCTTTGAGCTTCTGCTTGCTCAGATTTCTGGGCAATTTGATCTGATTGTCCTAGATTTACCGCAGGCAACCTATCCCACGACCCGACTAGTCCATCCTGCGCTAAGCCAGGTTGAAGAGCGAGATGACCTGATTCGAAGCGTGCTAACTCGAAGCAGCAAACTAATCACAATCTCTGGTTGCGATGCGATAAGTGCAAAACGCTTTTTAGAGGCACAGTCACTACTGCTTGAGCTTGGTAGAGCCGATGACCAGCTGGTTGTGGTCAACCGCTTTCGAACCTCGGCACTGGGTCCTGATGCCAAGTATGAGTTGGAGCAGAGTTTTCAGAATTTGGCAAACTTGAGAATTGACACATTCATTCCAGATGAGCCTGAAAACTTTGACCGCGCCTTACGTAACGGGTTACCGCTGGCCTTACTCAAGCGTTCTTCGGCCGCCAGGCAGGCTATCAAACAGCTTGCCGACCAAATCCTGCTAAGTTCGGCAAAAGGGGAGCGGCGTGGCTAAACTTTCTTAGGTGTCGACACTCTCAGATTTGATGAAACAGTATGGGCAAGATCATGAGCCCGATGTCGAATGGCTGCACGCTCTGGTTGCGGACTGGCAGGTAATAGCGGATCTCAGTTTTGCCGATTTGGTGCTATGGATCTCTGATGGGAAAAAAGGTTTCATTGCAGCCGGCCATGCTAGACCATCGAGTGCGGCGACAGTTTTCTATCGTGACATCACCGGTAAAAATGTTGAAAAGGCTTGGGCTTCGCTAGTGAGCAAGGCATTTAGCACGGGTGAGATTGTTGAATACGGTGAACCAGATGTTTACCAAGGAGTGCCGGCTAGGTTGAGCGCCGTCCCAGTTTTTAGAAGACTAAATGTAAATAGCGGCGATGATGTTACACCTCGCCCGATAGCTGTGGTTACCAAACACACCAATTTAGGTGAAGCAGCAGCGCCAAACAAAACCAGAATAAATCTTTCAGCACTCGGCGATAAATTACTGAACATGGTGGCAGATGGAAGCTATCCGATGTTCTCGGCACAGAGTGCACCGAGACGAGGGGCACCTCGAGTTAATGATGGACTTCTTCACCTCGATGCCAATGGTGCAGTTGTCTTTTCCTCGCCAAATGGAATTTCGGCTTTTCAGAAACTGGGCGTCGATGGTGAGCTTGAAGGTAGATCCCTAGTTGCAATTACCGACGAGTTAAATAAAGGCAGACTGAATGTCGATGAGAATCTGCCCATGGTTGTTTCCGGTAAGGTTCCTTGGCGAGCAGACATTGAGGGCAACTCCTCAGCGCTATCGGTAAGAGCAATACCTATTTTTGAAGATGGAAAACGAACTGGAGCCATACTGCTCTGTCGTGACGTGACCGAACTTCGTCGGCAGGAGCGTGAGCTCATTACCAAGGATGCCACCATCCGAGAGATTCACCACCGAGTGAAAAACAATCTTCAGACAGTTGCATCACTACTTCGCATTCAGGGTAGAAGAAGTAAGTCACCGGAGACCCTTGAAGCGCTAAGCGATGCTGGTAGGCGTGTGGCTGCTATCGCGGTTGTGCACGATTCACTGAGCGAGGGACTTGCCCAGGATGTGAACTTTGATGAGGTGTTTGATCGCATAGTCGCCATGGTTGGTGAACTGGCGGCAGCCTATAACGCGAAGGTAACCAACCTAAGGATTGGTAAATTTGGTCGACTGCCGAGTGAATTGGCCACACCGCTAGCGGTGGTGCTAACCGAAATTGTCACAAACGCCTATGAGCATGGCCTAGCAAATAAGGTTGGACATCTAACCGTCACAGCATCAAGGAAGGCAAAGAAGCTAATCATTACCGTTAGTGACGATGGCGTTGGTTTTGATCCGACTAAACCGCTTACCGGCTTAGGGACACAGATTATTGCGACCTTGGTTGAGTCGGAGCTAAGGGGAAAGCTTGCCTACCAGTCAGATAAATCTGGTACGAACGTTACAGTTGAAGTTCCGCTAGCTTAGGCAGAGCGACGAGCTCTGGCATACTTGCGCTTTAGTGACTTACGCTCTTCTTCACTCAGGCCTCCCCAGATACCGCTGTCCTGGTTTTCCTTGATGGCATACTCCAAGCAGTGGGCAGTTACCTTGCAGTCACGGCAAATTGATTTAGCTTGTTCGATCTGGTCTACTGCTGGCCCCGTGTTACCTACTGGAAAGAAGAGTTCTGGATCTTCTGTTCGACAGCGAGCATCTGTTAGCCATGGCAGTTCCATATATTCATGTTCCTTAGATCGAAAGCTGAGATTTCCAATAAAACCAAGAGATTGGTTGGTTTGGAAATTCATGCGCGAGGCGCGTCTAGACCTATTTTTTCATAACTGAGGGGGTTTGTAAATACCCCATTTAGGCTTGATGTTATGCCGAAGTTAAATCTTGAGCTGACTCTAAAAGGACTGGCGGTTGCCTACCTGCTTGAAGCGCTGGTTATGTATGTTGCAACCGGCGTCATAATCTGGGCGATGATCACCGGAAGTGCAACGGCAATTCTTACCGACTCGATTTTAGCTTTGCTTACCGGGTTAGCGGCAGTCTGGCTAACTTTGGCTGCTAAAGCCATACTCAAACGAAGAAGGTGGGCAAGAAGCGCTGGAGTTTTTTGGCAGTTGATTCAGCTAACTATTGCTTTTGGAACATTTGAAGCAAGCGTTATCGCAGGCCTAGCAATTGCCGTACCATCGGTTCTAGTTTTCTTTGTTTTGTTCAACCGTCAGATTGTTGAAGCGACTACAGAGTAGTAGCTAAATCTCCAGAACTTTACGAAGCATAGCAACGTGTCCAGTTGCCTTGACGTTGTAGAGAGCATGAGCAACCTTACCTTTGTCATCAATTACAAAAGTAGAGCGAATTAGACCTTCGTAGACCTTGCCATACATGCTCTTCTCACCGAATGCTCCGTAGGCTTTGATGATCTTCATCTCAGGATCACTTAGCAGATCAAACTTTAGTCCTTCGGCCTTGCGGAATTTTGCAAGTTTTGCTGGAGCATCGGGGGAGATTCCAATAACTGCGTAGCCAGCCTTCTTGAGCACGTTCATGTTTTCTTGGAAGTCACAGGCCTGCTTTGTGCAGCCTGGTGTTGAGGCAGCTGGGTAGAAGTAAACGATGACCTGCTGGCCTTTGAAATCAGCCAGAGAAACAGGCTTCTCGTCTTGGTTCTTGAGTTTGAATGCGGGGGCTTTAGAGCCAGTCTTGAGTTCAGTCATGCCTCTAATTTAGTCAAAGTGGGGCTTGAGTCAAACTTTGATTACCCGCTAACTAACTGCTATTCTTGGAAATCGTTGCCTAAAGCAATGCGCCTCTAGCTCAATCGGCAGAGCAACTGACTCTTAATCAGTGGGTTCCGGGTTCGATTCCCGGGGGGCGCACGAAACCCCGGTTCCTTCTCACGAGGACCGGGGTTTCTTGTTTTTGGTTTAGTGGCTGCTATAGGCCATACATCATGGCTGCGAATACAAAGCCGAAGATGAAGCCCATGATTGGGCAGACAATAGAAAGAATTAGGGCTAGCGTGCCTCTAGGTTCTTTTCTAACTGCGGCGATAATACCCAGGATCAATGCAACTGGTCCAAACAGAATTGGCAAAAATAGCACTGAGACAATCGAAAATACGATTGCCAGAGTAGAAAGAGTGTTTGTGCCGCTGGTTGCTGGTTTATTTGCAACTCCAGTCATGGTTCCACACTTAGGGCAAACTGCAGCTGTGGCGATTAGCCCTTCGCCACAAGCCTGACAAAACTTAGTTGTTTCCATTAGTTCTCCTTTTATTCTTTGACTTATGGCTAGTTTGGGTAGTTGGTGTAATACTCTTGGCTCTTTCGGGCACGATCAACAATTATGTAGACCAAAAGTCCCAACTGGATTGCGCTAGCGATAAATAAACCGCTGTAGTTAGGGCTATACATGTCACACATGCTCATGTCGTAGTTTTCCTCAAAGTAAGTCCAGTCGAATGCACCGTAAATACATGATGAGTACTTGGTCGCCTGAGCAGCCGCAACAGAAATAGTAACCATCGCTGTGATTGATGCAACGACGCTGATTCCAAGAGTGATCCAAAACTTAGACTTGTCCTTTGCATAGGTATACAAGTAAGTCCAAAATCCTAGAAATACTGCCAGAACGACAGCTACGGTTTTACTTTTTGCCACAGGCTTACTAGCTAGAGCAGTGCCTGGCACTGGGGTGCCACAGTTTGGGCAAATGGCCGCTGTTGCGATTAGGCCGTTACCGCATGCTGAACAGAACTTTGATGTTTCCACGTTTCTCCTTTAATACTTCCAATAACTATGAAGACTAGCCCTAAATAGATGCCAACTGGGGACTTAGGGGCCGGATTATGTATCCTTTTTGCAACATTTGAGTTATCTAATTTGGACAGCTTTTGCATCTTTCTACTTACAAAATATCTTTCTAAATCATCGTTACTGAACTGTGTCCCCGTAATCACACTGAATCTGATCTTGAACCCTAATGTTGGAATACTAAAAAGGTTTTGAATAGGAACGATGATGCAGACGAAATTACGAACATCTTTGGCGATAGCGTCACTAGCAACGCTTTGCTTGAGTGGGCTTCTCGGATGTGCTCAAGCCCCGAAGAGCACTTACTCGAGCGTATATGAATTGAAACTTGCTTATGAAGAAGCTGGTGGAGATTGCTCTGAATGGGTGCAGGATAACGCTGTATTGGATGCTGATGAATCGGGTAACTGTGATGGTGACAGCGTACTTATGGTCTTCGATTCAAAAACTAGTGCAGAGTATCGGGCAAATGCTCTTGCAGAAATGCTCTCTGGTTATGGTTTTGATGTAAATCTTCTTTTAGGTGAGAACTGGCTGATCAATAGCCCTGATGTTGAACTCATAAAGCCTGCTCTTGGCGGAAAGCTAGTAACAGGCTAATAGCAGCAGATTTAGACTCTTAAATCTCCTAACAATAACTTCAAGGCTCACACGGTTGAGTTATCAACAGAAACCGTGGAATAACCGACTCGGCGTGCTCTTTGGGGTTAGCCTTTGTTTGCAATGATTGCTATTTCGCAGACAGCTCCAGAGACCGAAGGCCTAGTTTTTGAACCACTCGGCCTTCACAGTTGGTCTGTTCGCCGAACCGGATTCGACGAAGTTTTCGGAGGGTTGAGCATTGTTGACTTCACCGCCAATGGTTCAGCAGCATTCTTGAAAGTTCAGCAGATAACTCCAGGCAGCGTTGCTTGGTTGGCTGAGGCTATCGGTGCAGTTTTGAATTACAGTTTTGACAGCCTGAAGCTAGGAAAAGTTTCAGTTCGTGCAAACTTTGATCAATTTTCTCTAATTGCAGCTTTAGAAGACTTTGGTTTCAGCCAGAAGTCAGTTTCTGATGGCGGCCGGAAAATAAGGCTGGTTGCTCAGCGTTGGGATTACATCGCCGCTATGGCACAGTCGCTGATGTTGGAGCACATTGAAGATCGTGAGTGGTCCTTTGGCTTTGATAACGGGAGAAGACGAGCCGGTCTCTGCTCCTACACCGACAAAAAGATAACGGTGAGTCGGTATCTTTCTCTGGTGCATTCGATAGATGACGTTCGTCAGACTCTGCTGCATGAGATAGCTCATGCGCTCTGTGGACCAAAAGAAGGCCATGGCAAAAAGTGGTTAGCAACGGCAAAGAAAATCGGCTATCGGAATGAAACTTATACCGGTGAAGAGATTGCCAAGGCTTACGCTCCTTACCAGGGAGTGTGCCCTAACGGTCATCAGCACTACCGGTATCAAAAGCCGAAGCGGCTATACAGTTGTCATATTTGTAATCGTGGCTTTGATAAGCGATACATGATCGATTGGATGGCTAGAAACTAGCCCAAATCAAAATAATTGTCACGACGAATCCAGCGAAGAAGTTCAACCAGATGAATTTTCGCCAACCGGAATTTGCTTTTTCACAATCCGCATCGGAAATGTTCAGGAATGGACTAAGGATGAACAGGTAGGGTAGTGCCGCAATGCCAGCGATTGGGCCAGGAAACTGTGTGTTTAGCATTAGGACCCCGGCCAGGAGGTAACAAACGAATGCGAATCTGACGGTGGCTTTCGCTCCGATAACGGTAGCAATGCTGGATATGTTTGCTTCACGATCAGCAATCACATCTTGAACTGCACCAAAGGCATGTGAAGCAATGCCCCAGAGGGCAAAGGCCAAGATACAGGACAGTGTTTCTCGACTGGTCATGTCGACCTGTGTTAGTGAAAGTGCATAAACCATTGGGCCAAAGAAATGACTTGATGATGTCAATGAGTCAAGGAAAGCTCTTTCTTTGAACCTAAGCACCGGAGCGCTATAGGCGATTACTGTGAAGACGAACAGCGTTAGCCAAGCCATCGAAGTTGGATCGCTTACCGCATAGAGGTATACCAAAAAGGGGATGCAGAGCAGTATTGAGCTCCAGATGGTTAGCCTGTGGTAACGCTTATCGAGTAAGGCCCCTTCGATGCCGCCTTTTCTGGGGTTTCTAAGGTCGCTCTCATAGTCAAATACATCGTTAATTCCATACATCAAAAGGTTGTATGGGATTAAGAAAAACAGAGTTCCAACAATAAAAGTTAGGTCAATTCTGTGAGTCACAAAAATATAAGTCGCACCGAATGGAAAGGCGGTGTTTATCCAGGAGACTGGCCTAGAGGACCAGAACAGTTGTTTCAGCGCATTCACTTTTTGGTTCCCGTCATTTTGTTCCAAATGCTTGAAACTGCCAGCACTGCTACCACTGTATAGGCGAAGTCTTCGATTGGGGCTAGGCCAAGAAAGACTCCGCTAACCTTTTCGGGATCGTAGGCAACTATATCCAGACCAATAATCACGTTGTCAAAGATAAGGGTCAGTAGGAGCATGGAAAGCATTGTCCAGAGCACCGTTTTCCAAGGTGTCTTTCTAACAAAAACATTCAGCACCACAAAAGCAATCAGCATGAAACCGAGATTCATCAGCAGGTAAGTCACTTTTTCCTCCGAATCCGACTCAAGACACTGAATAGTGTCAGAGCGCTGTAGTTCAAGAGGAAGAGGAAAAAGATTTCCTCAACAGGCATTTCGGGTGCAACCAGCCAGCCGGTTAGATGACTGGTGTCGCCGCGGAAAAATATACCTAGGGCGATTCCTGCACCATCCCAAACTAAGAAATAGATCATGGGTAATAGGGTCGCCATTAGCGCGGCTTTTTTGTTTACAGTGAAGGCAATACGAAACCTCCAGTCCAACAAACCTAGCCCGACTATCGAGAAGATGAGTCCGGATAGATATGTGGCAGAACCGAGCACTAGTTCAAGCCCTTCCAACCGTTTTCAGAAACAGGAGTAATTTCGTTTGGAGTTGGGGCACTGGTTCGGTCATCAATCATTAGCTTGTATACCAACTCAGCACCAATCAGACACATTGGAAGACCGATGCCTGGAATTGAGTGGTGACCTGCGTAGTAGAGACCCTTAACTTTTTTGCTCTGATTCTTTGGCCTGAAAAAAGCGCTCTGTCTCAAGGTGTGAGCCATACCTAAGGCTGTGCCAGACCAAGCATTTAGCTCATCGGCAAAGTTTGCTGGCCCCATGGTTCTTCTAACAACGATACGTTCGGCGAGATCTGGGATGTCGCACCAGGTGGCTATCTGCTCGATGACTCGATCGGCCTCCGCTTCAAATGCTGGGTCTCCTGCTCTATCGACGCCGCCGCGACCAAGGCTTGGGTCAGCTGCTACTGGAACTAGCACAAACAGGTTCTCGTAACCTTCTGGGGCAACCGAAGGATCAGTTTTACTAGGGGCGCAGATATAAAGGCTCGCTGGGTTTGGCACCTTTCGTTTACCGTCAGCTTTGTGGAACACTTCGCCGAAGTTTGTCTCCCAGTCTTCTGTATACAAAAGTGTGTGGTGATCGAGAGTTGGAATCTTCCCCTTAACACCTAAATACATCAGCAGGGCAGAAGGCCCAGGCACTTTATCTTCCCACCACTTCTCTGGAAGTGTTTGGTATTCGGGATCAAGAAGCTTTGTCTCTACGAAATGTAGATCTGCGTTAGCCACAACTACATCAGCTTTGTATTCCTTGCCTGAAACTTGAACACCGCTAACTTTTCCGTTGCTTACGTCAATCTTGGTCACTGGCGAGTTGGTGTGTATTTCAACCCCGTGCGCTTTAGCTAAGCGCTCAACTGCTTCGATAATTTTGTAAATACCACCCTGTGGGTAAAAAACACCCACATTCATATCTATATGAGTCATCAAGTGATACATGCTTGGTGTCTCATAGGGGGATGCACCCAGAAAAACAGCAGGGAAGTTTAGAACCTTGCGTAATCTTTCATCCTTAACGTGCTTAGAGGAGAAAGCATGTAGGGATGTGAGCAGGTGCTTTATGAAACGACCTGCACGGGCCACGACCTCGGGGTGAGTAAATGATTTCAGGTTCTGAAAATTGGTATACAAAAAGTGACGATTGGCCAGTTTGTAAGCATCTTCTGCACTGTCAAGATACTTCTGAATCATCTTGGCGCTACCTGGCTCGATTGCCTCAAAGACCTGGAGGTTTTTTTCCAAAGACTCATACATAAACAAAGGTTCTTTTTCGCCTTCGAATATGGTCCTGTAGGCGGGATCTAGACGCACCAGATCCAGCTCTTTTTGTGCGGTGGTGCCCATAAGTTTGAAGAACTGGTCAAAGGCATCTGGCATTAGATACCAAGAAGGACCCATGTCGAAAACAAAACCATCTTTCTCCCAGATGTAGGCTCGACCACCAACTTTTTCCCTGGCTTCAAAGAGTTTCACTTTCATGCCGGCTTTGGCGAGAAGGGCGGCTGTTGCTAAACCACCAATTCCTCCACCTACGACGATTGCCTGTTTTTGTGTCATCTGGGTGTTACTCCGATCCATGCTTTGAAGAAAATTATTGCTTTATAGAAATCGCTCACTCGAATTCTCGACTTAATTAGTTGCTCCGCCGGCGTCTTGGCGATCTTGTCATTTAGCGCTGTGAAGAGAAGTTGCGCTGCAACAACAGCTTTTGAAGAAGATTTAGACAGTAAAGGTATTGTCTTTGCGGAGAGCGCTAGGTCACTCTTGATATCTGCTACCAGTTCTTGCTTTTTAGCCTCGTCGAAGTTTTTTACGTTCAGATTAGGAAAGTAGCTTCTACCTAGTTGCTCGAAATCTTGGGCTAGATCTCTGAGGAAATTTACTTTTTGAAATGCAGCTCCCAGCGCTTGTGCTCCTCTGCGCAAGGTTTCAAGCTCAGCCTGTGAGTAGCTTTTCCCTTGAATGAAGGTTTGTAGACACATCAGACCGATGACTTCAGCGGAACCGTAAACATACTTATCAAATGACTTTTTGTCGTGCTTCGTCTGTTGAAGATCTAGCCGCATCGAGTAGTAAAAAGGTTCAACTATTTTTCTTGAGATTCCAGTCTCAATTGCTGTTCTAGCAAAGGCGTGCACCACGAGATTGGTGCTAAAGCCAAGGTTCATGGCCTTGTAGGTCTCTTGCTCCAACTTGTTCAGTTCTCCGGCAGCCGCAAATTTATTCGATCCAAATGCTCCGGCTGCAGCGCCGTCAACAATCTCATCGGCTACCCGAACCAGGGCATAAATGTTCTGAACCTGGCTTCGAATCGGCTGGGCTAAGAGCCTAGTAGCCAAGCCAAAAGAAGTGGAGTATGACCGAATCACCTCGCGGCTAGAAGCCACTGCCGCCCTGGTGTATTTTTCTAGGCTCAGTCTGTCGAGATCTTGGCTGTTCATCCCTTCTAGGCTAACCCACAGTGAGACCCACCTATTTATAACGAACAGATTTCGCCTAAACTTGTCTAATGGACAAGGACATGAAACCCCGTAGTCGGGTTGTAACAGATGGCATTGAGCGCACCGCTGCCCGAGGCATGCTTCGAGCTGTTGGTATGGGTGATGAGGACTGGGAAAAGCCTCAAATCGGCGTTGCCTCATCATGGAATGAAGTAACCCCGTGCAATCTTTCACTTGACCGCTTGGCGGATGC
>CAYUBJ010000003.1:0-22044 GCA_964443065.1 uncultured Rhodoluna sp.
CACCTTCAACTGAGAAGTATTTGTGCATTTTTGGTTTGCGAAGGTCACAGTCAACCAATAGCACTTTTGCGCCGGTGTCAGCCATAGCGATAGCTAGGTTGGCAATTGTTGATGACTTACCTTCAGAAGGGATAGATGAGGTCATCACAATTGATTTCCTACCTTCGGCAACTTCAACGAACTGCATGTTAGTTCTCAGTTGTCTAAAGGCTTCTGCCCTGGTGCTCTTCGGGCTGGTGTGAACAATAAGTGGGTTTGAATCGGCAGTTGGATCAAACACGATTCCACCAAGAACGTTAACGCTGCCTTCTTCTTTTTCTGGAACGTCTTCAACACTACGAATACGAAGGTCAAGGCTTTCTCTAAGAAGGGATGCTCCAAAACCAAGAGCTAAACCGATTAGGGCACCCAGTGCAAGGTTTAGTAGTGGTCTAGGTGAAGCTGGTTGTTTTGCAGCCTCACCTGGCTGAATAACACTGAGCTTTACTGGAGAGGCAAGCGTTGGGTCAACTGTTTCAAGGTTGGTGACCACGTTTTCAAGTGAATGGGCTACCGAGTTGGCGATGCTAGCTGCTTTATAAGGTGACGGATCGCTGACTGTGATCTCAAGGATTACCGTGTTTAGCGGAACGCTGGTGGTAATTGCATCAGGTAGCTTGTCGGCAATGTCCTGAAGGCTAAGTTCAGCAACTACTGAATCCAGCACCGCTGGGCTGGTGACGATATCCGCATAGGACTTGACTCGCTGCTGGGTAAAGGAGTTACCGGTAAGTAGATCTGCCGCTGACTCGGTACCGCTAGTGGATACGAAAAGCCTGGTGGTTGACTCATATGTAGGGGTGGTAAGCGAGGTTACGGCAAATGCAGCCATTACAGAAGCTATAAAAATAGCCCCAAATAGGACAAAACGCTTGCGGACGACAAGCAAATACTCACTAAGCCTCAATGGCTACCCCTAAATCTTGGTTAGAACTCTAAACTAGCCGAAAAATGGGCATTCTGGGCAAAAACTTCCCGTTCCCGCTTATATAAACGAAAGGTAACAAAGGATAAACTTTCTTGATTTTCCTGTCAAAACCCCAGTTTCCTGCTATAAACTAACAAAATCCACATGGAATAACACGAGGGAACATGAAAAAGACACTTCTAGCTATCTCTGCAATTGCAGTTCTTGGCCTTTCTTCCGCCTTACCTGCCTTGGCATATCCAGCAGGACAAGCACCAGTGCTCGGTCTATCAACTGCTAGCCGCATCATTCCTGGTGACACCGTAAGCGTTCAGGTTTCCCGCGTAAAGCCAGGCTGTTCAGTAACTGTTTACTGGGATGGCGAAGACGGTTCTGTAACCAAGACCGTTAAGGCAAACGGTAAGACCGGTGTAATCAGCATTGCAACTCCAAGCACTGCTGGTACCTATACTCTTTCAACCAACCAGATCAGCTCAAACTGTTCAGGTGGTTCTGCAGTAACTCTAACCAAGTCAGTAACGGTTGGTCGTCTAGCCAGCATCGTTGCAAAGGTTAGCTCAACAAGTGGTTTCGCTTCAAAGAACCCAACTTTCTCAGCTTCTGGAACGATCAAGTCAGGTTCTGTTGCAGTAGCAAACCAGACAGTAACACTGTCACTTAGAAAGAACGGTGTTGAAGTCAAGTCCACTACAGCAACTACTAACGGTTCGGGTGTATTCAGCAAGTCATTCTCTGGAACCAGTTACGACGCTGGAGACTACACCGTCAAGGTAACTCTTTCATCTGGTGCCGTCTATGGCGCATCAGAGCGAATCACTGCAAAACTAACTCTTCGCTAAAGGTTGGATTTGCAACTAGCAAAAAACAAACGTAATGCCATCGCTGTTGCAGTGATGGCATTAGTTTTAACAATCATTTATCTCATCATCCGAGTTGTATTAATGGTTGTCTCATTGCAGAACACGGTTACTGAAGTTGATAACCTCCAAAAGATTGCCGCAACAAAAGACTTAGCTGCGATAAGTAGCAGTTTGGGTAAAGCCGTAGATGCAATCGGTATGGCAGATTCTTCGGCTAAAGATCCGATTGTTCAGTTAGCCACCTACCTACCGGTTATCGGTAATGACATCAAAGCGGCAAGTATTGTCGCATCCGATGGAAAGCTGGTGCTGCAGGGTGCGCAAGATGTGAGCAACATTGCTAACCAGCTAATCAAAGCTGGTATCGGTAAGAAAGCTCTCACCGATAGCACACTGGTTGCCTCGATGCGCGAGAGCATGAGTGCGATGAACACGGCGGTCCAAAAACTAAATAGCGATCTATCGCAGATTGATGCAACTACTCTCCACTTCGGATTGGACAGCAAGGTTGGTTCTGCGAAGGTCACCGTTGCTGCTCTAGCTAATGCCAGCGCCAGGATTACGCCTATTGTCCAAGTTGGCACCATCATTCTTGAACAACCGGATACCAAGCGCTGGTTTGTTGCTATTCAAAATCTCTCCGAGCTTCGAGCTACCGGTGGTATCACCGGTGCCTACGCCATACTCACCTCCAAAAATGGCAAGGTAAAACTTGAAGAGTATGGCTCAGATAAGACTTTGCTCAAAATGGGGGCAATTAGATACGACAGCTACCCTGAAGAGCTAAGAGATATCTGGGGTGTTGATTTAGGCGACTGGCGCGATATTAACGCATCGGCCCACGCTCCTTACGCTGCCAGGCTAATGGCCGATGGCTGGCAGCAAAAGCGTGGGCAAAAAGTTGATGGCGTTCTGTTTGTTGGTCAAGGTGTGGTCAGCGAGCTCTCTGGAGCAGTTGGTGCAATAACTGTTCGCGGTGTCACAGTTGATCCAAGTAATGTAATTGATTTTCTGGCTAAAGACATTTATGCCAAATTCACCAAGGTCGAAGTCAAAGACGCCGTGGTTGGAGAACTAGCCAAGGAGATGTTCTCTCGTCTGGTTGCCGGCAAAGTAAGCGCTGGTGGCTTTTTGAAATCTGCAGCTGAAGATCCAACCGGTGATCGAATTATTGCTTGGGCTGAAGACAAAGACATTCAAAAGCAATTTGCTAACTACCTGGTAAGCGGCGAAGTTAGTGAAAAGTTCGGACCAAATGTTTTAGTCACTGTTAACAACGCTGGTGGAAACAAGCTCGACGCTTACACAACAGTCAAAATTGATTATCTGTTAGGTGTCTGCAACGTAGATACCTTCACCGGCTATCAGGGTCGTAAGAGCAGAGTGACGGTTGAGATCACCAATAATGCACCATCTAGTGGTTTGCCGGCTTATGTTGATATGCGCCTAGATGACTCGTTTGGTGAGTCACGACCTAAGGGATCCAACCGAGAGCTGGTGACCATCTATGGTCCAGTTGGCTCTGAAGCGGAGACCATCACTGTTAACGGTGAGGAAGACTTTGTCTCTATCGGTACAGACCGCAATAGACCTATTTGGGTATTTGACATTGGATTGCTATCGGGTGAAAAGAAGGTTTTGGTAATTGACCTTGTTGAACCAATCAGTGATGACAATCAGGAGCAGGTAACTGGTGCGCCAACTGTGACAGCACCGGTGATGCTAAACGCACCAGTTATTTCGACTTCATCAACCGGTGAATGCCGGCTGCAATAAGCACCCCAAGTGCTCCGCCGATCCCGTTGTGAATTACATCGTCAATAGTCGAGTATCTGGCTGGAAGCAATAAACCCTGAAGGCTTTCGGCTAGATGAGAAATAAACGCTGGGGTTAGCAGTAAGACCCAAAACGGAGCCTTGGGTAGGAAAACATACAGAAATACTCCAAGCGGGATATAGAGCAGCACATTCGCTATCGCTTCGAGCTGGTTGTATTCAACCCACTTTAGCCAATCGACGGATTGGCAAAACTCCATTACTTGAATGATGATCTGCCAGACTGCGCTGTTGCCATCAATCGGAGTCGGCCAAAGCGAGGTCACTAAAAGTATCAGCAGGTATGCCACCAGGGCGATACGGAGAATGGTTTTACTCAACTGCGACTTACCTTCGTTTTCAACTTGACTATGCTCGGCCAATCACCTAAAGTTTAGGTCATGATTAACACTGCGCCAGCAAGACTAATGACTGAGGCTATGAGCCCAGCCATGCTGATGCGCCATGTGATGCATATGCGAATGTGCCGCTAAATCTAAATCCCTTTAGTTAGCCACATTTCCCCCAGAAGCCCAAAAATCGCTTCCCCCCACTCGCATAATCACATAAGGACTTATCAAAATGACAATCATCAACAACACCCCATTCGTAAGAGAAACCACTGAAGCTAGAGGCTTCGCCCTATACGTCGGTATCGACGAACAAACCGCCAAAGCGCTAGGGATTAGCCTTGCCGAGATAGTTATCCAGCTACGTAGCACCTTGGATCAGATAGCCCCAGGTCTAGCCGCCGAATCATTTGCTGCTGTGGCGCTAGCCAAAACTGGCTGCGGTGGCCGCAATGTGGACGTGGTGCGGGCAGCCCTTGCCGACCCACGAGCGCTGGCAAAGTTAGCTGAGAAAGACCAGGCAGCCGAGGGAGTGGTTATTGACCTTTCACGGAGGAAGGTGTTTGTCGATGGATCGAATGCTGAACTTACCGAAAAGGAATTTGCCCTGATCGAGTACCTAGTTGATAACTCGGGAGACACTATCCTGCGTGATGAACTAGTAGATGCGCTCTGGGACTGCCAAGAGGTTATCGCCGGTAGAACAGTAGATGTTCACGTTAGAAGGCTTAGAGCCAAACTCGGCAGGTATGAGGACATTGTTAGAACTATTCGCGGTCAAGGTTACCGCTTCGACAAGCACCCAGATGTGCTAATTGAAGGCATATAAAAGTTAGGCTTACACCATGAAGCCTAAAGTCCGAATTCGGCAAATAGTTCTCCCCCTACTTATCAGTTACGCTGCCGGTCTTAGCCTGCTAGCACTGATTGCTTGGTTTGGATTCAATCGTGGTGAGCAATTTACAGTTAGAAAACCAACCGGTGATGGCTGGACCAACATTACCTATCCAGAGTTCATCGGTTTAGGTATCTACGTCGTGGTAGCGGCCTTCATTGTCAGCTGTATTTCACTAGTAGTAAATAAGTATGTGTTGTATGGGGTTCTAGCCTGTGGTTTAGCAGTGATGGTTACCTTCTACCTAAACCTAGGCCCCTCGGTTGCCTTCCTCTTACTTTCATACATAATCGGCAACATCGCCCTGTTTAGAGGTAGATCGAGAATGTATGTCCTCTCGCTTGGCTATTTCGCCTTCTTCTACCAGTTCTATAGCATCCTGGTTAGAACCAATCAGGACTCACCAGCAACAGCGGGCTGGCTAATTGCGATTGATATTGTCTTTGCAGCGCCAATCTTCTATGCAATCTACAAATACATTCCAAAACAAAACCATCTAAAAGTTGAAAACTAATCTTGGCTATGACCAGCTTCTAGCCGAGGTCACTGAAATTGTTCTAGAGTCTGGAAAAAACACACCTATTGTTTTAATCGACGGTAGGGCTGGATCCGGTAAATCCACCTTTGCCGAGAAATTACAGAATTTGCTGTTCCAAGAAGGCGATTCGCTGCCACGAATCATTCACATGGATGATCTCTACCCAGGCTGGGAAGGCTTAGCCCAAGGGGCTGAGTATCTGCAGCGAATGATACTCACACCACTAATAAAAACTGGCTCAGCGAGTTGGCAGGAGTATGACTGGAACTTAGCCAAAAGAAACACTTGGCGAGAATTCTCTGGTGGAACACCGTTGATTATTGAGGGCTGTGGGGCACTAAATAGCTTCACCAAAGATATTTCGCTGGTGAGCGTGTGGCTTGATGCGGATGAGTCGATTCGTAAGCAGCGTTGGCAGGAACGCGACGGAGATCGCTTCAAAGATTACTTTGATATGTGGAGTGCTCAAGAACTGGATTTCATCGCCAGAGAGAAATCCGACCAGTTGGCCGACTACCTACTTAACACGACGGTTTCTTAGCCAGACTCTAATCCCGGCAACAATGCTGGCAGTAATAAATAGTCCAGCAATTAGGTAGGAAGCGTTCTTCACCGCTGGAATTGAAGCCGAGTAGTAACCCGCAAGGGTTAGACCGGTTCCCCAAGCTAAAGCGCCAACTAGGTTTGCACTAAAAAACTTGTAGTAATTCATTTTGGCTATACCGGCAATTGCTGGAACAAATACCCTGGCCCATGGGACAAACCTGGCAATAACAATTGCCCACCAACCCCAGGCTTGGAAGAGCTTTTCGCTTTTTTCAATTCCGGTTCTAATCCAAGTGCCCTTGCGTTTATCAAGGTATGGTCTGCCATAGTGGCGACCTAAGGTGTAGCCGACCTGATCGCCTAACCAGGCGGCAACACCGACACCTCCGGCCATCACCCAGATGTTTATATCTGAACTAGCCGAGACGAGACCGGCTGCAAAAACAAGTGAGTCTCCAGTTATAAATGGAATAAAGGCTCCGATAAACAATCCGGTTCCGGCAAAAACCAAACCCCAAACCACAAGGCAAAATAAAACTGCCCCCAGGGAAGGGAACCAACCGGCTATCTGATCGCTTAGCGAAGCCTGCAAAATCATTTACGGTTTACCGTAAAGCATGATTTCATCGAGCTCGAGTCTGACTCTGGGTGCAATCTCGCGCTCATAGGCGGGTCCTTCAAGCTGCTCAGCAGGAGCCTTCTTACCAACCGCAATCAACACCAAGAGATCTAGATTCTCATCTAGCTTGAGGATGTCCTGAATCTCCTCGCGAACGATCCCGGCTAGGTGGTGAGTCCAAAGACCAAGCTCCTGAGCCTGAACCAGCATCATCGAAGCGGCTAGACCGGCATCGTAAGCAGCCTTAGGTAGCTCCTTGCCATCGGCAGTTTTTTTCAAAACCGCAACGGCAATCAGCGCTGATGCATCTGGAGCCCATGCTTGGTTGAAACCGGTAAGACCTCTTTTACATATCTCCCCGTGCAACTTGTCATCGCGGCTGATGTAGGCAAAACGCCAAGGTTGCAGGTTATTCGCTGAAGGGGCCCAGCGTCCTGCTTCGAGAATCGAAAGTGCCTCATCCTGGGTCAAAAGATACTCTCTGTCGAAAGCTCTTGGACTCCAACGTTCGGCTAATACTGGTGCGATAGGCGCGGCAGTAACCGCTATTTTGTTTGGTTGCATAGTAATAGTTTAAACCCCTAGCGCCTTGGCCAATGACGCTAATAAACCTTCGACATCCTCCGGTTTAGTATCCCAAGCACACATCCAGCGAACTTGACCGGTGCGGTAGTCCCAAACATAGAAGCGATACTCTTTTTGCAGTTGTTCGATCAAATCCATCGGCAGAATAGGGAAAACCGCATTGGCTTGGGTAGGGTTTGGGACACTTATGCGGCCATTGGAACGCTCGGCTAGTTCCCTAACACCCTCATCTAGGCGCTTAGCCATGGCATTGGCGTGTTTGGCATTATTAATGGCCAGATCGTTTTCAAGCAATCCAATTAACTGAGCACTGACAAAGCGCATCTTGCTAGGCAGCTGCATCGAGGTCTTTCTCAAAAACGGAATCGCCTCTGCCAGTAGTTTGTTGTTGATCACCACTACTGCCTCGGCCGCCAGCGCACCAATTTTGGTACCGCCAAAGCTAACTAGGTCAACACCAACATCAGTGGTGAACTGTCTAAAACTGAGCCCTAACGCAGCTGCTGCGTTGGATAACCTCGCCCCGTCAACATGCAGATAGAGATTATTCTCGTGGGCAAAATCGGCTAGGGCTTTAATCTCCGCAGCACTGTAAACAGTTCCGAGTTCGGTTGTTTGGGTAATGCTAATAACTGAGATTTGTGCTCGGTGCACGCTACCGATGTCAAACAGGTAGGGCTTGACTAGTTCTGGAGTTAGTTTTCCATCGGTGGTCGGGATGGTCCAGAGCTTGATACCAGCCATCTTCTCTGGCGCACCACCCTCATCAGAATTTATATGTGCTGTCTCAGCGCAAATGACCGCTTCCCAGCGACGAACCACGGATGACAGAGCTATAACGTTGGATCCGGTGCCATTAAATACTGGAAAGACTTCGGCGTTCTCACCGAAGGCATTTTTGAACTGCTTTGAAAGTTCCGCAGTTACGCTGTCATCACCGTAGGCAATCTCATGGCCGTCGTTTACCTGCTGCATGAGCTCAAAAAGTCTCGGGTGAACACCAGCGTAGTTGTCGCTGGCAAAACCACGCCAGACTTTTCTATCTTCTAGGGACATATTGGCTCCATCAATTCTTTATAACTAATCTACTTGACTCTTACCAAGGTTCAGAAAGGCGAATAAAATTGCCCTGTCGTTTCAGTGGCTTGGTATGAATGTATTAGGCAAACCTAGGGAGTAATGCAGGGATGTACCAGCGTTCAGTGCTTGTAGTAGAAGACGAACCCTTTGTTCGGGGTTTAGTTGCTGACAAGCTAAAAGGTGATGGCTTCACCGTTGAATTGGCCTCTAGCGCTGCCGAAGCTAGAAAAATCACTGCCAATAAAGACATCGATATCGTTGTGCTGGATATCGACCTAGGCTCAGGGCCTTCCGGCCTTGATCTAGGGCTAGCTCTTCACAAGATGCACCCGGAAATAGCCCTAGTCTTTCTTACCCACGTTCCAGAGCCTAGAATCTTCGGCGTTGATGTGAAGTCAATGCCTAAAAATGCCGCCTACCTACTCAAGCAACGGCTAGCTGATCCAAATCTGTTGAAGGATGCCATCGAAGCGGCCCTTCGGGATAAGGTGGGTCCAGAGTTTAGAGATGATTTGAGACCTACCCACCCGTTGATGAACGTCTCAAGGACGCAGCTGGATGTTTTGCGAATGATTGCTAAGGGCTATTCAAATCAGCAAATAGCCGAAGCCAGAGGCACCACGCTTAGGGCAGTTGAAAACCTGGTAAACCGAGCAATCGCTGCCGCTGGGATTGATGTGAAGTCTAAAACCAGCGCCAGAGTAATAGCAGTTCGTGAGTTTATTCGTGTTGCTGGCTTACCAGAATAACGAGTCTGGGTCTTGCGCAGCACCTTTTAGTTTCTCGTAGTCCAAAACCAAACACTCTATGCCTCGGTCTTCAGCTAGCGTTCTAGCTTGAGGTTTAATCTCTTGGGCAGCAAAGATACCCCTTACTGGGCTAAGAGCGGGATCACGATTTAGTAGTTCTAGGTATCTGCTGAGCTGTTCAACGCCATCAATTTCACCACGACGCTTAATCTCAATGGCAACTGTTTGACCTGATGAATCTTTAGCCAGTATGTCTACCGGACCGATTGCGGTTTGATACTCTCTGCGGATAAGTTTGCTACCAGCACCGATAGTTTCAATCTGGGCTGCCAATAATTCCTGAAGATGAGCTTCAACACCATCCTTGATAAGCCCCGGGTCTTTACCTAGTTCATGGTTTATCTCTTCATGGATTTCATAAATCTGGATCCAGAGAATATCAGCGGTCTTAGTCTGGCTTACCCGCCAAATCTCTCTAACACCTTTACTGATCTGTTCTTCATCCGGCTCATGCTTGGAAAAGTTGCAAGGTGGATTCATCCAGTTCAAGGGTTTATAGGAACCAGTTTCACTGTGAATCAGAATGCTGCCATCGCCTTTTAGCATCAGTAGCCTTCGGGCTAATGGTAAATGGGCTGATAGCCTGCCCGCGTAATCAACCGAACAGTCGGCTATAACTAAACGCATTATTTCTTTTTTTGTTTAGCTTCGGAAGCTGCTAATCGGTCCATCAGATCCTGTAAGACCTTATCTTGGTGATCAAGGTGCTTCTGAATCTGATTAGCCTCTTCGAGAACCGCGGCGGCATCCTCATAGGTGAGGATTGCTCTTTTTTCTGAAGCTGCCGCTTGGATATTTTGTCCAACAATGATGATTGGTAGTAACACTAGCTGGAGGCAGGTCTGGGCTATCCAAGAAACAATGAGTATCGGGTCACCCTGCATTATTACCGAAGGTAGGCTCACCAGGGAAAGCAGGAAGAAGGCATAGGCTGCCCACATAGTGCCGACACCTTTAGTAATAAAAAGCCCTAGTTTTTGGTTGAAAGTCTTCGGAACCGTAGGACCTAGCATCTGATCGGCGTGCTCAGGCCTTAGCTTCTTGCGTGCCTCAATGTGAGGGTGCCTCACATATTTGAACTTGTCAGCCATACTATGACTCGATTTCTAACTTCATCGAAGCTGGAGTGGTACTCACCGACCGCACCTTGATTCTTTGGACACTGTGACCCAGTTGGGCTTCAACCTTCTGCTTCAAAGCCTCTGGTTCAAGTTCGATGTAATCGGTGGTTAGGGCAAATTGCTGAGTGACCCGCTTTGGCAGGACTCTAGGGTGATCAACTATGTAGACTGCACCAACTAGCAAAACCGCATAGACAGTTTGCACTGGCAGGTCGTATGCCGGGATACCTAGGCTAAGGCCCATGGCTAAAGCAACCAGAAGATAGACAATCTCTACCCAACCGAGGGTCACCGAGCGCAATCTAAAGATTGAAATCACGCTGAATAGGGCAAAGCCAACGCCTATCGAGATCGTGAAGGTCCCCAGCGCCCCGCCTAGAACATAGAGGGTGATGTTGATCAGGCAGATTGCAACAAAGACATCACGGCGCTGGTGGCGGCGGTAGAAGAATACGTAGGCTAGAAGAAATAGCAGTACTAAATCGATGGCCAAGGTGGCTAGAAGTATCGGGTAATCAATTGGAGTCACAAGGTTAGACTAGTCCAAATGAACAAATTTGCTCGGTTTCAAAGGCTCGGTTACTCAGTTGCAGTAATTGCGGGATTGCTCCTTCTGGGGATAAGCCCAGCCAAGGCGGCCACACCGCTAAAGATTGAAGATCTCTATAACCCGCTCAAGATTGTTCGAGCAGACCTAACTATTCCTACCGAATCCATTGCTGCTCTGCGTAAAGACCCTAAAACCTATACCCCAGGCTCACTGAGCCTCTCGCTCGAAGGCAGAGAAAGTGGTCAATTAGCTATCACAGTTCGCCTAAAGGGAAGCACCTCGTTGCAATTTGACGGAGGGGACATAGATGGCACCCCTTCATTCAAAATCAAGTTCCCTAAGGCAACTACTCCTTATGGCTACCTAGGCCTACGTCGCATGACCTTCAATGCCATGATTCAAGACAATAGCAAGATTCACGAGTTTGGGGCTTATGCCTTATTCAACGCCATGGGCGTGCCAGCTTCAAAAACCGGTTGGCTAAGAATCTATATGAACGGTAAAGATCTCGGTTTGTATCTAAACCTTGAGCAACCTGACTCGGTCTTTATGCAAAAACGCTTCAAAGATGTCACCCAACACATCTATGAGGGTAAAGCTAACGAGGATTGGATTATTGGTAACGACGATGGAACTGCCGATAATGGCTCCTTCGTAGTTGACTACGGTTGGAAGGTAACACCAAACAAGAACGACCTAACCAACCTCTTTGATTACATGAGTGACTTTATTCCAGCCGATTGGTATAAAGGCATGACCAACGTAACCAACCGCACGCTTCTGATCAGAGCATTTGCCGTGGAAAACTTCCTTGGCCACTGGGACTCCTATTCAGGACCGCTAAAAAATAATTACTTCCTCAGAAGCAACACCAAAGGTGTTTTCACATACATCCCTTGGGGAGCTGACCAAACCTTTGGTGAAAATCGTCAAACCGAAAAACTTGGTGACACTTTTTATTTGCCGATGCTCTCTGAAACCAGCGCTCACCCGTGGGATCAACGAAAGAACTATCGTGGTAAAGCCTTTGTTAATTGCATAAACTACACTCCCTGCAAGCGAGCGTATCTAACCGAACTAAAGGCAGTTTCAGCGAAAGCTACTTCGATGAAGCTTGGGGCTCAGATGCAGGCTGTGGCTAAGGTTATTAACCCGGTGCTGGCAATTCAGTTCAAGAATTCACCTAGCAAAATGACTCTGGCCCGTGACGAACAGGCCAGATCAATTGGCTTTATCGCTAAACGTCAAGCTCAGGTTGCAACCTTGCTCAAAGCCAACAACATTAAATAAACCTCTAAAGTTTGACCAAGACCGATTGTTACCCAGCGGCAAATTCTGAACACACAACCGCAACGGTATCTTTAGCTTGAACAACATTCTGCTGGAGTGCGGCTAAAGATGCATCATCGATTTCACTATCTAGGGCTGCGTAATACTGGCGGGAAATCATGGAGAAGGAAACGAAGGCATCCTGAACGCCTTTACTTCCAGCGGACTGACCATAGAGCATGACATCTGAAAGGAAGGTGTTTACCTCTTCGTCGGTCTGCGGCAGGGCTCTTCTTTCATAGTTTTGGCAAGATTGCCGATCTAGTGACCGTACCGATGCGCCGTATAGATTAACTGCGCTAAACGCACCTGCAATCACGACGATTACGGCGGTGTAGATAAGGTATCGGTTTCTAAACTTTGCAGATACTTTGTCCACTTCCCCGGCACGGCGAACAATGATGGCAGCCCAGATGTTCAGACCAACAGCGATAAAGCTAAAGATAAGTGCCCAGGCAAAGGTGTCCGGCTTAGTGAATCTAAATAACCGATACAGTGCCTGGAATACTTCGAAGTAGTTTCGATCTGGAAACTTTGCTGAAATCGGAATGGTAAGTAGGAATGGGGTTAGCAGTAATACGGCAGCTGGGCCGATTGCCAGCCAAAACTTTAGCGTAGAGCTTACTTTGCTGGCAAACAGTCCAGCGATACCAAGATTTAGCAAGAAGAAGGTCAGATAAACAACTACAAATGTCTTTATGGTGAACTCGTAGTCTTTGTATTGTTCGCCAGAAATCACGGCTAGATAGTCGTTGAATGGGAACCAATAGCTGATTACCCAAAAGACTAAAGCCGAGCTGATTACAAGCAGGAACGCAGCGCGATAGTGACGCAAACGACTCATCATGGACATCTCCTAAACAACCTAAACCAAGCCTAATCTCGCTTAGCGGATGCAGCCCGAAACAGTGGCAGAATTACATTGATGGATAACTTCTTAGGAAAAACGGCTCTTATTACTGGGGCAAGCTCAGGACTCGGTGAGGGCTATGCCCTGGCTTTGGCTGAGCGCGGAGCGAAGGTAATTCTGGTTGCCAGACGCGCTGACCGTCTTAGGGATCTAGCAGACCGGATAAGCGCTAAACACGGCATTTTGGCTGCCACAGTGCTTCCAATGGACCTAAGCCGCAAGGATGCCGCTTCTAGCCTGGCAAAGATACTAAAAGGTCGTGGCTACCAAATAGACATTCTGGTCAATAATGCTGGTTTCGGCCAAACCATCACCTTCATCGACGAAGATCCGCAATCCGTGGTCGACGAACTCACCGTTAACGTAAGTACTCTAGTTGAGCTAACCCACGCTTTCCTGCCAGGAATGGTTGAGCGGAAAGACGGAATCGTCATCAACATCGCTTCAACCGCCGCCTTCCAGTCACTACCTTTCATGGCTGTTTACGGTGCCACTAAAGCTTTTGTGCTCTCCTTTACCGAAGCCCTCTGGGGAGAGAATCGAAAGAATGGCGTGAAGATTCTTGCTGTTTGCCCAGGCCCTACCGAAACTGAGTTCTTCGATGCCAATGGCAATAGCCCGGCACTAGGCAGGTTTATTAGAAAACGTGATCATGTAATCGAAACCACGTTTAGGGCTTTAGCAAAACCTAATTCGCCTGCAACTGTTATTGATGGCGGACTGAATAAAGTAACAGCGCTATCGAGCCGATTCTTTACTAGAAGATTCGCTGTGAAGCTCTCGGCTGTAGTGATGAATCCAAATAAGAAGAACTAGTATCTGCTTTGCAATGCAAAGGCATTTGCCAATGCGCGATACCAGGCACCCTCAGGCAAATCTAATCTTCGCCAACCATCTTCAGGGTCATTCATCTCCAGGGTTGTCGAACCACCACCGTCAAGTAGGACAGCATCGGTAGCCCCAAGCTGCATAAGCCACTGCCCCATTTGGTCGGTGGTCGAACCACCCATACGCATACCGTTATCGTTTACGTTCTCACCGCGGCTAGAGGTCATAAGCCAAATCTGACCATCCTGATTCCAACCGATAGCGCTCCGCGGACGATAATCATTTGAGTGAATACTACACACCCAAACATATTTGCCATTCTGCAGAATCCTTGGGCCACGACCAGCCGCATTGATAAATTGCGACTTTCCAGTTGCACGATAGCTTCTTGAGATGGTGACAACATCGCCAACTTTGAACTTAAGTGCCGTACTGGCTAGTGTCGAACTAACCTGAACGATAAAGCCACCGGTATCAACACGGGTGAAATAGCCCTGACGATAGACGTTCTTGACAATCAGACGCCCCTGATCATCGGGCTGAATACGCAGGGTTATTTTTCCTGATTTGGTGACCTCTGAATAGTTCTCATCAAATAAGGTGGCCCCATAAGGCGTGAGATAGCCGTAATTGATTGCATCAAAATTTAGTGTCGTGTTGGTGCTGGAAATACTTCCAAAAGCTGAAACCGAATCAGCAGCCATCCTGTTTTCTGTAGTAGGAGCAGCCGCAAGACTGATTCTGACTGTTGAATTGAGCACTAGGCTTCTGACCCAGGCCGCTTGTGGTCCACGCAGCTGGATTACTGTCCCATAGCGTTTAGATACAGCCACACCTTTGGGATAAATTCGGTAGAGCTTGCCATTTCGGACAACTATGGTCGCTTCCCCTTTGGGTGGAACATCGTTTATGTAGTTTGACTTATAAATCACAACTGACGAGTTACCCGGCATAGGTTGGTTCACCCCGGTAACTCTAAAGGTTCGTTTACCAATAGAAATCGTGCCAACAGTCCGATAGCCCTTAGCTGGATTTACCCGGACAGTTGCAACACCGACAACACCGGTATGACCGGCTGGGGCATAAAACATGCTGCCGTCTTCAATCATTGCGCTCCACGGCCCGTTGCCGTCCATGTAATCACCATTGATGGACCCTAGCGCAGAGTAGGAAGTGAAATTAAGCATGCGCAGATCTTGAGATTGTGGAATAGGTGCATGCAAAATACCAAAGTCAATATTTCTGAGGTTGCCGGTGACCACCGAGACTTGGGTGCCAAGCGGAGATAGGTCTACCCGCGCCGCATCATTACCTGGATACCAGCGCCAAGAGGAAGCCGTAACCCCATCAGCCAGGCTTCTAAGTTCTGTTCTCCTTGAATTGGTTAGCTGGGGTGCTGGAACACAGTCTGAGTCGATAGCCTCAGCAGGTGAAGTAAGTGAAAACAACAGCGCAAAGGCGGCCAACATGGCGGCCAGCCTGATTTGAATTCTGCGCTTCTGTAGTAATTTCACTCATTCAGCCTATAAGAGGGTCAAGGTAGGCTCTAGATATGAAACTTCTAAGGTTTGCTAAACAGTTCTCAATAACTGTAGTCGTGACCTTTGCAATCAGTTTTTTGAGCCCAACTGCCGCTCAGGCCAAGCTGGTGCTCATAGAAGGTAACGACCCAGCAGCCATTCTGTTTGACCCACTTACCGTCAACGATATCTCCCTCAGAATGTCCAGCGCTGACTTTGAGTCGCTAAAGTATCCAAATGTTGACTGGAACCGCGAAGGTGATTGGCGTCGAACCACCATGCAGGTCACCGTAGCTGGTAAAAAGTATGGCCCATACACCGTAGGGGTACACCTAAAAGGTGCTTGGGGTTCCTGGCGGGATGTCACAGGTAAGGCAGCTTTCAAGATTAAGATGAATGCCTTTGTTAAGGGCCAAACCCTGTTTGGTCTAACAAAACTTACCTTGAACAACATGGTCCAGGACAGAAGCTACATCCACGAGTTCATGACCTACCAGTTAATGCGCTCTAGCGGGCTTCCAGCCCCCAGGACCGGCTATAGCAATGTGAGCCTCAATGGCATCAATTATGGCCTCCATCTGAACGTGGAGACTGTAGACAAGCGGATGCTGGCCCGTTGGGGAATTAGCTCGGAAAAGATATACAAAGGTAGCCTGCCTAACTTTCCAGATTTTTACCCCGGAAACGAGTATGCATACAACATCGAGTCTGGTACAGATAATGATCGGAGTGATCTAGTTAACTTCTTGAACATCAACCAGCTTGATGGAGAGGCTTGGTGGCAAGAAATTAGCCAGGCCACGGACATGGAACTAGTGACCAGGCAATGGGCAGCGGAGTTGTATGCAGGTCACTGGGATGGTTATCTCCTCAACCGGAACAACTACTTCATAAACTTCGACAAAAATGGCAAAGTTCTACTTATGTCCTGGGGTGTCGACCAAACCTGGGGTGGCTCCCCCAACTACTTCGGTTTCGGCACGCTATTGCCAACAAAATGCATGGGTTCACAGTCTTGCAAAACCGTTTACTACCAGTCACTTGCCAAAGTTGCCGATACTGCCCAGAGGCTAAACCTAGGCTATCTGGCGCAAAGCGTGGTGAATGCGATTGCACCAGCTATCCTCGCTGATCCAATGGGGCCTGGCGAAGCAGCCTTTGGCGATCAGGCAGCAGCTATTAATCAAGAGTCTTGGCGCAAAGGTGAAATAAACCAATTTGTCATTCCTTGGGATGCAACAATCAACGCAGTTAAAGTCAACAACCTGCATTTCCAGGTTGCGGATGTTGTTTACTTGCCTCCTTCAAACAGTAAGGCAACGATTAGCGCTGTTACCAGACAATCTGATGCGACAACTGATGTCCTAAAGATGAGACTAATCCCTGGTGAAAACAAAATTGTGCTGACTGTAATCTCGCCAAATGGTGAAGTATCAGTAGATCACGAGATAAATTTCTATCTGCTAACCCAGCACTCAGAAAAGCTAACTACAACTTTCCCCAAATCAAGCAGTTTCCCAGCAAAAACTTCCAGTTATGCTCCGCTAATTCAAAAACTAACAAAAGCAAAGATTATTGAATTGACCATAACTAGACCGACAAACTCGAGTAATACTCTTTTTGAAAAGCGCTTAGCCGCATTCAAATCAGCACTAAAGGTAAAAGGCATAACCGCCTACAGACTCAACTTGAAGACAGCTAAAATGCCGATTGATCAACTGCTAATTGAAGCCAAATACCAAAACTAAGTTAATAAACTAAACCCCCTGAAGTATCAGGGGGTTTAGTTACTTATGGTTTACCAGTAAACAACTGTTATTGTGGTTCCCTTTTGCGTCTTCAAGCCTGGTAGCAACTGATACTTAGCCGTCTTCACGCCGTTCACCTTTGCTGCCTGGAGGAACTTCTGAACTGCGGTTGCACGAGCGGTACCAGCAGCTGGCTTGTCTTTAGCAATCAAGAAGTTGTTAGTAATTGTTACCGACACAACATTGGCCTTCAAAGTAGTTAGCTTCTTTACCAAAGCTGTCAATGCTGCGTTACCAGCCTTGTTGGTCTTTGCATCGATGGTTACGACACCAACCTTAGGGAATCCAACTACTGCCACTTCTTTACCTCTAGGGACAATCGCTGTGACCTTGTAGTCGGCAGTGTTACCCTTTTCTGCAGTAACAGTGATGGTAAGTGTATTCAAACCAGGAACTAGTGCATCTCCACCGGAAACCTCGAATGTCGCAACATCGCTGTTGGTCTCACCGTCAATTTCTACCTCTGTAGTTCCAAGTGCTAGAACCTGAGTTGAACCGACTGGGTAGACAACGCCGTTGATCTTGAATGTCTTCAAGCCTGCGTCGCTAGATAGATCCACAGGGATGTTTACAGTGTAAGTAACTTGTTCAGCGTTAGAGTCACCAGGAGTCACGGTAATTGTAATTGGGTTATCACCAGTCACAAGCCCCGAGACATTCCAAGTGTTTGCAGCGGCGGCCTTAGTCACAGTTGCATCTCCGCCATCAAAGTCAAGCTTGGTACCTACTCCGGCACCAACAGCTAGGGCAACAGTTGGATCAACGAACAGAGTAGCAGTCTGTGTGCCATTAGCAAGTGGGTTAACCAGCCCGCCTTCATTAGATTCATTGAATGTGATGTTGGTGGTGTTTACTCTTACTGTCTTCAAGGTTGCATCAGCACCGCCGACGTAAACCTTTAGAACATAAGTCTTGGCAAAAGCCTCACCTGCTTGAGGAACTACCTTGATTGAAAGGTTGTTTACTCCCTGATCGACACTGAAGTTTCTGGCAACACCAGGCAAAACTGTCTTAGTGTTTACAAATACATCAGATGTGTAGTCTTCGGCTTGAACCTTTACACTTACGGTAGTTGTGCTTAGTGGCACGTTGAAGTAGCCTTCAGAATTCAACAGCTCAAAGTCCACCGACTCGCCGTTTACAACCAAACCAGCGTCGGCGTCTAAGTTAGCGTTTTCACTCAACGGTAGGACTGTCAAGGTAACTGTGTAATCAGTGCTGTCTCCATTTGCTGCAGTCACAGTGACTACTAGGTCTTGGTCACCAACTACGAGCGGAGCAACTTTTCCGTCACCACTAATAGCAAATGAAGCGTTGGCGTCCGTGGTTTCAACCTTAACATTTACCGACTTAGTCCCGTATGGAAGGTTTAGCTGTGCTCCATCTTCAACATCCTGGCCATTGATCTGGAATAGTGCGACGCTTGAATCGTCAGAAAGTTCCGGAATAACAACTGTTACCGAGTATTCTTCAGTGGTTTCTCCATCTGCAGCAGTCACGGTAACTGTGATTGTGTTTTCACCAGGCACTAGCTCGTCATTACCAGAAACTTCAAAGGTGGCGAATGGGTCAGATGTTAGAACTTTCACAACAACGCCACGAGTACCAAACGGTGCGTCCACCGAACCGCCAGCAGCAACATCCTTACCTGCAACGTTTAGGCTTTCGAGCCCTGCGTCATCGTTCAGAACAACCTGCAAAACAGTTACTGTGATTTCGATGTCTTCAGTTGTTTCTCCATCCTGAGCAGTAACAGTAATTGTTACAGTGTTATCTCCAGCTTCTAGGCTGGTGTTGTCTTTAACTTCGTAAGTGGCGTAAGGATCTGTGGTTACAGCACTAACAGAAACCGCTCTAGTTCCAGCAGGAACGGTTACCGAACCACCAGTAGCATCTTGCCCGGATACGGAAACGCTTTCTAGGCTGGTGTCTGTATTCTTCGCAACGTTGAAGATCAATCGGTAAGTTCTCACTGATTCGTCTTGAGCTGTCACGTTAATACGGACGACGTTTCTGCCTGTCAAAAGAGCACTGGCCCCAACAATCTCAACGGTCGAAGTTGCGGAAGTTGCCTCAGCGACAATTTCAACTGATTCGGTACCGTACTCAAGATCGAATGAGTCACCATCGGCAACATCGCTTCCGTCATACTGGAACACAGCCAAGCTGGTGTCGTCATCCTTTAGAACTCGAAGAGTAACTGCGTATGTGCTGGTCGAGCCATCTTCCGCAGTAACAACAACACTTAGGTTGTTGTCTCCGACAACCAAGCCTGAGTTACCCGTAATGTTTACCGACGCAGTGGCATCCGATGGGATAGCAGTAACTGCAACGGCCTCGGTGCCTGCTGGTAGCAAGACAGTGCTTCCATCAACTACTCTGGCTCCAGAAACCTTGAAAACCACCAAGCTGCTGATGCTAGAAGGCACCTGAACAATCAGTTTCACTGTGTATGTAGCTGTAGCACCAGACTGGCTGGTAACAGTTGCAGTTAGAGTGTTTTCGCCAGCCTGTAGACCGGTTGAACCGTTTACCTGAACTGAGGAAGTTGGGTCCACTGGAGTTGCCACAGCAGTCACAGCAGTAGTACCAGGCTCTAGGAAGATTCTTCCACCGTTACGTACCGCTTGACCATTCACGCTGAAGGTTTCCAGGGAGACGTTGCTTGATAGGGCCAGAACCAACACCTTGAATGTGTATGAGCGGGTTGTCACACCATCTTCAGCGGTGATTACCACGCTTACAGTATTCATACCAGTTGAAAGGTTTCTCGCACCGGAGACCACACTTGTTGCAGCTACGTCATTAGGAGTCACCGCAACTGTTACAGCCGAGGTTAGCGGGGCAACCTCAACCACATCACCTGGATTGATGGTTGCACCGTTTACTCTAAGTGATCCCAATGTCGCATCAGTTGAGAAGCCTGGAGCTTTGTCAGTTACGTAAACATTTACCGTGTAGGTCTGCTTAGTAATACCATTTGATCCAGTTACCTCGACAACAACGTCATTGTCAAAGGTCTGCAAGGGATTCGGCTTAGTCACAACAACTGAAGCCGCGGGATCAGTTGGAGTAGCCACGACAGTTACGTTGGTGGTACCAGCCGGAACGATTATGACATCGCCGTCTTCGACATCGCTGCCTTCAATCGTAAAGGTTGCAAGTGAGGTGTCGACACCGTTCGCATTCGCAGCAGTTAGGCCATGAATTGGCAAAACTGCTAGAAGTAGCGCGGTGAATACCGTTAGCAACTTTTTGGTTGTCATTTTCATCGTTCCCTTGTTTGTCTCTGGGTTCCTCATTATGCCTTCACCCTCACTGTGTAAGTGGCAACCGTTCCATCAGCTGCTGTCACAGTTACAACCACGAAGTTAGCTCCTGGCTGAATGTCACGGCCACTGATTGAAACCGAAGCTCCACTGTCAGTTGCCTGAGCAGTGATACGAAGCTTGGTGGTTCCAGCAGGTACTGAAAGTTTGGTCCTATTTAGAACATTGAATCCTTCAATCAAGAAAGTCTTCAGGCTTACATCGCTAGATAGGGCTGGGGAAACAAGCGTTACTGTGTAGTTCGCTGTGGTTCCATCGGCGGCGCGTACCGTGATGGTCGCTGTGTTGTTTCCAGCTAGCAGGTTCTTAGTTCCGCTGTATGAAATTGTGGCGGCTGCGTCTTCCGCAACTGCTGCAACTTCTGCAGACTTAGCACCAGCAACCAAGGTGAAGCTACCACCAGCAACTACTGTTGTGCCATTAACCTTGATCGAGCTCAGCTTGGTGTTGCTCGATAGAGCAAGCACGTTCACCTTCACTGTGTATTCACGAACAGTCTTACCGTCGGCAGCCTTGACTGTAACGGTTAGAACATTCTCGCCGGCCACCAAGTTGGTGTTACCAGCAACAGTAATCGAAGCGGCTTCGTCTTCAGCAGATGGGATAACCGATACATTTCTAACTCCGGCAGCAACCGTAATAACTGGGCTCTCCTGGGTTAGGTCGATAGCGGTTCCGGCAACAATCAAGCTCTTCAGCTTGGCGTTTCCAGGTAGGCCACCGAGTCTAAATGTTACGGTGTACTCTCTCACGTCTCCACTTGGCGCAGTAACTGTGATGGTAATTAGGTTGTCGCCCTTTACCAGCTCAGTGTTGCCAACAATTTCAACGGTTGAGTTCTCATCAACTGTGGTTACTTCAACCTCAACTTCGGTAAGTTCTAGATCGGTGGAAAGTACCACGTCCCCATCAACCGCTGAAACACCGTTGACTAGAATTTCGCTAACTCTGGTGTCGGTAGAAATCAACACGGTTACGAATACTGTGTAAACCTGAACAGTTTCGCCATCAGCAGCGGTAACAGTAACTTCGACTCGGTTCTCACCTGGCTGTAGAGAATCAGCTCCAGATACGTCAACCTGAGCATCCGCATTGGTTGCTACAGCCTCAACTTCAACGTCCGTGGTGTAAGCAGGAAGCTCTAGGTCAGAACCATCCTCAACGTCCACGCCATTGATCTTGAATGTCGAGAGCGAAGTGTCATCGCTTAGAAGTACGAACAGGGTAACTACGTACTCCTGAGTGGTTTCGCCATCAGCGGCAGTAACGGTCAAGGTAAGGGTGTTCTCACCAGGCTGAAGGTCAGTGCCACCTTCGATTTCGTAGGTTGCGCCTTCGTCTGTAGTAACTACTACAACCTCAACTGAAGTGGTGCCAAGTTCCAGTTCGACGTAGTCTCCAGAATCAACTGGGTTTCCGTTTACTGTGAACTCGGACAAAGTAGTGTCACTACTTAGCTTGACGATAACAGTGACTGTGTATTCAGCAACTGTTTCACCGTCCTCAGCTGTAACCGTAACAACGATTGTGTTTTCACCAGTCTGGAGTTCAGTGCCGCCAACAATTACAACTGTCGCATTCGCGTC
>CAYUBJ010000003.1:22144-27711 GCA_964443065.1 uncultured Rhodoluna sp.
ACAACAAATGTTGCGTCAGGGTCAGTGGTCTCGACAGTAACCTCTACCGATGTTGTCAAAGGAGGAAGATCAAGTGAACCGCCGTCCTCGACGTCTTCACCGTTTACCTGGAATGTAGCCAAAGTAACGTCATTACCAAGCGGAACATTCAGGGTGATCACATAGTCAGTAGCGCTTACTCCGTCAGCAGCTGTAACAGTAACAATCAGTAGGTTTTCACCAACAGAAAGCTCTGTAGCACCATTGATCTCAACGGTTGCATCAGGGTCAGTAGGCTCAGCAGTTACCTCAACTTCGGTGGTGTACGGAGGAAGGTCAATAACAGCACCATCCTCAACATCCTCACCGTTTACCTGGAATGAGCCCAAGCTGGTGTCATTGTTGAAAGCAACATTCAATGTAAGAACATACTCGCCAACAGTCTCACCATCAGCAGCAGTAACTGTAACGGTCACAGTGTTCTCACCGGAAACTAGCTCGGTGTTACCAGCAATCTCAACAGTTGCATCAGGGTCAGTAGGCAAGGCAATAACCTCAACCTCAGTCACACCATACTCAAGATCAAACACATCACCATCATTGACATCTTCACCATTCAAAGTGAAAGTAGCCAAACTGGTGTCTGAGTTTGGTTTGACTAGAACTGTGACGGAGTACTCTCCTGTGCTCTGGTCTTGGGCGGTAACGGTAACAGTTACGGTGTTTTCACCAGGTCCAACTGAAACTAGGGTCACACCTTCTACCTCACTGACACCAGTGCCACCAGAGATTACGTAGGTAGCTAGCGGGTCGTTAGTAGTAACTGAAACTTCTACTTCAGTGGTTCCATACTCAACCTCAACTGTTTCACCGTCAGCTGCGTCGACTCCGTTTACCTTCCACTGAGACAGAGTTACGTCATTGTTTAGCGGAATGTTCAAAGTCACAGTGTAGGTGGCTGTTACGCTGCCATCCGCAGCGGTAACTACTACTGTCAAGGTGTTGGCCCCGAGCTTCAAGTCAGTGTTTCCTTCAACAACGAATGTTGCGTCAGGGTCAGTAGTTTCTACTACAACCTCAACTGAAGTGGTTAGCGGCTCAAGATCAAGTGAACCGCCGTCCTCAACATCTTCACCATTTACCTGGAAGGTAGCCAAAGTAACATCATTACCTAGGGCCACAACCAAGGTGATTGTGTAGGTGTCGGTAGTTTCCTTATCTGCAGCAGTAACTGTCACAGTCAAGGTGTTCTCACCAGAAACAAGTTCGGTGCCACCTTCAATCTCAACAGTTGCATCTGGGTCAGTAGGCTCAGCAGTTACCTCAACCTCAGTTGTGTATGCAGGCAGGTTAACTGAAGCCCCGTCAACTACATCGGTTCCGTTGATCTGGAAGACAGACAGGCTGGTGTCGCTGTTGAAGGCAACATTCAAGGTAATGGTGTAGACCTCAACGGTTTCACCATCCGCAGCTGTAACAGTAACAGTCAAGGTGTTCTCACCTGAAACTAGGTCTGTTCCACCCTCAATCTCAAATGTCGCGGCCGGGTCAGTAGGCTCGACTAGAACCTCAACCGAAGTTACGCCATACGCTAGATCAATTGTGTCGCCATCAATTACATCTGTTCCGTTCACTGCGAATACACCCAAACTGGTGTCCGTGTTCAAAGCCACGTTTACAGTAACTGTGTAGGTAGCTGTGGTTTCGCCGTCTGCAGCAGTAACGGTAATGGTGATTGTGTTCTCACCAGGCTGCAGGTCAGTACCGCCAACAACTTCGAAGGTAGCATCTTCATCAACTGTGACAACTGTGATGTCAACTTCTGTTGTTCCGTATTCAACATCAACAGTCGCTTCATTCTCAACATCGTTTCCGTTGATTTGGAAGGTTGACAGTTCGACATTGTTACCTAGAGGAACATTTAGAGTAACGGTATAGGTTGCTGTAGCAGTCTCGTCTGCTGCAGTTACAGTCACAGTTAGGGTGTTTGCGCCAACCTGAAGATCGGTTCCACCCACAACAACGAACGTCGCATCTGGGTCGACAGTCTCAACAACAACTTCGACCGAAGTGGTGTATGGATCTAGATCTAGAACATCACCGTCTGCTGCATCATTTCCATTTACGGTAAATGCTGAAAGTTCAACGTTGTTTCCAAGCGGAACATTCAGGGTGACTACATAATCAGTTGCGCTCACGCCATCAGCAGCAGTAACAGTAACAACCAGTAGGTTTTCACCAACAGAAAGTTCCGTAGCGCCATTGATCTCTACAGTTGCATCAGGATCGGTAGCTTCAGCAGTTACCTCAACTTCAGTGGTGTATGCAGGAAGGTCAATTACATCGCCGTCCTCAACGTCCTCGCCATTTACCTGGAAGGATGAAAGTGAGCTGTCTGTGTTGAACGCTACAAACAGTACAACTAGATACTCTTGGATGGTTTCACCGTCTACTGCGGTAACTGTAACAACCAACTGGTTCTCACCAGAGACTAGGCTGTCAGCACCAGTAACCTCAAATGTCGCATCTGGGCTAGTTGTTTCTACAACAACTTCAACGTCGGTCACGCCATACTCAAGCTCAACTCGGTCACCGTCTTCAACAGCAGTTCCGTTGACTGTAAATGTCTTCAGCGAGGTGTCGCCTAGGTTCGGGAAGTTAACGGTCACTGTGTAGATTGCGACTGTGCCATCTTCTGCTGTAACAGTTACGACTACATCGTTAGAACCAAACTCTAGGTTAGTTGAACCTTCAATGGTGACAACAGCACCAGCATCGTTGGCTTGTGCCACAACCGCAACGAAGTTCTTAGTTCCGTCCAGAGTTACTTCTCCGCCGTCTTCAACTGCATTTCCGTCGATAGTGAAAGTCTTCAAAGTAGCGTCGTTCGACAGGCTCTTTACGAATACATTGATCTCGTAAGTTGCTTCGGTTCCGTTAGCCGCGGTAACAGTAATAGTAATTACGTTGTTTCCAGCTACCAGAGCATTTGAATCGCTAATTGCTACTGAGGCATCTGTATCTTCGGCAGTTGCAACCACTTCTACACTCTGAGTGCCTGGGTCAACTTCGAAGGTTCCATCAACTGCAACTGTGGTTCCGTTTACAGTGATCGATCCGATGTTGTTGTTGCCAGATAGCGGTGTCCTAGTTACGTTTAGGGTGTAAGTTCTCTGGTCCCCGTTAGCGGCAGTAACTGTAATAGTTACTTCGTTGGCTCCATATTCAAGTGCATCGGCACCGGAAACTGTGTAAGAAGCCTCAACATCTGATGGCGTAGCTGAAACTACCACTGAGGATGTTCCGGAAGCGACGGTCACATTCAGGTCGTCAAGTGAAACACTCGATCCGTTTACCGAAATAGACGCGAGGCTGTTATCGCCAGAAAGAGCAACCTTTACGGTGAATGAGTACTCAGCGGTTGCGCCGTTTTCTGCCGTGACAAGAATTGAAACCAGGTTGTCCCCAGTCTTTAGACCAGTTGCACCAGTTACTAGAACAGTAGCCTTGTCATCATTCGGAGTTGCAAATACCTCTACAGACTCAGTTCCGTTGGCAACATCGAACACATCTCCGGCAGAGATTGTTGTGTTGTTTACAGTAATTGAATCAAGCGTGGTGTCCGAAGATAGCGGAGCTGCACGCTTGACGGTGACTGTGTAAGTGCGTGAAGTTGACTGGTCTTGAGAGGTTACAACTACTGAAATTTCGTTGTTACCAATTGAAAGTGCAGTTCCGCCTGTGATCTCGTAACTAGCGTTAGAAGATTCAGTCTGAAGAATAATCACAGCTTCAGTTACGTCTGAAACCACTTCAATAACACTGTTCTCAATCGCATCTACACCGTTTACTGTGAAGAACGACAGGTTGGCGTTGTTTGAAGGACTTGGAACCCTAACTGTGAAGACATAGTCGGCAGAGCTTCCATCGGCTGCAGTGATGGTTACGGTAACGGTGTTGTCTCCAAGCTCAAGTTCGTCCGCGCCGCTCACCGAAACTGTTGCCTCTGGGTCATTTGCCAAGGCGATAACTGTCACGCTTGTGGTGTCACCGCTAACAATAATTGTGTCTTCAACATTTACAGACTTACCGTTTACTGTGATCGAGCCAAGTGACTTATCAGATGACTTAGCCACCACGACTGTGAATGTATAGGTTGCTGTCGCACCCGATTCTGAGGTAATTGTTACCGTGACCGTATTGGTTCCAGGAATCAGAGCATCTGCGCCAGAGACCAGAACGGTTGCCTTTTGGCTTACTGCAGTTGCAACAACTTCTACCGCTTCAGTACCGTATGGTCTTTCTAAAGTGTCGCCGGCAGCGATAGTCGCATTGTCAACAACCAAAGTATCAAGCGCATTGTTGGTATCTGCAGAAGGAACGGTTACAACAATCACATACTGCTTTGTTGAACCGTCACCAGCGAATACTGTGACTACTACGTCATTGGCTCCGGCTTCAAGGTCAGTGTTTCCAGAAACACTGTAATAAGCTTCTGCATCAACAACTACTGCCGTTACAGTTACCGAAGTAACTCCAATTCCAACAGTCAAGGCTTTAGTTACTGAAACCTCGTTGTTGTCTACAAGGATCGAAGAGACTTCCTTATTTGAGGACTGAGCGACTATTACAGAGAATTCGTAAGTTGAAGATGCACCGGATTCAGCGGTTACAGTAACGGTGACTGTGTTCAAGCCAGTAGCGAGTCCAGTGTCTCCGGAGACAACAACTGTTGAATTGCTATCGGCAGCTACAGCAACAACTTCAACAGAACTTGTTCCGTTAGGAAGTACCTCAGATAGAGAACCTCCGCTAACCGAGACTTCATAGCCGGCAATGGTCACTGACTGCAGCAACGTGTTGGTTGAAGCTACCGGAACTGTAACAACGATGTTCAAGTAGCTTGTAGTGACACCGTCAGCAGCCGTGATGTCTATCGTAACGGTGTTTGTTCCAACCTGGAGGTTTGTGTTTCCAGAAACTGTGTATGAGGCGTTTGGGTCAGCTGTAACAGCGCTAACTTCTACGCTGGTTGCACCATAACCCGTTGTGTACGCAGTCGTGTTCAAGACTTCCTGGTTGTCAACCAGTACAGATGTCAAAGCCACATTGTTTGATTTGGCAACCTTTACTGTGAACGTATAGGTTGCAGTTGCTCCAGACTCAGCCGTGATGGTAACGGTAATAGTGTTGGAACCAGGAACAAGGACATCTTCACCCGAGACTGTGACAGTTGCTCTTGTGCTTACAGCAGTTGCAGTCACGCTTACCGCATCGGTGCCGAATGGCTTCTCAACAATATCTCCTGCAGAGATTGTGATGCCGTTTACCTTCAACTCATCCAAAGCAGTGTTGCTGTCTACAGAAGGAACGGTAACAACAATTACATAGTCCTTTGTTGAACCATTAGCAGCTGTAACTGTTACGGTCACATCGTTTGTTCCTGTTGTTAGACCAGTGTTGCCCGAAACTGTGTATGAAGCGTTTGGATCAGCAGTCACAGCGCTTACCTCAACATCGGTTGCACCGAATCCGATGGTAATTGCCTTCGAAACGGATACCTCGGTGTTGTCAATAAGGATTGAGGT
>CAYUBJ010000003.1:27811-62954 GCA_964443065.1 uncultured Rhodoluna sp.
TGTCCTGGTGTTTGTACCAGTCGAAACTGTTGAGCTGCCTGAAACAGAGTAGCTTCCAAATGGGCTAACTAGATTTACAATTACCGAAATCTCAGTGGTACCAGCATTCAAAGTAACAGTGTTTTCAGGACTTACAGCTACACCGTTAACGGTGATGCTCGTAAAGTCCTTAACCGATGACGCTTCAAGAACATTCAGAGTCACTGTGTAGGTCTTGGTAGCACCGGACTGAGCGGTAACAGTTACCACTAGCGAGCTAGTGCCGGTGGTCAATGATGATCCACCAGAAACAGTGAACGTAGAAGTGGCGGCGGCTGTTTCAACGTCAACAGAAACATCTGTTGTTCCGAATGGTAGGTCAACGGTGTCACCAGCTGTGACACTGCTTCCGTTGATCTGGAAACTTGAAATGTCGGTGTTGGTGTTGGCTGCTGCCACAGCAACCTTGAAGGTGTAGTCCTTGGTCGTGCCATCTTCAGCTAGAACCGAGATGGTAACCGTGTTCTGTCCTGTCACCAGGTTGGTATCACCAGTAACACTGACAGTGGCGGTACCACTGGTTGGTGTTGCTGAAACAGTTACCTTTGTTGTACCAAAGCTAGCGTCGTAAACGCTTGAGCCGTTCTCCAAGACAGTGAAGTTATTACCATCAATCTTTACTGAGGACAAGGAAGTGTCACTTGAAGGAACTGCCACGGTTACTGTTACGGTGTAGACCTTTACGGTGCCATCATCTGCAGTGACAGTTACAGTTACAGTGTTGGCACCAGCTTTAAGGTTGGTGTTACCAGCAGTTGTTGCGGTTGCATAAATGTCATTAGGTACTGCCTCTACAGAAACAGACGTACGACCCTGGGCAATCGTAATTGACGCGCCGTCAGATACATTCGAACCATCAATCTTGAACGTCTTCAAAGAAGTGTCGTTTGAGAAGGCTGGGCCAGAAACCACAATCGTAACTGTGTACTTTGCGGTAGCCCCACTTGCGGCAGTTACATCAACTGTCAAGGTGTTGTTACCAGTGGATAGACCGGTTGCTCCAGTTACTAGTGCAACAGCGTCAGGATCAGTTGGATCAGCAATAACGGTAACCTCAGTGGTTCCGTTAGCTACGGTCACAGTTCCGCCATCGGTTACGTCATCACCGTTCACGGCAAAGACAGCTAGCGAAGTGTCGCTGTTAGCGGCAACCTGAAGGGTAACTGTGTAGGTTTCAACAGTGGTGCCGTCTGCAGCAGTTACTGTGACGGTCAGAGTGTTTGAACCAGTGCTTAGGCCCTGGTTACCCGAAACCACAACAGTAGCCTCAACATCGGTTGGCTCGGCAATAACGTCGACTGAAGTAGTTCCGTAATCTAGGTTTACAGTTGCACCGTTGGTAACGTCATCCTCGTTAACAGCAAAGACAGCTAGAGATGCGTCGTTGTTTTCAGCGACGGCCAAAGTGACGGTATAGCTCTGAGTTGTCTCTCCATCTGCCGCAGTAACGGTTACCTGAAGAGTGTTATCTCCAGTTTCCAACTCAGTGTCACCAGATATAACAACAGTGGCCTCAACATCTGAAGGCTCTGCCAGAACTTCTACCTCAGTGGTTCCATATGACAGGTTGACGGTTCCGCCATTAGTGACGTCATCCCCGTTTACTGTAAATACGCCAAGAGAGGTGTCATTATTCTGACCAACATTTACGGTAACCGAATAGGTTTGCGTAGTCACATCGTCAGCAGCGGTAACCAGAACCGAAACAGTGTTCGCGCCAGTTTCTAGCCCAGTGTCTCCTGTGATGTCCACAGTGGCATCCGCACTGGTAGGGGTAGCGACAACATCTACGGCGGTAGTACCGTAGTCAACGTTTACAACTGAACCATTGCTGACAGCAGTACCATCAACGGTGAAGGTTGTGAGGCTGGTGTCTTGGTCGTTGGGAGCTGCGTAGGCAACTGAGGCGAAGTTACCGACTCCGGTCGATGGCAGTAAAACCATCAACATAGCGGAGAGGATAGCTCCTGCCCTTACGACCTTTGAGTTCAGGGTCCTGTTAGTCATAGTTGTCTTCTTCATTTTTCTTGTTAGTTCCCTACGTTAACGGTCACTGTGTAAGTTGTTGAATCGCCGCTTAGAGCCTTGACCACTACCGTCAAGGTGTTCGATCCGGCGACCAGGTTGGATCTTCCAGTTATCGATACCGATGCTGTTGGATCAGTTGGGATTGCTGCAACACTCACTCGAGTGGTTCCAGCAACAACGCTGACACTTGCACCATCAGTAACCGAAGTTCCGTTGATTGTGAAGGTGCTTAGCGTGGTATCGCTTGGTGGAGTGGAAACTACAACTGTCACGCTGTAGGTCTGGGTTGCACCGCTAGGTGCAGTAACCACGACGCTCACAGTGTTGTTTCCAGTCTGCAAGTTGGTGTTACCAGAGACACTGAATCTTGCAACATCTGACTCAACCACTGGAACTACCGATACACGAGATGTTCCAGGAGCTACGGTAACTGTGTCTCCGTCGACTACCGAAGTATCAGCAACAGTAAGAGAGGTTAGCTTGGTGTTGCTTGATAGAGCCTTGACGCGAACTGTTCGCTCGTAAGTCTTGACCGTTCCATCTTCAGCAGTCACTGTGAATGTCACAGTGTTGTCCGCACCGGTGACCAGAGAACTGGTTCCAGTGATAGAAATTGTTGCCTTGGTGTCCTCAGGCTTAGCCGCAGCAGTAACAGCAGAGGCACCAGCAGGTAGCTCAACGATCGTTCCGCTTGCAACATCAACACCGTTGATTGTCCAGGTTCCAGCAACAGTAGAAATGTTTGCATTGCTACTTCTTACCGGTACCTGTACCTTGACGGCGTAGTTCTTCACATCACCGTTTGCAGCGGTGACTCTCAAGGTTAGGTTGTTTAGACCACCAACAAGTGCGTTGTTGCCAATAGGTTCGACCTTTGCACCAGCATCGTTAGCTTCTGCCACGATAGCCACGCTCTTGGCTCCGAATCCTAGAGTTACGGTTGCACCTTCGGTGTAGTCAGAACCGTTTACCTTGAACGACTTCAACGAGGTGTCGCTTGATAGCGGGGTAACGGTTACGGCAATGTCATAAACCTTCGAAGAACCATCCGGAGCTGTAACAGTAACCGAAACAGCATTCAAACCAGAAACCAACGAAGAAGCACCAGAAACCGAAACCGTAGCCTCAGGATCAACCGGAACAGCCTTCACAACAGCCTGAGAAGTCCTAGGCGGCAAAGTAACCGCACCAGAAACAACACTCAAACCATTCACAAACAAAGAACTCAACGAAGTATTCGAAGACTTAGCAACAACAACAGTCACAACATAAGTCTTCTTAACACCAGAAGGAGCAACAACAGTCACCGAAACAGTATTCGAACCAGTACGCAAACCAGTGTTACCAGCAAAAGTAACAACAGCCTCAGCATCACTAGCAGAAGCCAACACAGAAACCGAAGTCGAACGGTTAGCAACAGTCACACTGCCACCATCCACAACATCCTGGCCAGCAACCTTGAACACACTCAAACCAGTGTTCGAAGACAAAGCAGTCACAGTAACAGCAAGGTCATAAACCTTCGAAGAACCATCCGGAGCTGTAACAGTAACCGAAACAGCATTCAAACCAGAAACCAACGAAGAAGCACCAGAAACCGAAACCGTAGCCTCAGGATCAACCGGAACAGCCTTCACAACAGCCTGAGAAGTCCTAGGCGGCAAAGTAACCGCACCAGAAACAACACTCAAACCATTCACAAACAAAGAACTCAACGAAGTATTCGAAGACTTAGCAACAACAACGTTAATTACAGTCTCTGTTGAAGAACCGTTTGCTGCGGTTACCTTAACTGAAACTCTGTTGTCGCCGAGCTTTAGAGCCTGGTTACCAGTTACGGTAACTGAGGCGCCTAGGTCATTCGCGATCGCTTCAACTGAAACAGACTTGGTTCCGAACGGAACAGTTACGCTTCCAGTGGTGTAGTTAGAGCCGTTTACCTTCAGTGACTTCAAGCTGGAGTCTGAAGAAAGGATAAGAACTCTAACAGTCACCTCGTATAGCTTTTGGGTCACACCATCAGCTGCGGTAACGGTAGCAGAAACTGTGTTCAAGCCGTCGTTCAAGAAGACCAAACCGTTGCTTCCGTTATAGGTAACCTTTGCCTCAGGGTCTGTGGCGATGAACTCAACTGGAACATAAGTTGTGCGAGCAGGAACAACCACCGTTGAACCGTCAGCAACACTTGAGCCGTTGATCTTCAGAGTACGCAAAGTTGCATCTGATGAAGGTGGAGTTACCCATAGGTTCACAGCGTAAGTTACAGAAGTGACGCCATCAGCAGCGGTAATTACGACGGTCATGATGTTGTCGTAGTTTCCTAGGTTGTTGGCACCTGCAATAACAATCTTTGCCTGAGGGTCGCTTGCTACGGCTCTAGCGGATACAGCCTTAGTTCCACGAGGAAGCTGGATGTATGCGCCGTCTCCGTATTCCTTACCGTTGACGATGATTGTCTGCAATCCGGCGTTGTTCGAAGCTGGGACCTTTACGGTTGCTCGGTAAGTTCTGGTTGCACCGCTTTCTGCAGTAACCAAAACAGTTACAGTGTTGTCTCCTAGGCGAAGACCCGTTGCACCGGTGATGACAACGCTTGATCTGAAGTCATTAGGCACTGCAGATACAGAAACGCTAGTTGTTCCAGGGGCTACCACAATCGGAGCCTCAGTCACAGCAGTGTTGTTAATACTGAATGTCTTCAAGCTTGTGTCAGTAGAGATTGGACGTACGAACAAGGTAACGGTGTAGGTTCTTGTAGTTCCGTTCGCTGCTGTTACAACAACAGAAAGTGTGTTGTTTCCATCAACCAGGTTGCTTCTACCAGTGATAGCAGTAACAGCCTCAACGTCTGCGGTCTTAGCAACTACGTTTACGTTTCTAGTTAGTGGAGCAAGTTCTAGAGTTCCACCATCAACAACGGTAGTTCCGTTTACTGTGAACTCGGAAAGGTTGGTGTTGCTACTTAGCGGAGCAACAACTGCCTTCAGAGTAATGGTCCTGGTGGTCTTCAGGTCACCAGCGGTAACGATTACCTGGATGGTGTTTTCGCCGACCTGCAGACCAGTACGTCCTAGGATCCTCACTGTAGCTGCAGCATCACGAGTAACCGCAACGATGTTTACCGATGTGGTTCTAGATGGCAGTTGAACAGTTTGACCTGAGACGACTGGCTCACCATTTAGAGTCAAGGTGGTCAAGAAGGTGTCTGATGAAGCTCCACCGACACGAACGGTAAAGGTGTAGTCCTTCTTAGTTCCGTCTTGGGCGATCACGGTAACAGTAACTGTGTTCTCACCAAGCTTTAGATCATCAGCACCGGAAACTACTACCTGAGCGTTTTCATCAGCTGGAGTTGCTTCTACCTCAACCGAAGTTGCGTCAGAAGGAACAGTGACGATGTCACCTGGCAAAGTGTCTAGACCTTCAACAACTAGGCTCTGTAGGTCGGTGTTGTTCGATGACAAGACAACCGTGACGGTGTATTCCTGAGTGGTCTCACCATCAGCAGCAGTAACAGTCACAACTAGGGTGTTTTCACCAATTACTAGGCCAGTAGCTCCAGCAACAGTGAAGGTAGCGGCTGGATCAGCAGTTTCAACAACTACCGCAACCGAAGATGCGCCTGACTCGACATCAACCGAGTCGCCGTCAACAACCTCAACACCATTTACTGTGAACTTAGCTAGTTCAGTGTTGTTGCTGGCTGGAACGTTCAGAACCACTGTGTATACCTGAGTGGTCTCACCATCAGCTGCGGTCACAGTGACTGTTAGGGTGTTTTCGCCAGTAACTAGGCCGAAGTCGCCTTCAACAGAGAAGGTGGCATCTGCGTCAGTGGTCTCAACCTCAACGTCTACTTCAGTAACGCCAGGTTCTAGGTCAACTACGTCGCCATCAGCAACGTCGCTTCCCTCTACCTGGAATACTGCCAATGAGGTGTCATTGGATAGCAATACTTCTAGAGTTACAAAGTACTCAAGCAGGCTGTTTCCATCCGCAGAGGTGACTACAACTCTAAGTAGGTTCTCACCAGTGACCAAACCTGAGTCACCTTCAATGGTGAAGCTAGCGTTCGGATCTAGGGTCTCGACAACAACATCGACGTCTGTTGTTCCAGCCTCAAGCTGAACAATGTCGCCGTCTTCTACATCAGAGCCATTGACGGTGAATACGGCAAGTTCAGTGTTTGAACCGTCTGCAACAACCAGGGTGACGTTGTATTCCTGGTAGGTCACACCATCGGCGGCAGTAACGATAACCACCAAGGTGTTGTCACCAGGCAATAAGTCAGTGTCACCAGAAATCTGAACCGTAGCATCTGGATCAGTGGTTTCAACGTCAACAGCTACTTCAGTAGTTCCGGCCTCAAGCTCGACTGTGTCGCCGTCAGCCACGTCATTTCCGTCCACCTGGAAGCTTGATATAGATGTATCAGAGCTTGGGAGCACAATCAGGGTGATTGTGTACTCTTCAGTGGTTTCGCGATCGGCTGCGGTAACGGTAATAGTTAGGGTGTTTTCACCAGTGACTAGACCGACATCGCCCGAGATCACATAGGTGGCATCCTCGTCGGTAGTGACTACTTCAACCTCAACGTCTGTGGTGCCGTTTTCCAGTTCAAGGATGTCTTCAGCAGAGACTACCTCGCCATTTACGGTGATGGAGGCTACCGATGCGTCATCAGAACCAGGGACATCAAGGATTACAACGTGGTCACGAACAGCACCGCTAGGAGCAGTGACTGTGACAACCAATTCGTTCTGACCAACAACTAGGTCACTGTCTCCAGAAACCTCGACGGTTGCATCTGGGTCAGTAGCTTCGATGACTAGTTCCACGTCGGTGCTGCCTGGGGCCAATTCAACGGTGTCACCGTCTTCAACATCCTGACCGTCAACCTGGAACACGGCCAAGCTGGTGTCTGAACTTGGTAGCACAAGCAAAGTAATTACGTATTCTGCGGTGGTCTCACCATCAGCAGCGGTAACGGTAATGGTTAGAGTGTTTTCTCCGGCAACGAGACCGACATCACCTGAAACTGTGTATGTTGCATCTTCGTTTGCTGTAACTACTTCAACCTCTACGTCGGTAGTTCCGCTTTCTAATTCGACAACGTCGCCGGCAACCACATCATCGCCGTTAATGGAGATCGATGAAACTGCAACATCATCAGATGCTGGTACTTCAAGAATTACCAAGTAGTTACGACTGTCACCGTTAGGTGCAGTAACGGTAACTAACAAATCGTTTTGACCAACGAACAGTTCGGTGTCGCCAGAAACTTCAAATGTTGCATCTGGGTCGGTGGTCTCAATCACAAGCTGCACGTCTGTGCTGCCTGGTGCCAACTGAACGGTGTCGCCATCAGCAACATCTTCTCCGTTGATTTGGAAAACAGAAAGACTTGTGTCATTACCAAGTGCTACATCAAGAGTGATTGTGTATTCCTGAGTTGTTTGACCGTCAATCGCAGTGACAATCACAGTCAAAATGTTTTCACCAGAAACTAGACCACTGGCACCGACCACTTCAAAGGTCGCTTCAGGATCACTGGTTTCAACAACAACTTCAACTTCAGTTGTGTAAGGATCCAGTTCAACTGTGTCTCCGTCTTCAACATCAAGACCATCAACTTGAAGAACTGAAAGTTCCACGTTGTCGCTGAGTGGAACAACGATGGTAACTACAAAGTCAACGACGGTAACACCGTCAGCTGCCATAACTGTTACGACAAGATCGTTGTTACCGGCAACTAGTTCGCTGTCACCAAAAATCTCGTAAGTTGCATCAGGGTCATTAGTCTCAACCACAACATCAACATCGGTTGCACCTGGCTCAACTTCAACTGAATCACCATCAGCAACATCGTTGCCATTTACCTGGAAGGTAGCAAGCGAAGTATCGGTGTTAGCCAAAACGGTTACCGTGATAGTTGTGGTAACGCTGGTCTCGCCATCAGCTGCAGTTACAACTACAACAAGCTCGTTGTCACCAACAACTAGGCCACTGTCTCCGGTGATTTGGTAAGTTGCCTCTGGGTCGTTAGTTGCGACTTCAACTTCAACATCGGTAGTTCCCCACTCGACTGAAACTGCTTGACCATCTTCAACGAGTTCACCGTTCAAAGAAATTTCAGCAGATGCGTCAGTGTTTGGGAGCACGTTCAGGGTAACTACATAGCTGATTTCAGTTACTCCGTCGGCCGCAAGAACGTATACGACAAGCTCGTTCTGACCAACTTCAAGGTCGGTATCTCCCGAAACCTCAAAGGTTGCATTAGGGTCTGTGGTCTCAACGAACACGTCAACAGCAGTAGTAAGAGGGTCTATGTCAATAGATCCGCCATCTTCAACCTCATTACCGTTTACCTGGAAACTTGAGAGAGTGACATCGTCGTTTCTCAGCAAGTTCAGGGTAATAACGTATTCCTGAGTTGTGGATTGGTCAGCGGCGGTGACGAGAATTGTTAGTAGATTCTCACCCGCGACAAGCTCAGAATCACCAGTGATTTCAATGCTGGCGTCTGGATCATTGGTTGCAACTTCAACATCAACGGCTTCGGTTCCAGCTTCGACATCAATAGTTTCGCCATCGACAACTTCAGTGCCATTTACATAAATAGCGTTGACACTTGTGTCCGTGTTAAACGCAACATTTAGGGTGATGTAAAACTCTGTGGTGGTCTCGCCATCAGCTGCTGTAACGATAACTGAAAGAGTGTTCTCGCCAGCTACTAAATTGGTGTCTCCACTGATTGTGTAAGTTGCATCTAGGTCTGTGGTCTCGACTAGAACATCTACTTCACTTGTGAGCGGTTCTAGATCGATAACTGAGCCATCAATAACGTCCAAGCCATTTACTTGAAGCGTGGCCACGGATGAGTCAGAGTTGTATGCCACTGCCAAGTTGACGGTTACAGTTGAAACGCTTCCGTCTTCAGCGGTAACGGTAACGGTCAATACGTTGTCACCAGTAACCAGATCTGATCCACCTTGAATTACATAAGTTGAATTAGGGTCATTTGTTTCAACGGAAACGCTTACACTCTCTGTAAAAGCTGGTAGGTAAACATCTTCACCATCAACAACTTCAACGTTGTTTACTTTCAGAGATTTAATTGCGGTATCTGAGCTCAAACTTTGAACTGCAAGATTAACACTGTATGTCTTTGTGACTGAAGTGTCTTCAGCAGTTACGGTGACGGAGAGAGGGTTGTCACCTGCAACTAGTCCGCTTGCACCGGTGATCTCTGCGGTGGCATTCGGATCTGTTGGAGTTGCCACAACAGCAACTGAAGTTGTACCTGGCGGAAGACTGACGTTGCTGCCATCATCGACTGTTTGACCATTTACGGTAAAAGTCTGAAGCGTCGTATCAGTCCCAGCTGATGCGGACGAAGCCGACACCTGCAAAGGCGCAAGAATTAAAGCAGCGGCGGCGAGTACTGAAACTAGGCCACGCGCACGTGATATTAATAAGCTCAAGGCTCTCCCCTCTCAGGAGTCCTAAAACACTATGAAACTAGAACTTTAGTATGCCACCATTTCAGGGCAAAAAAACTAGTTTTTCTGCGTAGTTACGGGGCTGTGACCTAAAACGTAACCAATTGTTTACCTGTGGAAAACTGCCTGAGAGCCGATATTCGCCCTGCCGAACCATGCAATTTGAAAGCTATTTTTGGGTAAGGTTTAGGTGTGGCAAAGACCAATGATCTGAAGACGATCGCATTCGTTATGCCGGTTCTGAATGAAGAGCGGCACCTGGCTTCGGCGGTCACCAGCATTTTTGAGCAAAGAAACATCAAAAAAGACCAAGTAGAGGTGGTTTTAGCCCTTGGTCCCTCCACTGACAATACAAATCAGGTTGCGGAAGCACTAAAATCCCAATTTCCAGTCAAAATCGTTCAAAATCCCACTGGAAAGACCCCTAATGCACTCAACTTAGCCATTGCAGCAACCAAAGCAGACGTTATTATCCGAGTAGATGCTCATAGTGAGCTTTCCCCCGACTACACCCAACTAGCCGTCCAGATTTTGGAGGAAACAAAGGCGGCAAACGTTGGCGGAGTCATGAAAGCTGTTGGTTTTACCCCATTTCAGCAGGCCGTGGCCTGGGCTTACGGAAGTCGCTGGGGTCTGGGCGGTGGCAGCTACCATGTCGGAGGACAAGCTGGGCCCAGTGATTCGGTGTATCTAGGGGTTTTTCGCAGAGATATCTTTGAAAAAGTGGGCGGATTTAACGAAAAAATGGCTCGGGGCCAAGATTGGGAGTTGAATCTACGAATTCGCCAATCTGGGGAAACCGTCTGGTTTGACCCTCGACTTGAGGTTACCTACCATCCGAGATCAAGTCTTAGAGCCCTCGTGAAGCAGTTCTTTGATACCGGTTCTTGGCGTGCAGAGCTCACCAGATCCCACCTAGCTAAAGCGAATCTTCGATATTTTGCTCCCCCAGCACTAGTTTTTGCCCTCCTTTTTGGGATTTTGACCTTCATTTTTGGTTTTGGTGGCTTAGTTGGGCTAATTCCGCTTGCAAGTTACCTTGCCCTGGTCCTGCTTTTGGCAATTGTCAGCAAAAAACTAAGCCTAAGAGCCCGCTTGGCTCTTCTGCTTGCTTTACCGAGCATGCACTTTTCTTGGGGCTTGGGCTTTATTGCTGGCCTGTTCCACAAGCGGTGAAACTAGACTTGGAGCAAGTGCTTAAGGGAGCTCATGTCTGAATACAAAGTAACGAAAGCCGTAATCCCAGTGGCTGGGCTAGGCACACGTTTCCTACCTGCCACCAAGGCCATGCCTAAAGAGATGCTCCCGCTGATCGATAAGCCAGTTATTCAATACGTAGTTGAGGAAGCGGTTGCCGCTGGCCTCGAAGATGTCCTGATGGTGACCGGGCGAAACAAGAATGCCCTGGAAAACCACTTCGACCGAGTCGCCGAACTTGAGATGAACCTAGAGCAAAAAGGCGATACCGACCGACTCCAAAAAGTAATGGCCTCAACTGAACTTGCCAACATCCACTACGTCCGACAGGGAGACCCGAGAGGTCTAGGCCACGCAGTTCTTCGTGCAAAACACCACATCGCCGACCACTCTTTCGCACTACTACTCGGTGACGACGTAATGGACAGTCGCGATGTTCTGCTTACCAAGATGCTTGAGCTGCACGAATCAACTGGTCAGAACATAGTTGCCTTGATGGAAGTTAGCCCTGAACAGATTCATTTATATGGATGTGCGGTAATCCAAGACCAACCAGTGGATGGTGTGGTGAGAGTCACCGGTTTAGTTGAAAAACCAAAGAACGATGAAGCTCCTTCAAACCTTGCGGTTATCGGAAGATATGTGCTCCGACCAGAAATCTTTGACATTCTTGAGGAAACTAAACCTGGCCGTGGAAACGAGATTCAACTTACCGATGCGCTAATGGCGGCAGCACAAAATCCAGATCGAGCCGGTGGTGTTCTAGGAGTCGTATTTAAAGGTAGAAGATACGACACTGGAGACAAACTAGATTTCATCAAAGCAACTTTAAGACTTGGTGTTGATCGTGAAGACATTGGCCAAGATCTTCGAGATTGGCTAAAAGATTTTAATAAAGACCTCTAAACCGAAGCTCTAAGGATTCCCCTCTAATGTCGAATAAGAACGTAGTGGTCTGCTCTTTCTACACAGCAGACGAATACTACCGAGCGCACGGGGAACGCTTGGCAAAAAATCTTGCCGAGTTGGGTGTTGAAGTTGTGCTTCGAGAAATTCAAAAACAAGACGGTGAAGACTGGGCTGATATCTGTCGCAAGAAAGTTCCGTTTTTAGCAGAAGTTTGTCAAATGCATCCAGATAAAAAAGTTTTTTGGATGGATGTCGACTGCATGTTGCTTGACTTACCGGACTACATCTTTGATTCAACAGCGGACATCATCGGTTTCCAGCGCGGTTACGGATCTCCTATCGGTATCGGCTATGAAAAGAAATCTCGTTTTTGGGAGCCATCGTTCTGGGGAGTCAATGCCACCCCACTAGCGCGAAAAATGATTCGTGATGCGGCCGAGCTGGAGAAGACCTCAACTGTTAAGGCCACCGACGACTACTTCATGGAAGAAGCCTGGCGATCGAACTGTGACAACATGACTTTTCAGATAATCCCATCTAATGCCGTCGTCGGTATGGGGGTCCCTAACGAGAATGCCCCGAAGGCATTTTTCAAGTTCGGATCTAGCGGAAATGTTGAGGACTTCAAGGGCAAAGTCCAGCAGCATACCGGCGGGGCGGGTATTCGCAAGAAGGCGCTTAGGTTTGCAAAGAAGATGGAGGCAAAGCTGCCACCGAAGGCTTCAAGCAAAATCAGGCTTTTAGCTGACACCATCGGTATTACCGGAGTGCTAACTAGCGGTAAATCAAACCCAGAAGAGCGTGAGCGAAACGGTGCGCTTAGCGCTATTCATGAGGCTGCTCAAGCTGGGCAAACCGAAAAATATCTGGCTGAAGTTTCTAAGTTCGAACAGAAGTATCTTCTAACTCAATTAGAAATAAACCACATTGCTGTTTCGAAAAGTTTTCACTATTACGCTTCAAAGCCAAGTGCTGAAAGTGTCCTGCTAGCTTGGTGGACCAAACCTTTTCCAGGTAACTTTGGTGATTGGCTAAGCCCACTTATTGTGAATCATTACACCGATAAGAAAATTATTTTCCAATCACCAGTAAAGATAGCTGTGAAGGATCACATGATTGGACTTGGTTCAATCGGAAGGTTTATCAAACCAAACTCGGTGGTCGTTGGAACCGGTATATCAACTGATGAGTTAACTCTTGCCAAGAACGCCAAGTATGTTTCGGTTCGCGGACCGGTCACAGCTCGTGTGGTTCGGGAATCTGGTGGTCCGAATGTGGAGAGTTTTGGTGACCCTGGGGTTTTGATTTCAAGAATTTTCCCTGTCGAAAGAACTAGCAACTCTAGGGTTGCACTGGTTAGACACTTTACCCACCAGGGCATCCCGCTCACTCTTGCACCTAACATGGATGAGTTAGATGTTTTGCTATCCCATCCGGATGACATCAAAGTTTTAGTTGAGACTCTAAACAAATACGATCGCGTAATCACATCGGCGATGCATATTTTCATCACCTGCCAGTCATATGGAATCCCTTGTGCTCTGATTACCTTCGAAGGTTTTGAAGATTCGGTGCACGGCAATGGCATTAAGTATGGTGACTACGCTCAGGGTGTTGGTTTGGAAGCGATTAGCCCGGTAGCTGTTGGGCTTGATTTAGCAAAGATTGATTTTGACAACATCACCACGGATCACAAGATCAGTGAGGCGAAACTAGACGAAGTGGCGAAGGCGGTTAAAGATGGCCTCAGCTACCTATAGCAAGGGAAGACCATGATTTATCTAGTCAGTCGAGTACTTAGAACCTTTGCTCAGCTATTCCCAAGAGGAAGGCACCGTAACCGCGCCATTCTGCTTGCCCTAATTGCAACAATTGTCCCGCTTTCACAACTTTATGTAATTCGCATCTTCAGCCACATGATCATGGAAGGCCCATCGGCTGACCTGACCAATGTGGTGCTCAACTTTGTATTGTTCTTCAGCCTCTTTGGGCTATCTCACATCGCCACCTATTGGCAGAAAACCTATCGGGTAAAGGTTTTTAACGACGCTTTGAAATCGCGTGATGGCGTGAGAAACCGTATGACCGAGTCCTGGGACTGGGCTCTAGCCTTTGAGACCAACAACCTCCTTCACACCTTTACCCAGGTGTTAGTACTCGCCACCTTCTTTATCTTGGTGAACTGGCAAACCGGCCTGATAAACATTGCACTAATTCTGATTACCATGCTCTTTATCAAAGGAACATTCAACAAGCAGGTTGAGACCCAAGAAGGCTTTGCTCTAGCTCAAAAGAACAAAGAAATAGTTGAGAACGTGACCAAGGTTAGAGCCAGAATCAAATCAGCTGAAATCAGCACCCTTTTTGCTAATGCCGCTTTTATTGTTTCGCTGGCTGCTCTTCTTGCCTTTAGCGTCCTCGGCTATGTCAAAGCTGCCGATGCCGTAATGCTTTTCCTCGGCTTTAGAATGCAAAATTCGAACCTGGTGCAGACCAGCGGCTCACTGATGCGTTTTGCTAGAGCAAAAGCGCTAAGCGAAGCACCGCAGAAGTATCGTCAACTCAAACTGGATGAAGAAGAACTTGGCTAATGCTGACCATCGCATACAGCACCCTGGCCAGCCGGTTAGCCAACATCAAACTGCCAGATCTAACTGATTACCCCGACTGGAAGATTCTGATCACCGTCCAATCCGGTGATGAAACTATGCCTGATCTAACCAGCGCACCAAAAAACGTAAAGGTGCTTGGTTTCCCAGGTAGCGGTGTGACGAAAATTAGAAACCAAGCCATCGCTAATGCTGAAACGGAATACTTAGTTTTCGCTGATGATGACATCATTTTCGATTTGCCTAATCTGGCTAAGGCAATCGAGCATCTGAAAACCAGTGGCGCTGCCTTAGTGCTGGGCATGGCTCAAGATCCAGCTGGGAAACTAAGAAAAAAGTATCCGAGTGCTATCCAGCGCTTGAATAAACTCAACAGCGCTAAGGCTGCTACCTACGAGATGGTGATTGACCTAGCTGCAGTCAGAAAATCCGGAATTAGATTCGATGAAGACTTTGGTGCCGGGGCTAAAGAGAATTACCTGGGTGATGAATACATCTTTATCTGCGATTTGATTTCTGCTGGTTTGAGATGTGATTTTGTGCCTCTGGTTCTGGCCACCCATCCTACGAATAGCTCGGGTAGCGGTTGGGGCACCGAACGCGATCGCAGGGCAAGGGCGGTTGTCTTTGACCGAGCTTTCAGGGGTAACCGAACCATGCCGTATCTTGCCCGACTGGCTTTTGGGGCTAGAAAACTCGGCAAAGAGTTAACTCTGGGAAAATACTTGAAGTTCGTCTTCAAGCGCTGAACTGGGCTAATGGCTCTGACTGTTTACCAAGTAGACTTCAATAAATAAAGCGTTGTGTGCGAAACGCTAATTGTCTTGGAAGGCTTTTAATGTTTCGCAAGCGTTTAGTGCCCCTGGCTCTTATGCTGAGTCTGCTGCTGGCTGGCTCATCTGCCCAGGCAGTTCTGGCCAAGAAGAACCTTGCCCTTCCCCAAATCCCAGCCATGATCGGTACTGGTGAAACCATTTCGGTAACCGCTGGTCGTTGGAATCAGAAAGTAACACTCAGCTACCAGTGGCTCTTAGACGGTAGGCCAATCAAATCGGCAACTAAAACTAGTTATCTGGTTCCGGTATCTGCGCTTGGTAAAAAACTATCGGTAGTCGAAACTGCCAAATTTAGTGACAAGAAAACTATGTTCGTGAACTCTGCATCTAGAACAGTAGGCGATCTGAAAATCTCTGGCAGTGCTTCAATCACAAAAGATATCGCTAATAACAAACTAGTTTTGACTTCGCCTGTGGCCCCTAATCAGAATGTGACTAAAGCAATTACTTGGTATGCATCGGGATCGCTAATTCAGGGTGCAAAAACAACTGAGCTGGCTATTGATAAGCGATTCGATTCACTTGATGTCTATGCAAAAGTGAGTTACTCAAGCCCAAACTACAAAACCTTGGCACTAAAAAGTAACAGCATTAATTTTGCAGCTCCCAGCCTCACTCAAAATGCCCTGCTGTGGTCTGATGAGTTCAATGGAGAAGTTGGCTCTGGACCAAACCTAAACGACTGGCACGATGTGGTTGGAAACGGGCGGGCAAACACCGATCAATACACTCCGGTTGCAACAGGTTGGGGAAACCTAGAGCGACAGTACTACTTGCCGGGAGCTTCGAAGATTGCTGAGATGGCTGGCAGCGTTGACGGTAAAGGTTTGTTGATTACTGCAACCAATCAAAAAGTTAACCCTCACCCTGCGGGCCCTTACGACTGTTGGTACTCGTTCAACTGGCGTAAGCAGCGCTACGATCCGCCAGTTAACTGTGAGTGGGTGAGCGGAAAGATCACCACCGAAGGTCGGATTGGTTTCCTCTACGGAAGGCTAGAAGCAAGAATCAAATCTAATGGTGGGGCAGGAACCTGGCCAGCGTTCTGGACACTGGGAACGGATTACTCAGTTAACGGCTGGCCTTACTGCGGTGAGATTGATATCCACGAGGGCAACGGCGGAATCCCAAATAAGAACTGGGGAACCCTGCACGGCACTGCATACTGGCCAGGCGGTGAGGTTAACCGAAGCAGCAGCCTGCTGGCCGAATGGCACACCTACGCAATTGACTGGAAGCCCGATTACATCGCCTTCTCCATCGATGGAGAAATCTATAAAACCATTACCGCTTCCGATCTGACCAAAGCTCCTTGGAACCTCGATCTAGAAAAAGGCGGCTGGGAATTCAACAAGCCTCAGTTCGCAATCTTGAACCTAGCTATTGGCGGAAAAATGATTGGAAATAACAATCAACCGGTTAACGTCAACGACATCAACAGCGACACCAAAACAATGCAAATCGATTACATCCGCTACTCGAGCCTAGATGGCTACGGAACACTGATTAGGTACTAATGAAAACTAAAAAACCATTTATCGCTTTGCTATGCGCGGTCGCTCTGGTATTGAATATCAGCGTCAATGCCCAAGCCGTCACAGTGCCGAAGGCAACTAACTTCAAAGTAGTTACCACAACTACCACCGCAAAACTTACCTGGACTAAATTTGCTACCGGCAAGGTTTCAAGCATTCGGGTTCAGGCTGTCTATGGTTCAACCAAAAAGCTAAAAACTCTAAGTGCTTCCGCAACCACTCACACCTTCACCGGCCTAACTGCCAACCGAACCTACACTTTCAGCATCGTCGGTCTAAAGGGAAGTTCAAGCTCGGCAACGGTTTCAGTGCGGACTGCAACCAAACGAAACTTGATGTTTAATTCAATCTTCTTCGGTCAACCAAGCGATATGTCTCTTGGTGATCCGGATCAAGAGCTTTTCGCCCTGCCTAATGGTGGACAGATGAGTTTCCGAACAACAACTCCAACTAAGTGTGAGATTGTTGACGGTAATTACCTTAGAGCTCTCGCCTTCGGTGAGTGCATCGTAATTGCTAGCAACCCAGGTGATGCCTATTACCAGGCGGCAGTTGATGAGATTAGGTATATCTCGATCAGTGCGCCTATTGGTCAACTGAATAAGACCCTGCTCTGGTCAGATGAATTCAATGACGCTGTTGGTAGCGGGCCGAACACCAACGACTGGACAATCGATCTCGGCGATGGCTGCAACAAGGCTCCTGGTTGTGGCTGGGGTAACAACGAATCGCAGGCCTATGCCGCCTGTGCTTTGAAACAGGATGGAAGCTCGATGATCATCTCGGCTACCACTCCTGCCGGGGATGCTAATTGTAAGACCAACCGGAACTGGACCAGCGGTAAGTTCATCACCAAAGACAAGCGCAGCTTCACCTACGGCTACTTCGAATCAAGAATGAAGATGCCTTCCGGTGGTGGAGCTTGGCCGGCCTTCTGGCTACTGGGTTCAAACATCGACACTGTCCCATGGCCTAGAAGCGGCGAAATCGACATTATGGAATACACCGGAAATGTTCCGAACCGAACTACCTCGGCTGTCCACTATGCCAACACGTTTGGTTCACATGATTACAAGTCCGGGGCATATATCAACAGTGCGGAATTATCAGACGAGTTCCACACCTACGGTTTGCTATGGCTACCAAATGAACTGACTTTCTTCTTCGACGGAAAGCAGATTTTCCGATTGAGTAAGGCTGATACTGGCCTCAGTCGTTGGCCGTTTGGGCCTAACGCTCAGGGAGTCGACCCGAAAATGTATATCATCTTCAACCTGGCTATGGGTGGAAACTATGGCGGATCGATTCAAAGCGGACTAACCAAGAGTCAACTTTCAATCGACTACGTCCGTTACTACAACATAGACGGCTACGGGAAGCTCGACTAGTTCTGCGGGAAGCCTAGGTTTATTCCACCGTGGCTTGGATCTAACCAGCGACTGGTGACTGTCTTTTCCCTTGTGAAAAAGTGGAAGCCTTGTAGTCCGTGAGCTTTAGTGTCACCAAAAAGCGATGACTTGAATCCACCGAACGAGTAATAGGAAACCGGCACCGGTATCGGAACATTGATTCCAATCATGCCAACTTCAATTTCGTTTTGGAATCTTCTAGCCGCTCCACCGTCGTTGGTAAAAATCGCTGTCCCGTTTCCAAACTCCGCTGCATTGATAAGTTCAACACCTTCGCTATAACTGTTAACTCTGACAACCGACAGCACCGGCCCAAAAATTTCATCGCGATAGATCTTCGATTGGGTTGGAACCTTATCAATCAGTGTTGGCCCTAACCAAAAACCGTTACTATCGCCTTCAACCTGAACGCTACGACCATCAACAATTACTTCAGCACCATCGGTCTCAGCTAGGTCGATATAACCGGCAACCTTATCGCGATGCTCTTTAGTAATTAGAGGTCCCATATCGCAGTTCAGTCTGCCATCACCGACTTTTAGACCTGCCATCCGTTCGGCAATTTTAGAAATCAAATCATCCGCGATTGGTTCAACTGCAACAACCACCGAGATCGCCATGCAACGTTCTCCGGCAGAACCAAAGCCCGCGTTAATTGCAGAATCAGCTACCAGATCAAGATCGGCATCAGGCAAAACCAGCATGTGATTCTTAGCCCCACCTAGAGCTTGAACTCTTTTGCCGGCAGCAGTTCCAGTCTCATAAACATACTTAGCTATTGGGGTAGACCCAACAAAACTGATTGACTGCACCAGCGGATTAGTCAGCAGTTCATCAACTGCGAGCTTGTCGCCTTGAAGAACATTGAAAACTCCATCTGGTAGACCCGCTTCTTTCAAACGCTCGGCGATCCAGATAGCTGCGGAAGGGTCCTTCTCCGAAGGTTTCAAAACCACTGTGTTTCCCGCAGCTAAGGCAACCGGGAAAAACCACATCGGCACCATGGCGGGGAAATTAAACGGACTGATAATTCCAACCACGCCTAGCGGTTGTCTAATCGAATAGACGTCGATGCCGGTGGAAACCTGCTCGCTATAACTTCCCTTCAGCAGGTTGGCCAAACCGGTAGCAAACTCAACTACTTCTAGCCCGCGCGTTACCTCGCCTAGTGCATCCGGCAGGGTCTTACCGTGCTCCTCGGTGATGATGGCCGCTAGCTCTTCTTTCCTAGCGTTTAGGATCTCTCGGAAGGCGAACATAATCTGAGTTCTTTTCGCAAGCGAGGTATCGCGCCAAGCCGGATAAACATCATGTGCTGCATTTATAGCGTTTCGGGCATCTGCTTGCTCGGCAAAAGAGACTTTGCGGATCACCCTACCCAGTGCTGGGTTATAGACATCCCCGAAACGACTACCGGAACCAGAAACTACTTTTCCGTTTATGAAGTGTTGAACGGTCTCCATTAGTTTCCCTTACCCAAACTCACAACTTTAAACCCTGCCGCTTGCCAAGCTTCTGTGTTTAGAACATTTCGTCCGTCGACGATGAACTTATTTCTAACCTTTGAAGCAACAGTGTTTGGATCTAATTCGCGATACTGTTTCCACTCTGTGGCTAACACGACAGCATCAACATTCTCGAAGGCTTTGGAAATATCTGCTTCGGTTTTTAACTGGGGATGCTTCCTATTCACACCAGGCAACGCTACGGGATCTGTGACAATAACTTCTGCCCCTGCTTGATGAGCAAGCAGAGCAATGTCCAATGCCGGTGAATCACGAACATCATCACTGTCTGGTTTAAAAGCGGCACCTAAAACCAAAACCCGCTTGGCCGCTAGCGAACCTAACTCTGCTTTAAGTAATGCGATTACTCGCTCACGGCGACGTAGATTTATCTTGTCTATCTCCCTGAGATACGCAACCGATTCGCCAACACCAAGTTCTTCTGCTCTAGCCATCAGTGCACGAATGTCTTTTGGTAGGCAACCGCCACCAAAACCAACACCGTTACGTAAAAACTTATTTCCGATTCTTTCGTCGTAACCAATTGCAACAGCAAGTTCACTTGCATCGGCACCGGAAACTTCGGCAATTTCAGCCATGGCATTAATAAAACTTATCTTGGTAGCCAAAAACGCATTAGCTGCAGCCTTAACTAGCTCGGCGGTAGCAAGATCAGTCACTATCAGTGGAACACCAGAAGCAATCATTGGTTCAAAAACTTCACGAAGTTTCTTCTCGGCTAAATCGCTAGCAACACCGATGACCAATCGGTCTGGTCGAAGCGAATCTTCGAGCGCGGTGCCCTCCTTCAGAAACTCTGGGTTCCAAGCAAGCTCTGCCTCAAATCCAGCTAGTGCTGAAAGTTTCTCGGTAAGAGCTTTTGCGGTGCCAACCGGAACAGTCGACTTCCCCACCACAACTGAGCCTGGTAAAAGGTGTGGGGCCAAATCTGTGATTGCTGAGTAAAGATAAGAGGTGTCAGCAGCAAGCGATCCTTCGGTTTGCGGAGTGCCAACACAAAGAAAATGTATTTCGGCCTCTGCGCTACTGGCATCGTGGCTGGCCTGGAAACTGAGTCTTCCGCTAGCTAATTCGGCCTTTAGTGCTTCATCAAGCCCAGGCTCATAGAAACCTGCTCGGCCCGCGTTTAGTTCAGCTAGTTTTTCAGGGTTTTTCTCTATTCCGATTACGGTGTGGCCAAGTTTCGACATAGCCACAGAATGCGTAGCACCTAAATAGCCGAGGCCGATAACCGTAACTTTCATGGGCATTAGCCAAGTCTATTTCAGTTACTTATGTTCAGAACTAGCTCATTGGAGATCAAAACCCCACTGGGGGTCTGCACTTCCGCCCGATAGGTGATTTCACCAACCTTGGCTGGTCGCACCCTAAACACCACAGTGTTATTCGCTGAGGTGGCAGTGTATTTCTTGATGACCTGCCAGTTTCCGCCAGCTTTACCCTCCAGCTGAATTGGATACTCTTTAGCGCTCTTGTCATTGAGATCAAGTTTGAGTGCAAGTTCAACTCGCTCATTCAACTTACGATTGGGATTCTTATCGTTGTATAGCCCGAGAGCTACCTCGCGCTTTACCGGCAAACTTGAAATGTAGTTGATGGTCATCATCGAGCCAACCAATGCAACGAAGGCAACAATGCTGATGGTTACCCATGTTGTGGGCTTAACCTTTTTGACGAACTTCATTTGCCGCCGGCTCTGAAGTATGCAACTAGAGCATTGGCGTGACCGTGCCCAATACCGTGTTCGGTTTTTAGGAAATCAACCTGCTCCATGTGCTTTAGATCTTTTTGTTTCTTTAGCTGAGTCATCCAGAAACTTATCGGTTTCCCGTATTTAGCCTCAATCGAGGGGAAGTAACTCTGTGGTCCCTTTACTTTTTCGCTCATGCTGTAATTGCCTTCTGTCTGGCTGCAATAAAAGCTGCAACACATTTATCTATATCTTCAAACGAATGCGATGCCGATAGCTGCACTCTAATTCTTGCTTTACCCTTTGGCACTACAGGATAACTAAATGCCGTCACATAAACTCCGTTAGCAAACATCTCATTTGCAACCTTGACCGCAATCTGAGCATCGCCAAACATAACCGGGATAATCGGATGCTCCCCTTCTAGAAGCTCAAACCCTGCTTCAGTCATCAGACTTCTGAATCTAGTCGCATTAGCGTGCAACTTATTTCTTAGAGTTACGCCTTCTTCACTATTGGCGATCCGAATTGCCTCAAGAGAACCAGCAACAATGGTTGGTGCCAGTGAGTTGGAGAAAAGATATGGTCTAGCCTTCTGTCGCAGATACTCAACTATCTCTTTGCGACCAGAGACATAACCGCCAGCTGCACCACCGAGAGCCTTACCAAAAGTTCCGGTATAAATATCTACCTGGTCGCTAACCCCGGCTAGTTCTGGTGTGCCGGCACCGGTAGCCCCGATAAGACCCACCGCATGCGAATCATCAACCATGACGATGGCGTTGTATTTTTTAGCAAGTTCGCATATTTCTCTTAGTGGAGCAAGATAACCGTCCATACTAAAAACACCGTCGGTTACCACAATTCGATTTCTTGCCGAGCTCGCTTCGATCAAACATCTTTCAAGATCAGCCATGTTTCGGTTTAGGTATCTATAGCGGGCAGCTTTGGATAACCGGATACCGTCGATGATGCTTGCGTGGTTGAGCTCATCGCTGATGATGGCGTCCTGTTCACCAAACAGGGCTTCAAAAACCCCGCCGTTGGCGTCAAAGCAGGAGCTAAACAAAATAGTGTCGTCGGTAGAAAGAAATCGAGAGACTTCTTTTTCCAATTCCTTATGGATGTCTTGGGTGCCACAGATAAAGCGAACACTGGCAACCCCAAAGCCTCGTTCTGCCAATACGTCTCGGGCTGCTTCGATAACCCTTGAATCGTTGGCCAAACCCAAATAGTTGTTGGCACAAAAATTCAGAAGATCGCGATTAGCTGACTCGATGTGTGATTGCTGAGCGGAATCTATCTCACGCTCATATTTATAGAGGCCATTGTCTTTGAGCTCTTCGATGTTTTCCTGCAGTTGCTTTTTTAGATCGGTAAACATTTATAGTTGGGTCCAATCCAAAACAACCTTGCCACCGGTAGCGGCTCGAGCAATCTCAAAGCCCTCACGCCAAGAACTTGCCGGTAACCGATCAGTGATTACTGAAGAAATTCGATTCCTAAGCACTTCGCTTGTTTTCAACATTGAGCTCATCGCCGCCCAAGTCTCAAACATCTCTCTACCGTAGATACCTTTCAGGGTAAGCATGTGAGTAACTACTTTGGACCAGTCAATCTCCATCGGCTCGCTTGGTAAACCAAGCATCGCAACTGATCCACCGTGATTCATGTTGTCGATCATTTCCTGAAGGGCCGCCTTATTGCCAGACATTTCAAAACCAACATCGAAGCCCTCACGCATACCCAGTTGAGATTGCGCTTCAGCCACTTTGTGTTTCGACACATTTAGAGCAATATCAACACCCATGTTCTTGGCTAATTCAAGTCTCGGTTCGCTCACATCTGTAACAACTATGAATCTTGCTCCGCAGTGCCTTGCAACGGCAATCGACATTAGACCGATTGGACCTGCGCCAGCAATCAAAACATCTTCACCGACCAAGCTAAATACCGATGCGGTGTGAACGGCATTACCGAATGGATCAAAAATAGCTCCAAGGTCTGGATCAATCTCATCGTGGTGCACCCAAACGTTAGATTCGGGTATTACAACATATTCGGCAAAAGCTCCATCACGATTGACGCCGACACCCTGGGTGCGAATACACATCTGGAATCTTCCAGCTCGGCAGTTCCGACAGATGCGGCAAACGATGTGACCTTCACCTGAAACAAATGCGCCGACCTCAACCTCGTGAACTCTTGAACCAACTTCAACCACCTCGCCATAAAACTCATGGCCAGGAATTAGTGGAGGCTTTATGGTTTCGGCAGCCCAGTTATCCCAACTATCAATATGGAGATCGGTCCCGCAGATTCCGGTGCGTAGCACTCGGATTTTCACATCGGTTTCACCTACGGCTGGTTCAGCAACTTCAAGCATTTCCAGTCCGGCTTGAGAGCCTGACTTGACTAGTGCGCGCATAACCAATCTTTCGCCGTTAGGTTAATTCAACTACTAACAAGCCTAAAAGCAGTGCTGGCTAAAGCTCGTAGCTTTCCCCATCTTTAGGCGCAATCGAGCTCCAACCAAGTTTTGCCTTGATTAGATCGCTAAATGTTTCAGCCACACCAGCTTCACCGTGAACAACAAATACCTTGTTTGGCGCTTGCGTAGCAGTGCCAAGCCAGGCAATTAGTTCATTGGCATCAGCGTGGACTGAGAACTCGCCTAGCTGCTCAACTTTGGCCCGCACCGGCACAAACTCCCCGTGCATCTTTACCTCGGTTGCACCATCAATCAGGGCTCGTCCTCTAGTGCCAACGGCTTGGTAGCCGACCATAAGAATTGTGTGAAGCGGGTTTGGCAGCATTTGACGGAGGTGGTGAACCACGCGACCACCGGTGCCCATGCCAGAAGCCGAAATAATGATGCATGACTGAGTTGGGTTATTAATGGTCTTTGATTCATCGACCGTGTGTAGTTCAACCAGGCTACCGGGGTCAAAAGGATCGGTGTTTTTCCACTTAGCGATAACATCGGGGCGAATCTCCTGAGAGTCGGTATTAAGCGCTTCACGGTAGTAGTCCAAAGCCTTCAACGCCATCGGTGAATCAACATATATAGGAACGCGTGGAATCGCCCCCTTATCCATGAGCTCTCTCACCTTCATGAGTATGACTTCAGTGCGGTCAACAGCAAAGGCAGGGATAAGTATGGAACCGCCGGCTGCAACAGTTCGATTGATAGCTTCTTCAAATACTGTGGTTGGCGCAACATGCTCGCGGTCACCATAGGTGGATTCAGTTATAACTGCATCGAAGTGCCCTGAGCCAAAACCAATCGGATTGACCAGAAGCGGGTGGTGGTCTCGACCTAGATCTCCTGAGAAGAGCAGTCGTTTACCAAAAAACTCAACCTCAACAACAGCAGCTCCGAGGATGTGACCTGAGGGTCTAAAGGTTACGAAAGTTTCTTTGGCTATTTCCACCCTGGTGTTGAACTTTTCTGGCTGGAAAAGTTTTAGTGCTCTAGTGGCGTCCATCTCGTCGTAGAGCGGTTTTGGTGGGTTGTGTTTACTGAAGCCTTTCTTGGCGGCCCACTTGGCATCTTCGGTTTGAATCCGTGCTGAGTCGAGCAATATAACCTCAGCAAGTTTGGTGGTGTATTCGGTGGCGTGCACCTTACCGCGAAAACCCTGCTGGACCAGTTTGGGGACATAACCGCAATGATCTAGGTGAGCATGGGTGAGCACAACGGCATCAATGGTGGCAGCATCAACTGCCAGCGGGTCCCAGTTCTTTAGCCGAAGTTCTTTCAAGCCTTGGAATAAGCCGCAGTCAACCATTACTTTGGTTTCACCACAGCTAAGTAAAAATCTGGATCCGGTTACCGTTCCAGCTGCCCCCAGAAACGTGATTGTTGGTTGATCACTCATGGTAATCAGTCTATGACTACAGTGGGACAATGATTTCGTGAGCAGATACTGGTTTGTCTTAGTTTCACTAGCGAGTGTGCTGGGTGGCTTAGCGTTTGATTTTGCAAACCAACCACTTATTGCAAAAGTTAGTTGGGCTATCGGGGCGGCAATCGGTTTTTACTTCAGCACCAGGTGGTTAGTTCTTGCGATTCGTAAAAAGGCTTTAGGCAGCGATGTCCTAGCTTTGATTTCGATCCTTGCCACTGCAGTAACAAATGAGTGGCTAGCAGCAAGTTTGATTTCACTAATGCTTTCCACCGGTCAAGCACTAGAGCGCTGGGCGGAAGGAAGATCAAGTAAGCATCTCGATGCCCTGCTCGCTAGAGCGCCGCAGAGTGCTCACCTAGTTGATGCATCCGGTGATATTGAAGATGTTGATATCAAAACTGTCTTAGTCGGCTCAAGGGTTCTAGTTCGGTCTGGGGAGGTTGTCCCGTTTGATGGACTGGTAGAAAGCGATGCTCTTTTTGACGAATCTGCATTAACTGGTGAATCACTTCCGGTATGGAGAACAGCAAATAGCAAAGTTGATAGCGGCGTGCTAAATGTTGCTGAATCAGTAATCATCAAGACCACATCCACCAGCGAAGACTCCACATACACCAATCTCATTCGGCTAGTTGCCAACGCTAAAAGCCAAGCTTCGCAGGGAGTGCGGTTAGCAAATGTTTGGGCTTCAAGATTTGTCCCACTCGCTTTAGGCATGGCACTAATTACCTACCTGATAACTCAAGACATCAGGCAAGCGGTATCAGTAATAGTCGCGGCAACACCATGCCCACTGATTCTCGCGGTGCCGGTAGCACTGGTCAGTGGAATCTCTAGAGCTGCCCAGCGCGGTGTCATTATCAAATCCGGTGAATCAATCGAACGGCTAGCCAACGCCGAGGTGGTACTTCTCGATAAAACTGGAACGCTAACCGAGGGCGGCCCAAGAATTACCGCGGAGTCTTTTGCTGAAGGCTCAGATCCTGACGAGGTTCTTCGGTTGGGTGCTTCGTTGGATCAGGAAAGCTCCAATATTGTTGCCAAAGCCGTGGTTGGCCTAGCCAAGGCAAAAGGACTGAAACTTGAGCGTCCGGTTTCGGTCTTGGAAGCACCAGGTCATGGTCTAAGCGGAATAATCGGCGAACATAAAGTTTCAATTGGTCAACCTAAACTTCCGCTACCCGGGTGGGTAAAACTAACCAATGCACTTTTGATAGAGATTCGAATCGATGATGTTGCGGTTGGCTTTCTAGGTTTGGATGATCCCCTTCGCAAAGAGGCTGCTGGAACGGTTTCGGCTCTGGACAAGCTTGGTGTGAAGCGAGTGCTCTTGGTTTCTGGAGATCGACATGAGACAGTGAAAGCGATCGCCGACGAACTTGGGATCAAAGAATATTTTGCCGAGTGCACGCCAACTCAAAAACTGGATATCCTCAACGCCGAACTGAAAGCTACCGAAGGTTCAGTGGTGGTAGTTGGTGATGGCATCAACGATGCACCGGCTCTAGCCAGTGCAGATGTTGGTGTCGCGATGGGAGCCCGAGGCAACACCGCAGCCAGCCAAGCTGCCAAGGTAGTGATTGTTGAAGATTCGATTCGGCGACTAGTTGATGCCATCGAAGTGTCCAAGCTTTCCAAACGACGTGCACTTCAGGCAAGCGCTATCGGTATGGGGTTAGCCATCATTGCGATGGGCTTTGCAGCCTTTGGTTTACTAAATCCAAATCAAGCTGCACTGATTCAAGAATTTATCGATGCGGCCGCAATCATCTGGGCGCTAATACCAAGCCTTAAGACTTCGCAACAAGAGTTGTAATAATAGTTTTTGCAGCTAAGACCATTTGTTCGATTGGCATAGTAAACAGTCCGGGGAAATCTTCTTGCTGTTCGGTCATCAATGGAACATGAATAAAACCGCTTAGAACATCCGAACCAGCCAAAGCATTTTGCAGTTCATAAAAAATGTGATTGCAAACAAACGTTCCCGCAGATAAAGATGTGGCAGCTGGTATTCCAGTTGCTTTCAAACTAAGTACTAGATCTTTCACAGGAAGAGTGCTCTCATAAGCGGTTGGGGTGTCACTATGGATTTTTTGATCGATACGAATTGATCCTGAGTTATCGGCAATTGCTGCATCATCTAAATTGACAGCAAAACGCTCAATCGATATTTCTTTTCTTCCCTCAGCTTGACCAAAACATAGAACAACATCTGGCTTATGTTCATCAACGAGCGCTAACAATTCTTCGGCAGACTTGGAATAAACCACCGGTAACACTTTCGTTATAATCTCCGCACCCGGCACATCATCGCTACGCAGTCTTGTGACCAAAGCCTCACTGGGATTTAGCTTTGCGTTATTGAAAGGTTCGAAACCGGTAACTAAAACTCTGAGCATGTGGAAAATCTATAACACTTTCGCATCAGCACTGTTTTCAATCTTTATCTGGCAATCTCAACTGGTTAGGCTAACCGAATGGTCCAAAAAGGGAAAATAGTAATCGGCCTGATCCGCTTAGCGATGGCTGCGACGCTGCTCTATTGCGTCTACTGGCAGATCAGCGATCGCCTAGCTCACAACGTGTTCCGCCCTGCCGAGTATTTCTCCTACTTCACCATTACTTCCTGCATTCTCAGCGGCATAGTTCTAGGTGTTGCCGGATTCTGTGTGCTTCGGAAAAAGACCGAAACCAAGTGGCTAACCGTAGCTAGGCTAACCATCGCCGCTTCCATGGTGATTGTCGGGGTTATCTATAACCTCCTGCTGGCTGATCAGGCACCGGACCCTAGAGACATCGGCTATGACTGGCCGGTAGTTCCAAACCTAATAATGCACACCTACATGCCAATAATCATCTGCCTCGAGTGGATCCTCACCAACACGGCTTTCAAGCTGAAGCTCAACCAGTCCCTCTGGATACTTATATATCCGCTTTCCTGGCTGGCATTCTCACTGGTCCGTGGAACGCTTCAGGGCTGGTGGCCATACTGGTTCATTAACCCGGCAGAAGGCATAGATGTGGTGCTTACTTGGATCGGCGTAATATCTGCCTTCTTCGTAGTGCTGGCCCTAGTTTTAGTGCCGCTGCAGAGGTTAGCAACAAAGATTTACCCAACCAGTAAATGATTGATTTCTCAGCTCCCTCTTTTGTCGTTGACCCCTACCCAGAACTAAAGCTTCTAAGACAAAATCCTCAGCCAGTTTGGCATGACGGACTCAATATGTTTCTGGCTGCCAGATACGAACATGCTAACCAGGTACTTCGAACCAAAACGCTTGGCAGAATCTTTAAACCTCGCGAACCAGAAGATCTGTGGGCGGACTTCAACTGGCTTCATGCCGACAGCATTCTCGATTCCGAACCTCCAAAACATACTCGACTTAGATCGCTAGTAGGTAAAGCATTCTCTAGAAGTCGAATTGAAAATCTAAAGCCCGACATAGAGCGAATAGCCAATGCGCTTCTGGATGAAGCGATGGAGAAACGAAACACAACTGGAAGCTTTGATTTGATTGCGGATTATGCGGAACCGCTTCCAGTAAAAGTAATTGCCGCCCTACTGGGCTTCCCCGATGAGGATGAACACCTGCTTAGACCTTGGTCACAGGCAATTGTGAAGATGTATGAGGTTAATCCAAGCGATGAGGCTAAAGCAGAAGCAAGAAAAGCATCTAGCGAGTTTGCTGAATACGTTCGCGGGTTAATGATTGAGCGAAAGACCAAACCAGGAACTGATCTAATTTCTGAATTGGTTGTAGTTGAAGAAGCTGGTGAAAAACTTAATGCTAGGGAACTAATTGCCACCTGTATTTTGCTTTTAAACGCCGGTCATGAAGCTAGCGTGAATGGTTTTGGTAATGGGATGGTTGCTGCACTCCAGCACGAAGATCAGATCAACCTGCTTCGTAACAATCCAAGAGCGATAGCCGAGAGCGCTGTCGAAGAGTTCCTTAGGTTTGACGCACCGCTACAACTATTCGAGAGAACCGCAACAGCGGACACGGTAATCGGTGGGGTGACTATCCAGGAAGGCCAGAAGATTGCGGCCCTGCTGGGCTCCGCCAACCGAGATGAAGAGATGTTCGAGAACTCAGAAGCGATGGATCTAAGCCGAGATCCGAACAACCAAATTGGTTTTGGAGCAGGTATCCACTTCTGCCTAGGGGCACCTTTAGCTCGGCTAGAAATGCAGGCATCCCTACCTTTACTCATGGAGCGTTTTCCTGATATTTCTCTGGCGGAAACCCCAGTTAGACGCCCAACTTTTGTGCTTCGCGGATACGAACAAATCCTGGTTAGTTGACAAAAACCCTTATTTTTCGCGGGTTTTAGCCCCAAAAATAAGCAAAATTAGCGCCAAAAAATACCCAAAAATAGGTTTATTAAAAAGTTATTTGTTCGCAACATTAACCCTTTCAGAGGAGTAATCTAAATCCGCAGTCCCAAAGTCGGGCGCTTTACCGGTTGCCCGACCAAACTAAATGGAAAGGCAATTTCATTATGGAAAACGTAGGAGTTCTTTCTTACGCCCTCACTGGATGGGAATTCAGTGCGGTCTATAACATGCTTTCGCTAGGTATCGCAAGCATGCTTTTCACCTCGATCTTCTTGTGGTTCGCAAGAGACCGAGTTCTACCTAAGTACCGTCTGGCTGTAATGGTTTCAGCAACCGTAACTTCAATTGCTGCTTACCACTACTTCAGAATGTTCGACTCATTCGGCCACGCATACGGCATGAATGAGGCTTCAGGTGTTGCCGCAGCCGCTGGCCAGGCACTGGAGTTCGGTGCAGCTCACTACAACGTTGGCTACCGTTACATCGACTGGCTATTGACAGTTCCACTACTTCTAGTTGAGCTTGTTGCTGTTCTTGGCCTTGTCAAGGAAATTCAGTCCTCATTGCTAAAGCGTCTAGTTCCAGCAGCTGCTTTGATGATCATCTTGGGTTACCCAGGCGACATCAAGAGCAACCTGTTCGGCATTAGCAACAGCATGTGGGGTCTACTTTCAACAATTCCATTCCTATACATCATGTATGTTCTATGGATCGAGTTGTCAAAGAGCCTCGACAAGCAGTCTGAGAAGGTTCGCAAGTTGTTCCTAGGCGTCCGCCTGTTGCTTATTGCAACATGGGGTGTCTACCCAATCACCTTCATCCTTGCGATGAACAGCGAGTCTATTGCTACTGGTTCAGAAGTAATGGCACGTGAGATTGGTTACAGCATTGCTGACATCTTGGCTAAGTGTCTGTTCGGTCTAATCATCTTCAGCATTGCACGTATTAAGTCAGCTGAAGACGACAAGGCTTTTGCAGCACAAGAAGGTCACTAAGCATCAAAACTGAGTGGGGTCGTCCGAAAGGGCGGCCCCATTCGGCTTTTAATAGGTAATGGCTAATTCAGAGCCAAGTTCCGCCTTGACCATTGGAATAACCTTGGTCGCGTATAGCTCAATGGATCGCATCAGTTGCGATTGCGGCTGCGGCCCAGTTGAATACTTCAGATCAAATCGGTTGGCACCGGTCGCCTTTATTGTTTCGATAATCTTCTTGGCCACAGTTTCTGCGGAGCCGACGTAAAGCGAACCATTTGCCACCTCATTGGCATAGTGCTGGTAGCTCATCGGTGCCCAGCCACGCTCCTGCCCGATTCGTCCAAATGAAGCCTGGTAGTTGGGCCACATTTCAGCTATGGCTTGCTCATCGGTCTCGGCGATGTGTCCGGGTGAGTGGATACCTATCGGTAATTGGGGTTGATCGAATCGTTTTAGCGATTCACGATAAAGACCGGTAAATGGGGCAAACCTCGACGAATGGCCACCGATAATGGCTAGGGCTAGAGCGGCACCGTGTTTAGCGGCTCGAATCACCGAATGCGGTGAGCCACCAACGCCGACCCTTAGCCCGATGCCATGCTCAGTTTTCGGGTAAACCTGTTGGTTATTCAAAGCTGCCCTGGTTTCTCCCTGCCAGGTAACCGGTTCTTCTTTTAATAGCTCAACCAAAAGGTCTAATTTCTCTTCAAATAACTTCTCGTAGTCGGCTAGATCAAAGCCAAAAAGCGGAAAACTTTCAATAAATGAGCCGCGACCAGCGGTTATCTCAACTCTGCCGGGAGCTAAAGCGGCAATAGTGGCAAATCTTTGGTAAACCCTAACCGGATCCTCACTGGAGAGCACCGTTACCCCCGTACCAAGGGTGATTTGTTTAGTAACGGTGGCCATTCCAGCTAGCACGGTATCTGGAGCAGTGACTGCGAAATCAGCTCGGTGATGCTCACCGACGTTGAAGTGGTTGATGCCTAAGGTGTCAGCCAGTTTGGCCTGTTCGATGACGTTTCTAATAGTTTGACCAGCCGAAAGCGGGTGTCCTTGATCATCGGTAGACATATCCCCAAAGGTGTCTAAGCCAAACTCTAGAGGCAGTTTTTCCATGGCTCTAATCTAGCCAGAATTGAAAATTTAGTCAAGGGGGGCTTTACTGAAGGTTGTTCTCGTTTTCGGTAAAGACGTTCGCATCTAACCATGGAAAGAAAATGTAATAGCTAAAAACCAGAAAAACGGAGATCGACAACGTTACAAACAAAACCTTGACCGGCCAGCGACCAGGCAACTTTCTCCAGAGGCAACCATACATACTAATTGCCTCCGTGACTAGTCATCTCAGGCGGGGTCATTGTGCTCTGGCTTTCTAACTCTAGCCAAACAACAATCCGCTCGGTGTTCACAAATATAGGTGTGCAGGAGGTCAACGTCATGTATCGACCACCAGCGACAGCGCCGTTCAAGCCTTCGGGGATCGGGGCTAAAACTCCGGTTGCGGTGGGCTCAACGATTTTTGTCTGCAAGTACTTGTAGACAAACCAATAATTTTTAGTTTTTATATAGACTCGGTCGCCAGCCTGCAAACGGTGGATCTCCTTGAAGGCTCCACCGAAGCCACCTCGATGGGCAGCGACAGCAAAATTTCCAACTTCACCCGGCATCGCGGTGTCTCGGTAGTGCCCGACTCCAATTTCATTTAGCACCGGATGCCACCTGGTTCCCTCGGCTATAAGCCTGGTCCAAGTTTCTCCAAATCTAGGAACATACATCTGCGCAAAAATATCAGCCAGCTCATCAACCTCACTTGGGTCAACAAATTTGCTTGGCTGTGTTTGATACTCCTTGGCTAAAATCGTTTGAACCTGACCTACCTGACTATCCTGCAGCACGGCTTTATAGCCGACGAATAATCCCAAGATAACTCCGAGCGTGAGAAGAACTTCGCCGATAAATTCAAGAGTTTTGCTGATTCTCGTTTTTGCCGGCAACTCGCCCCAATAGACTTTGGTGCCATCTTGAAGTGGATCAGGTTCTTTCATTCGGTGGCCGCCAACTGGCCGCATGCACCATCAATCTCTCTACCTCTGGTATCGCGCAAAGTTGTTGGTATGCCCGCTTTTTCTAAAGTTGAAACAAATATATCAGTAGCTTCTTTGGTTGATGCAGTCCAGACTGAGCCAGGCGTTGGATTGAGTGGAATTGGGTTTATGTGAACCCAACCTTTACCACGAGCATTTAATTTCTCAGCGAGTAATTCTGCTCGCCACTTGTGATCATTCATATCTCTAATCAGTGCATACTCGATTGAGACACGTCGACCAGTGACATCAAAGTAATTCTTAGCAGCATCTAAAGCCTCATCGACTTTCCAGCGAGAGTTCACCGGAATAAGTTCATCGCGTAACTCATCGTCCGGGGCGTGAAGTGAAAGCGCAAAGGTAAGCGGAAGATTCTCTTCGGCTAATTTCAAAATGGCCGGGACTAAGCCAACTGTTGAGACGGTGATATTTCTTGCCGACATGCCAAGACCATCGGCTGAGACCATGGTTCTCACCGCCTGCATTAGCCGGTTGTAGTTTGCTAAAGGTTCGCCCATGCCCATGAAGACTATGTTGCCGACGCGCTCCTCATACTCGCCGTCCTTTTTACCCCCCAGTTCCCCAGCGGCAATCACCTGATTGGCAATTACTATCTGCTCAACTATCTCGGCCGCAGACATGTTTCTGGTAAGGCCGGCTTGCCCGGTGGCGCAGAACGGACAGTTCATGCCGCAGCCAGCCTGTGAGCTGACACAGAGCGTGATTCGGCCAGGGTAACGCATCAAAACCGACTCAACAAGAGCCCCATCGAAGAGCCGCCAGAGAAATTTGATGGTGTCGCCGTTAGCCGTTTTTAGTCTCTTAACCTCGGTTAGCAGCTTGGGTAGAAAAGCCTCAACCAGTGCCGCTTTGCCCTCTTGAGGCAGATCTGTCATCTTGGCTGGGTCACTGGTGTAGTGGGTGAAGTAGTGCTTGGCGAGCTGCTTTACCCGAAAGGGAGCAACTCCCAGCTCTTTGGCTTTGGCGATTCGCTCGTCATCGCTTAGATCAACCAGATGAACTGGCGGCTGTTTGGCTCTCGGCTTCGCTTCGAATTCAAGAATCGGCCTACCCTGGGCATCTTTTTTTTGTTGCCAACCTTCAGTTTTGGGTTGGACTTGGCGAGGGTTATCCATCAGCGCCTTTACGGGGTTGGCCGTCCGGCGTATCTAAACAGATCACCGTAGCGCAGCGGCACAATTCGAACAACTCGCAGCGGGTTTGGTGCTTCGAGCATCATGCCGTTACCTAAATACATCACCACGTGATACTTGTCGCCGTTGAAATCATCGGTATAGGAATACCACATCAGATCTCCGCGTTGCGCTTCCTTGATTGGAACCAACCTGCGCTTAGCCGCCATGTTGTAGAACTGATTTGTTGCTGAGTGAGTTCCAATGTAGATTCCAGCTGCTGCATAACTTGCCTTAGTCAAACCGCTACAGTCCCAAATGTTTGGTCCCATGCCACCTAAGACATATCTTTCACCAAGCTGGTCTTTACCGAAGTTGTAGGCGATTTCAACTTTTGTTTCATTCGGTGGACCAACATCGTAAAGACTAGGTGCATCGATTGGACCAGTTCCATTTTCTTGTCTCTGCTCGTCAATTAATCCTTGAATACGCTGGCGCATCAGAGACTCACTGATATCCTCGAGCCTTGCCAGCTGCGCTACAAAAGTTCGATTGAGCCTTTTTTGTTCATCAACTTTTGCCTGCAGCGCATCGGCCGCCGCCTGAGCTTGGCGCAGTGCTTCTTTGGCAACAGCGGTCTTTTCGGCTAATTCCTTTTTCGCATCGCGCAGTTGATCTTCAAGCGACTGAGCATACTGCTGTCTTTGAATAGCGCTTTTATATATCTGATCTGATGATTGAGCAATCTTCTCCTGAGCACCCAACTGATAAAGCAGGTTACCTGCTTTATCTGAATTCAAAAATAAATTCAGTGATGTCCCGGCAGCTCCATCGCGCCACATCTGGCTGGCGATACGACCGAGTTGAGTTTTGGCCGCTTTGGCCTCTGCAGTTGCCGCATCGACTTTCTTTTGCAGTAAGGCAACCTTGGCCGCTACCGCATCTTCCTCATCTTTGGCCTGGTTGTATTTCTCAGCCTTGAGCATGGCCTGTTTTTCCAAGACCAGTTGCTCATCGGTTAGATCGGCGATGATGCCCTGAATTCGCTTGATCATGGCCTTCTTTTTGGCGACATTCTTCCTAGCGTTTTCTACCTCCTGCTGGGTGGGGTAGTTCGGTTCGGCCTGGGCTGAAGGTAGCAGGGTAGGTCCGGTAAATAGGCCGGCTAACAAAATTAGCCCGAGGACGCGCTTATGCCAAGATTTCACTTTCAGCGCCTTCCCTCTCAATAAAAATAAGCCTTTTATCTAAACTAACATCGGCCCACCCGTTTCGACAGGTTGCTAGGGCCCGAAAAACCAAGTAACCTTGACCTTTGGTGCTTGTTAAGCTCCAATGCTTTGACGGCCCCATCGTTTAGAGGCCTAGGACGCTGCCCTTTCACGGCAGTAGCACGGGTTCGAATCCCGTTGGGGT
>CAYUBJ010000004.1:0-3468 GCA_964443065.1 uncultured Rhodoluna sp.
AGAAAACAGGTCGAGACAGGTGGCAACAGATTGTGACAGAGGCGGCGAAGCAATCTCTGCGCAGCTTCATCCCACAGGTTTCTGAAGTTATCGACAGCAAAAAACTCGCTGAGAGCTTTGACCAATTCGCTAAAGTTCTGGTTTTGGATCCAACCGGTATCAAATCACTTAGTTCTGTCTCCATTCCAGAATCTGGTCGAATTGCCCTAATTGTCGGCCCAGAAGGCGGCATTAGCGCCGAAGAGCTAGAAATCTTCAGCAAAGCCGAGATTATTAGCCTGGGTAGCAATGTTTTGCGAACCTCTACCGCGGGGCCAGCTGTGCTGGCAGCCCTTACCTTAGGCTAAAAGCCAGCCTAGACTTGAGACTAAGTAAAGGAGTTTCATTGGATTGCATTTTCTGCAAGATCACCTCAGGGGTAATCCCCACCAACTTTGTTGCTGAATCAGAGCACGCTGTTGCCTTCAAAGACATCACCCCGAGACAACCTGTCCACATTTTGATTGTTCCTCGCGAGCATTACAGCGATGTTGCCGACCTCACCGATAAAAACGAGGCTGTGCTATTAGATCTACTCAAATTGGCGCGCAAGGTGGCAGCTGAAAACACCGACGGTTCATTCCGATTGTCATTTAACACCGGTGCTTCGGCCGGGCAAACGGTTTTTCACGCCCATGCTCACGTGACCGCGAAATCAGCGAGGGCTTAGTGGCGCAAGAAAACATTGGCGACACCAAAATCGAGTTTTCCATTGAAGGTGTTGAACTTATCTCACTATTTGGCACCGAAGATAAGTTGTTGAGAAGCATTGAGAAAGCCCACCCGAGTGTTTCGGTTTTAGTTCGTGGTAACAGCGTTTCTTTATCGGGTCCTGAGTCTGACTGCTTCGCTGCAAAACGCCTTATCGATGAGGCCATTGCTTTGGTTAAGGCTGGGCACTCTATTGCACCGGTCGATATTGCAGTAAGCGCAAAAATGATTGAGCGAGATTTATCTCCGGCTCAGCTCTTAAGCCAAAGCATCTTGTCATCAAGAGGGAAGAGCATTCGACCTAAAACTGTAAATCAGAAGAACTATGTTGATGCGATTGACCAAAACACTATTGTGTTTGGTATCGGGCCAGCTGGAACCGGTAAGACCTACCTAGCCATGGCTAAAGCCGTTCAAGCACTGCAGCGCAAAGAGGTCAGTCGAATCATTCTTACTCGTCCAGCTGTTGAAGCCGGCGAGCGACTTGGCTTTCTGCCTGGCACACTGACCGACAAGATTGACCCCTATCTGAGGCCGCTATTTGATGCCTTGCATGAAATGTTGGATCCCGAGGCAATTCCTAAGCTAATGACATCTGGAACCATTGAGGTTGCTCCGCTTGCCTATATGCGCGGTAGAACGCTCAACGACTCGTTCATCATCCTTGATGAGGCGCAGAACACCACTCCAGAGCAAATGAAGATGTTCCTAACCAGGCTCGGATTTAATTCCAAGATGGTGGTGACCGGAGATGTCACCCAGATTGACCTTCCTACCGGAAAATCAGGGCTCAAGGTTGCTGGAGAAATACTTCCTAAAGTTGATGATCTGAAATTCTGCTACCTTGATTCCTCAGACGTGGTCAGGCACGCACTGGTTGCCAGAATCGTCGATGCCTATAGCAAGTTTGAACAGAAACTAGCTGCCAAATCAAAGCCGAGAACTCGATGAGCGTTGAACTTGAAAACGAATCAGGGGTTTCAGCCCCCCTTGAAGAAATATTGCAGTTGGCTGATTTTGCTTTAGCGAAAATGCACATAGACGCCAAGGCCGACATCGAGATACTACTGGTGAACGAAACAGTAATGGAGCAGTATCACCTCGACTGGATGCAAGAAAGCGGACCGACCGATGTGCTAAGCCAGCCAATTGACGGGCTAAGACCTGGAAAACCAAATGCGGTAACTCCAGCGGGGCACCTTGGGTTGATTGTGCTTTGCCCTCAGGTTGCAAGTAAACAGGCTTTAGAGCGTGGTCATTCAGAGCTGCGCGAAATACTGATTTTGATCGCCCACTCAATTCTTCACCTGCTCGGCTATGACCACGCCGAAAAGGAAGACGAGCTCGAAATGTTTGCCCTCCAAGAGGAAATTGTTGAGCAGTATTTAGAATCAAGGGAGTTGTAGTTGATCTATCTAGGTCTGGCTATCGCTCTATTACTTGCAGGCTTCGCCGTAATGCTCGCTCTTGCTGAAGCGGTAATAAAGCTGAATGAAGAGGATGAACGTCCAACCGAAGGAATATCTTTTACCAAGCTGGTCGTCGTATCGATCTATGCCATAGTTCTTAGCCTGATTTTTGTGGCATGGGGTCTCAACATTTGGTGGGTAGTGCTAATCAGTTTGATTCTGGTTATTGGCTTGAGCCTAGTGATGCAACTTCTTGCTAAATCTGCGGGTAAGTCTGCTTGGGCATCTCGAATTGTTCGGACAGTATCACCGCTACTGAAATCGATAAACCTTTTCTTTACTCCACTGTCGCTACCTACCGAGTCAACTGAAGAATACGAGCAGGAGCTAATCGAATCGGTAGAGGAGCTGGGTGAGACTAACGCCAGAGAAATCATGGTACCGAGAATCGATATGGTCACTATTCCAGCAGAGGAGACTCTAGCGGCGAGCATGACAGTATTTTTCAGATACGGCTATTCACGATTACCGGTGATTGGTAAGAACCTGGACGATGTTAAAGGTGTCCTCTATATCAAAGATGTGGCAAGGCTAATTCACGAAAATCCAGAGCGGGCGGCAAGTGTCCGGGCAATCGACATAGCCCGTGAGGCAGCCTTTATTCCAGAGAGCCTTCCAGTTGATGATCTATTGCAAAAGATGCAGCAGTCGGCGATACACATCGCCATGATTGTTGATGAGTACGGTGGAGTTGCCGGTTTGGTGACGATGGAAGATGTTATCGAAGAGATTGTTGGAAATATCTCTGATGAATACGACAAGGATCTTCCGGAACTTACAGTCTTAGAAGATGGCTGGATTCGAGTGAGCACCAGGCTTTCGCTATTTGATCTTGGTGAACATTTCGAATTAGAACTAGAGGACGAGGACGTAGATAGCGTTGGCGGTTTACTTGCCAAAGAGTTAGGCAGATTGCCAGCCCGAAATGATCAGATTGAATTCTCCGGTTTGGTTATCAAAGTGGACCGCGTCGAGGGTCGTCGTAAACGAGTTGTCACGGCTCTGGTTCGAATGAGTGAGGAACTTTTGGCGGCTAGAGCTGCACTAGAGGTGGAACCAGAGTGAGTGAATTCAGATCTGGTTTTGTAACCTTTGTCGGTAGACCCAACGTTGGTAAGTCGACACTAACCAACGCCTTGGTTGGCGAGAAGATCGCGATTACCAGCAGTAAGCCGCAGACTACCCGCAAGGCAATTCGTGGCATCGTAAACACCAAAAATGCTCAGCTGATAATTGTCGACACACCTGG
>CAYUBJ010000004.1:3568-61880 GCA_964443065.1 uncultured Rhodoluna sp.
GAAGAGTCTTTGGAATCTCGCATCTGTGAACTAATCAGAGAAGCTGCCCTTGAGGAGTCCAGAGAAGAATTGCCCCATTCTCTTGCGGTAACCATAGATGAGCATGGCAAGCGCGAAGATTCTGAGATTTATGACATCCACGCCAACTTGTGGGTGGAGCGCGACAGTCAAAAGCCAATCATTATTGGTAAGGGTGGCTCAAGGCTAAAAGAAATCGGTAGTCAAGCCAGAAAAGAGATTGAGGCTCTAGTTGGCTCTAAGGTAATGCTCAAGATTCACGTCAAAGTCGCTCCAGCCTGGCAATCTGATCCAAAACAGTTGGGTCGACTCGGACTTTAGGCTGTGCTAGCCTTTAGCCATGTTCTTCGGGCTCCTGCTTAGTAGCCGCGACGGGATCTAGTTTCTTCCCTCGTCGCGGAGAATTCAGCCATTCCCAGCCCAAAAATTCATACCTCAAGGATTCATAAATGAAGAACAATCAAAAACCATCGGCAATGCCGATACACAAAGATCGTCCTTTTCACTAACAGATACCGGTATCCCTGCCAGATAGAACCTGGCCTACTAAAACTATTACCAAAGCTCCTCTGTGGTGTGCTGTGGATCTGCGCGATGGTAATCAAGCGCTGATTGATCCGATGAGCCCAGAGCGCAAAATGAAGATGTTCCAACTTCTGGTCAAGATGGGATACAAGGAAATCGAAGTGGGTTTCCCGTCCGCTTCGCAGACCGACTTTGACTTTGTCCGTGAGCTTATCGAGGGCAATCACATTCCCGAAGATGTCACGATTCAGGTTCTTACTCAGGCCAGAGATCACCTAATTGAACGCACCTATGAGTCGATTAGAGGTGCCAAAAAAGTGGTGATGCACCTCTACAACTCAACCTCGGTGCTACAACGCAGGGTGGTATTCAATACGGATAAGCAAGGCGTCATTGACATAGCTCTCGCGGGAGCAAGGAAATGTCTTGAGCTGGAAAAGACTGTTCCAGAAACGACTGTCTACTACGAATATTCTCCTGAGTCTTATACCGGTACCGAGTTGGAATTTGCTCGAGATGTTTGTAATGCGGTGATTGCCGCATTCGAACCAACTCCCGAACATAAGATGATCATCAATCTGCCGGCTACGGTCGAGATGGCAACACCAAACGTTTATGCCGACTCAATCGAGTGGATGTCGAGAAATCTAATCAATCGTGATTCAGTGATTCTAAGTCTTCATCCACATAACGATAGGGGTACGGCTGTTGCTGCAGCCGAACTCGGTTACATGGCTGGCGCAGACCGGATAGAGGGATGTCTATTTGGTAACGGTGAACGAACTGGAAATGTTGATCTGGTCACTCTAGGACTAAATCTGTTTAGCCAAGGCATTGACCCACAAATTGATTTTTCAAACTTGGATGAGATAAAGCGGACGGTTGAATACTGCAATCAGTTGAGGGTTCCCGAAAGAGCGCCATATGGTGGTGACCTTGTCTACACAGCGTTTTCCGGTTCTCATCAGGATGCCATTAAAAAAGGTTTCGAGAGTATGGAACGAGATGCCCAGGCTCAAGGTGTTGGTGTGAATGATCTGATTTGGTCTGTTCCATACCTACCGATTGATCCAATGGATGTCGGTCGCAGCTACGAGGCGGTAATTAGAGTCAATTCACAATCTGGCAAGGGCGGTGTTGCCTACCTATTGAAGACTGATCACAACCTAGAACTACCTAGAAGACTGCAAATCGAGTTCAGCCGAGTAGTTCAGAACCGAACCGACAGCGAAGGCGGCGAGGTCACCTCGGCTGAGCTTTGGGACATATTCCAAGATGAATATTTACCAAGCCAGGATAAAAGCAAGAAGTGGGGCAGGTTCGAACTAAAGCAAATGCAGACTAACTCTGAACTTGATGGAGTGGTTGAACTTCGAGCCACCTTGCGTGACGGTGATCAGGAACTGAAAGTTGAAGGCCGCGGAAACGGTCCTATTTCGGCGTTCCTAGAGATTCTTGCCAAGCAGGGGATAACCGTATCGCTACTGGATTACACCGAACACACCCTGAGCGCTTCTGGGGATGCTCAGGCTGCAGCCTACGTTGAGCTATCCGTTGCGGGTAAGACCCTCTGGGGAGTTGGTATTGATGGCGATATTTCAACTGCTTCACTTAAGGCTGTCATTTCAGCGGTTAACCGCTCGCAACGGTAATACTTGTTAGGTGCCTACCTATCGAGATGAAGCAGTCGTGCTTAGAACCCATAAATTGGGTGAAGCAGACCGCATCGTGACAATGCTGACTCGCTATCACGGCCAAGTTCGTGCGGTTGCAAAAGGCGTTAGAAGGACAGCATCAAAGTTAGGCGCCAGGCTTGAACCTTTCATGGCTGTAGACGTTCAATGCTATGAAGGTAAGAATCTAGACACAGTTACTCAGGTAGAGATCATTGGTGCATATGGCGGTGTGATCAGCGATGAATATGATTCATACACGGTGGCGAATGTAATCTGCGAGACGGCTCTTAAACTTACTGACGACGAACCGGCAACCAGTCAGTATCTATTGCTGGTCGGTGCGCTACGTTCTTTGGCTAAAAAAGAACATGAGCCGAAACTCATTCTGAATTCATACCTACTTCGGGCTCTTGCAATTGCCGGTTGGGCTCCAAACTTTGTTGACTGCACTACCTGCTCTGAACCTGGACCACACGGTGCATTTTATGTTCAAACTGGAGGGGTGGTTTGTGATCGTTGTTTAACCCCAGCAGCAGCGATTATCGGTAAGGATACAACACTGGTCCTCGGTGCGCTTTTAGCTGGCGATTGGGAGATAGTCGACACAGCTTCCGATTCGGTTAAACTGGCTGCTACCGGGCTCGTCAGCGCTTATACCCAGTGGCATATCGATAAGGGCTTGAAATCAATTAATCATTTGGAGCGAACATGAAAAAGCCAAAGTTTTCAGGCAGTGTTCCGCAACACGTCGCTATTGTCATGGACGGTAATGGACGTTGGGCAAATGCAAGAGGACTAACCAGAGTTGAAGGTCATCGAGCCGGTGAAGCTGCACTTATGGATGTGATTGAGGGAGCTATCCAAGCTGGGGTTAAGTATCTGACTGTGTTTGCATTCTCAACCGAGAATTGGAAGCGATCTCCCGAAGAGGTCAAGTTCCTGATGAACTACAACAGGGAAGTCTTACTTCGCCGACGTGATCAGCTTAACTCTTGGAACGTGAAGATTCGTTGGGTTGGGATTAGACCAAGGTTGTGGCCGAGTGTGGTTGATCAACTAGTAACCGCGGAGAAATTGACTAAACGTAATACGGGTTTGGTGTTCACCATGTGTGTGAATTACGGGGGTCGTGGAGAAATTGTCGATGCGATTACCAGAATGGTTGAGGACCAGGCCGCTGGAAAGCTACCGGGCAAGATCACCGACAAAACCGTGCAGAAGTATCTGCTAACAAAAGATTTACCCGACGTTGACCTGTTCATCCGATCCAGTGGAGAGAAGCGAATAAGCAATTTTCTGCTCTGGCAATCGGCCTATGCGGAATTTGTCTTCATGCATGTGCTCTGGCCAGATTTCAATCGGGAGCATCTATGGCAAGCCCTAGGCGAATACACCAAGCGCAATAGACGCTTTGGTAAAGCCGAGGATAGACCTAAGGGCAGGTAAACTAACTATCTGAGACACCGTAGCCAACGGTGCCTAACCAAGGGAGCATAAATGGCAGCCCCATCACGCCTAGATTCAGTTATTTCTCTAGCAAAGCGCAGAGGCTTTGTTTTTCCAGCCGGTGAAATCTATGGTGGAACCCGTTCCGCCTGGGACTATGGACCGCTCGGGGTAGAACTCAAAGAAAACATCAAACGCCAGTGGTGGCAAGCAATCGTCAATAGTCGAGACGACATTGTCGGTTTGGATTCCTCGGTTATTCTGCCGAAGAAGGTTTGGGAAAGCTCCGGTCACGTCAAAGAATTCGTTGATCCGCTGATTGAGTGCACTTCTTGTCACAAGCGTTTTAGGGCTGATCACCTTGAGGAGGCTTTTGAAGAAAAGAAGGGCCGGGCTCCCGCCTCGCTGGCCGAGATTCCATGCCCAAACTGCGGTAGTAAGGACATCTGGACCGAACCGAAACTTTTTAACGGCCTGCTGAAGACCTACTTGGGTCCAGTTGAAGATGAGTCTGGACTTCATTATCTGCGACCAGAGACAGCTCAGGGTATTTTTGTGAATTTCGCCAACGTTCTTGGCGCTGCGCGGATGAAGCCACCGTTTGGAATCGGACAGATCGGTAAATCTTTCCGTAACGAGATCACTCCAGGAAACTTCATCTTCCGCACTCGTGAATTCGAACAAATGGAGATGGAATTCTTCGTTGAACCTGGCACCGACGAGAGTTGGCATGAGTATTGGATTGAAGAGCGTTTGAACTGGTATCTAGATTTAGGTATCAACAGAGATAACTTGCGCTTATTTGAACATCCGAAAGAAAAGCTTTCACACTACTCAAAGCGAACAGTGGATATTGAGTATCGCTTTGGCTTCCAAGGTAGTGAATTTGGAGAGCTTGAGGGTATCGCTAACCGCACTGACTTCGACCTAACCACCCACTCTAGAGAATCAGGTGTTGACCTGAGTTACTTCGATCAAGCTAAGGGCGAGCGGTGGACACCTTACGTTATTGAACCGGCGGCCGGTCTTACTAGATCACTTATGGCATTCCTGGTTGATGCTTATGCCGAAGACGAGGCACCGAATACCAAAGGTGGCGTAGATATTCGAACTGTGCTTCGCCTTGATTATCGTCTGGCTCCAATTAAGGCAGCTGTTTTACCGCTATCGCGCAATGAAGACCTATCGCCGGTGGCTAGAAACCTTGCTCAAGATTTGAGAAGAAACTGGAACATCGACTTCGATGATTCTGGCGCTATTGGTAGAAGGTATCGTCGTCAAGATGAAATCGGAACTCCATTCTGTGTCACTGTTGACTTTGAGTCGCTGGAGGACCAAGCAGTCACCGTTCGTGAACGAGACAGCATGGTTCAGGAGAGAGTCTCACTGGATAACTTGAAGTCATACCTAGCTGCAAAACTGATTTCCTAGTAGGGGAGAAGATTTGCTTCAATACGGTGCCATTTCGATAACCACGCCAGTGGTGCTTGCGCCAATGGCGGGGATAACCAACACCGCTTTTCGCAGGCTGTGCCGTGAATACGGTGGCGGATTGTATGTAAGCGAAATGGTGACCTCACGGGCTTTGGTTGAAAGAACCGAAGAATCGATGCGTTTGATTGGCCATCACGAGAGTGAAAACATAAGATCTGTTCAGCTTTACGGGGTTGATCCCAAAACTATCGCCGAGGCTGTAACCATGCTGGTCGCAGAGAATCGCGCTGACCACATCGATTTGAACTTTGGCTGTCCGGTGCCAAAGGTAACCCGTAAGGGCGGCGGAGCCGCACTTCCCTATAAACAAGATCTATTCCGAGCTATCGTTAGCGCTGCTGTAAAGGCGGCAGGAGATATTCCTGTCACCGTAAAAATGCGCAAGGGAATTGATAGTAATCACCTAACCTTCTTGGAATCAGGGAAGGCAGCTGCGGACGCTGGCGCTGCCGCAGTAGCGCTACACGGTCGCACGGCTGCGGAGTATTACTCGGGAAACGCAGACTGGAACGCCATCTATGAACTAAAGGACTCGCTTAGAGACGTTCAGGTTCTTGGCAATGGAGATATCTGGTCAGCTAGCGATGCAATTCGGATGATGCGCCAGACCGGGGTTGATGGCGTTGTGGTTGGTAGAGGTTGTTTAGGTAGGCCCTGGCTTTTTGCTGACTTGCAAAAGGCATTTGAAGAATATGCCCTCGATCCAAACTCAGATAAAGCAATTGATCCTGTTCAGCCGTCCTTGGGTGAAGTTGCTCAGGCCTTCAAACAGCACGCATTGCTGCTAGTCGAGTTCTTTGAATCGGAGGAGCGCGCTTGCCGCGATATCCGCAAGCATGTTGCCTGGTATTTCAAAGGCTATCCAGTTGGTGGGGAATTTAGAGCCGCTCTTGCACAGGTTGAGTCACTTACCCAGATGGATGACATACTCGGAACCCTAGACTGGTCTTTGCCATATCCTGGTGAGCTAGCCGAAGGGCCGCGAGGTAGGCTCGGCGGTGCTAAAGTTTGTGCTCTGCCGGAGAATTGGTTGAACTCTAGAGAACTTGAAGGTGATCAGCGAAAAATGCTTAGCGAAGCTGAACTAGGAGTATCTGGCGGATGAGTCATCAGTACTCTGAAAGTGATAGAGAACGACTGCTTGCCGAAAGCGGTACCGGTCGTTCTGCTCGTACCGAATTCGCTCGGGATCGGGCTCGAGTCGTTCACTCTTCAGCGCTTAGAAGACTAGGCGCAAAAACTCAGGTGCTAACCCCAGGAGCTGGGGATTTTGCTAGAACCAGGCTCACCCACTCTCTGGAGGTTGCTCAAGTTGGTCGCGAGATGGCCGTTGAGTTTGGTATCGATCCAGATGTGGTTGATTCGGCTTGCCTAGCTCACGATCTAGGGCATCCGCCATTTGGTCACAATGGTGAAAAGGCTCTAAACGAGTGGGCAAAAGACTTTGGTGGTTTTGAGGGTAATGCCCAAACCTTGCGAATCTTAACTCGCATTGAACAAAAGGTTTATTCGTCCGAGGGTATCCCATTTGGTTTGAATCTAACTAGGGCAACCCTAGATGCCTGCTGTAAATATCCTTGGACACTTGCCGATGCGGTGCCAGACAGCGGAGCGGATCGCTCACTCAAGTTCGGTGTTTATCAGGACGATGTTCCTGTTTTCGATTGGATCCGTCAAGACGCACCGGTCAATGTGAAGTGTTTTGAAGCTCAGATTATGGATTTCAGTGACGATGTTGCCTACTCGGTGCATGATTTCGAGGATGCGGTAGTTGATGGTGCAATCAAGCTTGAAGAACTAAATTCCAACGAGGATGCCTTGGTAACTGAGATTGAGCGCTGGAATGGAAATCGAATACCAAGATTCGAACTGGCCGCAGCCTTCAATCGACTTCAGGAGAATCCAAACTGGCTCAAAACCTGGAGCGGAACTCCACGTCAGGCAGGGGCGCTCAAAAACCTCACTTCCTCGGTGATCGGAAGTTTTGTTTCAAGAACTACAGATGCAACTTTCAAAGCTAATCCGGATTCAACTTTCGCTAGGTATGCCGCTGACGTCGTGGTTCCAAATGAGGTTGCTGCAGAGATTGCGATATTTAAGGGATTGGTTTCTTATTTTTTGATGTCCACCGAAAAGCGTAGACCCTTTTATGAGTGGCAACGAGCCCTGCTGATCGAACTAGCCGATGTCTTACTCCAATCCAACGGCGAATACCTCGACCAATACAGTGCTTTGCAGTGGCAAAAGGCAGGCACGGAGCAAGAGCAACGTCGAGTCATCGTGGATCAGATTGCAGTATTCACCGACGCCGCGGCCCTAAAACTTCACAATGCTCTAATCGGTTCAAAGAAGCGGACTCTATAGATGGCTGGTCGGATTCCGCAACGGGACATAGAAGAGATTAAGCAGCGAGTCAGCATTGCCGAGATTGTCGGAGAGTATGTTCAGTTGAAAACTGGTGGGGTTGGCTCGCTAAAAGGGCTATGTCCTTTCCACGATGAGAAATCGCCATCGTTCAATGTTCGGCCAGATCAGGGTTTCTACCACTGCTTTGGTTGTGGCGAAGGTGGCGATGTATATAAGTTTCTGCAAAAGATGGAAAACATCACTTTCTATGAAGCCGTAGAAAAGTGTGCTTCGAAGATTTCTTATCAGATTCAGTATGAGTCTGGTGGTCGGGATGACGGAGTCAACCGAGCCAGGCTGTTTGCAGCCAATGAAGCTGCAGCTAAATTTTTTGCAGAGCAATTGAATTCTCCCGAAGCTCAAACTGCCAGAACCTTCCTAAGTGCCCGTAATTTTGACAAGACTGCCGCCGAACAGTTCGGCATCGGTTACGCACCTAAGGGCTGGAGCGCCTTATCTGATGCGCTAAAAGCTCAGGGTTTCAGCGAAGATGAACTAATCAAGGTTGATCTAATGGTTGCCAAAGAGGGCAAACGTTACGACAAGTTCCGTGGCCGACTGATTTGGCCGATTCGGGATGCCACAAATTCGGTTATTGGTTTTGGTGCTCGAAAAATCTATGAAGACGATCCGTTGGCTAAGTATGTGAACACTTCGGAGACTCCGATTTATCACAAGTCACAGGTGCTCTACGGTTTAGACCTAGCCAAGAAAGAAATAGTCCAGAACCGTCAGGTAGTTGTGGTGGAGGGCTATACCGATGTGATGGCATGTCATCTAGCCGGAATCAAAACCGCAGTGGCAACCTGTGGAACAGCCTTTGGAGATGACCACATCCGAAAGATTAATCAGCTCTTTGGTTCATCCGATCAGGCCGCCGCAGTGATTTTTACCTTTGATCCAGATGCTGCGGGACAAAAAGCGGCTATGCGCGCTTTTGAAAGCTCAAATAAGTTCATTGCCTCTACCTTCGTAGCTGTTGGTCCTGATGGTTTAGACCCCTGTGATCTAAGAATTCAAAAAGGTGATGCTGCCGTAGTGGCCATGATTTCAAATCGCCGACCTATCTATGAGTTTGCAATTGACCAAAAGATACACGGTCATGATCTAACTTCTTACCCGGGTAGGCTCTCAGCCGCAACGGCAGCGGTAACAGTCCTAGTCAGGGTAAAAGATCTAGGTGCTCGGGAAGAATATGTCAGGATACTGGCGGCGAAGGTGCAGCTGGGAGCAGATGAGATAAATCGGCTACTCAATCAAGAGTTAGCTAAACAGCGTGCCCAAGCGGTTCAAGGATCTAGGCGGGGTGATCTTGACCCTGTCGAACCCAGCTTTGAGGATGAGGCACCGGAGTTTCCGGCACCAAATTTGAACGACGCGAACACTCGTTTTGAACAAGAGGTGCTAGCAGTTTTGCTTCAATTACCCAGCGCGTGGTCAATTGAATCGTTTAGGCAAGTGTGTTCGGAATTGTTTGCAACTGTTTCATATAGCGTTGTTGCTCAGGCGGCAATTCAATCTGTAGCAGATATAAACAGTCCAAACTGGGTAGATAAAGTTTTATCGAACTCACCAGAACCTTTACACTCGCTGATTAGATCTTTGGCTGTCAAGCCACTTCCTATTTCAAATGCTGACCAGGCCAAAGGTTATGCCGAAGGTGTCATTGCGGCTGCAGTAAAGAAGATTCTGGTACGAAACAGAGCGGCTTTGATTAGTGCTCTTGCCTTGCTAGACCTGGATACCCAGGCTGATCAGCACATGAAACTGCAACGAGATCTTGTTGCTCTTGAAGAAAAGATTCGAGCCTTGCCATGACCCTAGACAGAACCAAAGTATGTATTGCTCCAAAATCTTTTCCAGCCTATGAGCAGGCAGTAATTGATAGCGGTTGCCAACTAAGCTCGCTGGATGAAAGTGTTGGCGCTTTGATTTGGACTGATTACTCGGATCCAAAAGGTTTAGCTGAAACCATAGCCGCTAACCCACAACTTGAATTTGTTCAGCTCCCTTTTGCCGGGGTCGATGCCTTTCAAGAAGTAATTAAATTGCCAATTAGATTTGCCTGCGCGAAAGGTTCCTATCGTGAACCAGTTGCCGAACACGCGCTCATGTTAGCTATGGCACTTGGTCGGGTAATCCCAGAACGCGTAATGGCTAGGAGTTGGGGTAGGAAATTTGCAGCTTCGCTATACGATTCCAGCATTTTGATTGTTGGTGGCGGTGGCATAGCCGAAGAACTGATCAGACTGCTCACCCCGTTTAGGGCAAACATCACCGTGGTCAGAAATAGAGATTTGCCGATCTCTGGAGCGAAAAAAGTTGTTCTTCTTGACCAATTGGACAGCGAGTTAGCTAAAGCTGATTGGGTTATCTTGGCTTGCTCGCTTACCGAGAAGACGACCGGTTTATTCAACCGGGCGAGATTCCAGCTGATGAAGGACTCAGCCTATTTGGTGAACATCGCCCGCGGGGCTGTGGTGGTAACCGAAGATCTGACTGAAGCCCTGAATTCTGGCCAGATTGCCGGAGCTGGGGTTGATGTTACCGATCCTGAGCCGCTTCCCGACGGGCATTCACTGTGGGAGGCAAAAAACGTCATTATTACCCCACATACGGCCGATACCAACGCCCAGGTGGTTAGGTTATTCTCCATCAGAATTCGGGAGAATCTGGCTGCCTATCAGGGCAAGGGCCAATGGGTAGGCCTGGTCGACCCAGCTCTTGGTTATTAACTAGCCAAAGTTTGGTAAAGTATTCAAGTTGCCTTAAACGGCACATTCCTCGGTAGCTCAATTGGCAGAGCAATCGGCTGTTAACCGATAGGTTCTTGGTTCGAGTCCAAGCCGGGGAGCAAAACAATTAGGCCCTTTTGGAGACCAAATGTTTCTTTGGATTCGTGACCAGAAGTGGCTTCCAGCCGCCTTGGTCGGGGCCGTATCCTTTCTAATTCTCGGAGGCTTAGATCTTTGGCTACAAGGTAATCCAACCCTGCTTGCATCTTTTGTGTTGGCAAGCTCAATCGCTTTTTCAAGAGCATTGCCTTGGCTGTCTATCTCACTTTTTTCAATCGGACTATTTATCCCTCTGGTGAACGGGCTAGAGCCACAACTTAGTCAACTTGCTGCAACGCTGGCACTATTTGTGTTAGCTGCCTTCTCATCTAAATGGGAGAGGCTTGTTGCCTTTGTCTTGAATGTTGCTCTCGGCACAACCGTTTACTTCTGGAATGTTTTTCAGCTTCCAGTAGGCGGAGCCATCTACGGGATTGAGTTACCAACAGGAGATGCCAAGATTGCAATTTCTGTTGCCGGATTTGTGGCACTACTAGCCATCACCGCTAATGCGTGGTTCATTGGTCGATTGATTTACACCCAACTAAACCACGTTGGCACCAGCGTTGACGTTGCCCTTATGGAAACTAGATTAGCCAGTGCCGAATTGGCTTTAGCTGAACAAGACAGAAGATTCGGCATCGCTAAAGACGTTACCGATCTGCTCCTTGATCAAACCAGCGCTAACTTAGTTTTAGCTGAATCAGGTGGCTATGCCTTAAAGTCTGATCCAACAGTTGCCTCTCGGGTTGTTGAAAATCTTCACACTGGAATAAAAACTTCGTTCCATGAGATTAGGCGTTTATCTGATCTTCTAGGTCTTCAAGATAGAAAAGCATTAGCGCTACCGGGTCTCAGAGACCTGAACGCGCTATATATTTCTTATCGCGAATTTGGTTATGCAGTGAACTTTAGAGAGACCGGGACACCACTGTCACTCAACGACGGCATTTCATTGGTTATCTATCGAATCGTTTTTGATTCTTTAGATAACGTTCGAAAGCACGCACCAATCAATACCGGTGTTGACATTGACTTCATTTGGAAGGATAAGGCTCTGCAGATCCTAATCAAGGACAACGGTGAGGAAGTTAGCCGAGCAATAGCTGCCGAACCAAACGAGTATGGGGTGCTCGAAGATCAGAAAGCCCTTGTTGAGCATCTGACCGGACCGGGGCTAACAGCTATGGCTGAACGAGTTGTCCTGTTTGAAGGAAACATAGAATTCACCAGAGTCCCCGGAGTTGGCTTCACTGTTTCAGCGGCTTTCCCGAACGTTGCGAAGTATTCAAAGGGCAACTAACCGTGCCTAAAGTATTGCGTGTCGCGCTAATCGGCGGATCCGAAATACTAAGGGGAGCGAGGCGCGCAGCTTTAGAGGCAACTCCAAACGTTCAAGTTGTCACTGACTCAGATGGATTTGGGCTTAGCGCAGATGAGATTTTGTCTTATAACTTTGATGTTGTTGTTCTAGATCAGCGCCTACCAAACAGCTCAGCATTTGATTTTGTGCGAGCTATTCATGCACTCGCCAAAATCAATGCGACCGAGGTTGGTAGGTTCTTGATTTCATCACCTTATGAAAATCTGGAATCTAGAATTCTGGCTGTCGAAGCTGGGGCAGTTGATGCAGTGTTTATCGACCAGGGAATTGAGCGATTCGTTGCAACGGTAATTAGATGCTCTGACTCTGATGCAGATTTTGGAATAAGGGATATTCTTCCTGAGATCCAGTCGGGCAAAACCACCGAGGAGGAGTTCGCTAAGGCTTCTCTCGCTCTAGATGTTTTGGATGGCAAGGAAGAAGCAATTATCAGAAGCTTCTGTGAACTAAAAACCGATGCCCAAATCGCCCAGATAGTTCAGGTACCAAAGCTAAAGGTCAGGCAAACAATCTCTAAAGCGCAGAACCTCCTGTTATTGAGTACCAGGTCGCAGTTGTTACTCAAATTGCATGAACTTGGAGAGCTAACCCTCTAGTTTTTCCTCACCGGGTAGCCAAGATAAGCCAGGTTTACCCCAGCCTCTATCAGCGATAATCTTTTGACTATCGCTCTTGTGTGGTTCAACTAAACGGTCAACGTAAAGCGTGCCGTTCAAATGGTCAAATTCGTGTTGGAATATTCGAGCAAACCAGCCGGTAGCTTCTATGACTACTGGATTTTGTTCCAGGTCTAAACCTCGAACAGTTGCCTTCTGGGCTCTTTTGATTGGAAAGCGCTCACCTGGGACGCTCAGGCAACCTTCAGATTCTGTCTCCCAATCGGGTTCTCCAGCAGGTATTTCAGAGAGATCAAGCACGGGATTAATTACCACGCCACGCTGGGCTGAGCCATCATCGGCATCCCAGTCATAGACGAAAACTCTCAGCGGCACTCCTATTTGCGGGGCAGCCAGGCCAACTCCCGGGGCTTCATCCATAGTTTCATACATGTCTTGGACAAGGTCTCTGAGTTCCTGATTGAACTCGGTAACTTCCTTGGCTGGCTGGTGCAGGACGGGGTCCCCAGTGATACAAATTGGCCTAATCATTGCTCTAATTTATCGCAGTTCAATCAGGTTATCCTCGCTAGGCTTAATCCAAAGATTTGGGTGGGAGAGTTTTGAAGCTATTAGCGATTTCCCTTGCCGTGCTCTCGGCTGTTGCACTTGCCGTCGGCTCGCAACTGCAAAACGGTGCCGTTGGCATCCAGAAGAAAGCTGCCCTTTCGGGAAGATCCCATTTCACTTTTAGACAATTGCTGAATCTAATTCGACATCCTCAGTGGGTGACCGGACTTTTTATTTCGATAGTCGCCTTAGCTTTGCAATTCACGGCTCTGCTGCTGGCACCATTGATTTTGGTTCAACCGATTGGTGCAATCGCTCTGGTGATAACCTCGATACTTAATTCGCGGATAACCAAGACCCCGCTAAACGCAGGCTCCATTTATGCAATCCTGCTTTGCACTCTTGGTTTAGGTGCTTTCGTCGTTATGGCTCACGAAGTTGCCGTTGAACCAGCAATTGATGATAACGCGCTGATCTACATTCTTGCGCTGGTTATAAGTTTGATTGCCATCGGTCTAGTTGTTCAGTTCAAGGGTGCGGCTAACTTCAAACCCTTGACATTTATAGTAGGCGCGGGAGTGCTGTTCGGTTTTGTCGCAACGCTTACCAAAGTTGTTTTGAAAAGGCTATTTAGCCAAGGCGGTTATGACCGAATTGTGAATTTCCGTTTTGAATTGCTCACCGATGGGCTAACCCTCTTGGCACTAGTTTGTCTGGTTGTCGCGGGGCTACTAGGTGGTTGGTTTGTACAAAACGCATACACCTCGGGGCCACCAGATCTCGTCGTGGCCGGCCTTACCGTTATCGACCCGCTGGTTGCCGTTAGCATCGGTGTTGTGGTGCTCAATGAGGCCATGAACGCCTCAGTGCCGATTATGGTGGGCTTCGTAGCTAGCGGAGCAGTGGCAGTTGTTGGCGTTTACTTACTGTCAAAGGTGCATCCCGAGCTTATAAAGCGCGCCTAGGGTAAACTTAGTTCAGGCTAAGAAAGCCAGAATCCTCCAACCCAAATAGACAGGTTTTTCCATTGGCACAGTCAACTAGGCATCCGGGTAAACCCCTGCGCGTGCTTATTGCCTCAGACACCTTTCCACCGGATATCAACGGTGCGGCTAGATTCACAGAACGCCTAGCTGGTGGTTTGGTTCGAAATGGAAACGATGTTCATGTTTTAGCACCCGCCTTTAGCGACAAGTGGGGGACCTTCACAGAGATTCATGATGGCGTAAGCATGACCGTGCATCGTTTGCGTAGCCACAGACTCATCATTCATAAAACCCTGAGGTATGTCTGGCCACTGACCTTGAAAAAACATGTCGACAAGATTCTTGACGAAATCGAACCTGATGCAATTCACTCCCAATCCCATTTGGTCCTGGGTCGGGTCCTGGTAAGAAGCGGTAAAGAACGTGGCATCAGGCTTATCGCTACCAATCACCTAATGCCTGAGAATCTTTTGAAGTATATGCATTTACCTTCATTTCTTGAGCGAAAGGTAAAGGCGAAGCTCTGGAAAGATACCGGTAAAGTTCTAGCCAAGTTTGATCATGTTACAACCCCAACTAGACGCGCTGCCGAACTACTTGAACAAGCTGCTGGCATTGAGAATGTTCTTTCTATTTCCTGTGGTATCGATGCAACTAAATTCGCCAACCCAACGAGAACTTCCAACAAGCCGTTCAGAATCCTCTTCTTGGGTCGACTGGACTGGGAAAAGCACATACACAATCTCATCAGGGCCGTTGCCAAGCTACCCAAAGAAATTGATGTATACGTGGAAATTGCCGGTGATGGAAGTCAGCGCAAGTACCTAGGTGAACTAGCTGCTGAAGTTGGTATTGCCGATCGAGTCAAGTTCTTGGGGCACATTACTGAAGAAGAACTCCCTTTGGCATATGAAAGAGCAACTGTATTTGCGATGCCTTCGATTGCCGAGTTGCAATCGATAGCAACAATGGAGGCCATGGCTTCCGGTAGACCGGTAATTGCAGCAAATGCTATGGCGTTGCCACACCTGGTGCACAACGGCGATAACGGTTACCTCTTCGAACCAGATGATGTCGATGATTTTGCCAGATGCCTACTGAAGATAGCCACCGCGGATCAAAAAGAGTTGGACAGACTCTCAGAAAACTCAATTCACCTGATTCAAAGCCACGACATTAAGCGAACTCTTGCCATTTTTGAGGGACTCTATCGGGGAGACGAGGACGCTAGACAGCAAAGCGATGACAACCTCGAAGAGTATGCTCGCCCAATTGGACGATTGAGTCTAGCGGTGAGACGAGCAGAACAAAAAATGCGTCGCCAGGCCCTAATTGCTCTTGGCCGCATTGGTGGCGAAATCAAGGACATCCGCAAGGATGTCGTCAAGCGCGCCAAGAAGGTCGATCGGCAGGTCCGTAAAGGGGTCAAAAAGACCGTCAGCAAGGCGAAGAAAACAATAAAGCGTCTAGAGCAGTAATCTAGTAGAGGCTGGGGGCGTTAGCTCAGCCGGTTAGAGCAGCGGACTCATAATCCGTCGGTCGCGGGTTCAAGTCCCGCACGCCCCACCAAATAACTTTTAGATAACGACTCCCTTAGAGAATCTTGAGTTGGCTGGGAAAAGCATAGGTAAACGCTTACAGTCTTATTAACCCCGTCAGGAAAGAGAATATTGTGCGTATTTCTGCTTCACCTAAGCGCCTAATCGGCCTAATTCTGTCCATCTTCGTAGTGCTTACTGGTCTTGTTGCCATAGATGCCAAGCCAAGCCGCGCTGCTGGTGACAAGAGAGTGATCATTCACTATCAAAGATCAGCCCCATATAACCCATGGAATGTTTGGATGTGGTGGGATGGAGCTGATGGCAAGGCCTACGAATTTAACAAAACAGGTGTGGCCTACAATCTTGACGACTTTGGGGCTGTCGGCCAGTGGGATCTTCCAGGTTCAGCTAACGCGCAATCAGTTGGCTTCATTATTAGAACACCAAACTGGGACAAGGACCCTGACGGCGACCGTTTCATTCGTGAATTCAAAGATGTTGATGGTATTCCAACAGCGGAGATCTGGTTAAAGAGTGGTTCCAAGTTTATTTGGACTAAGAAGCCTTCTAGTCAGCCGAGTCTTCTGGGGGCTCAAGTCACTGGTCTCAAGCAAATAAAACTTACCTTTGACAACAACTTCAATCTCGATAATGAGAAGGCCAATTTTGAATTAAAAGATTCATTGAATAACCCTGTTGCTATCGACAGTTTTACAGCTCTGACTGGAACACCCGCCGGAGGATACTTCACGACGATCAACCTTGTTGAAAATGTGAGAATCGGTAGCGCTTACACAATTAGCCACCCGGTGTATGGAAATCAGGAATCAGATCTGGGTTCTTTGTGGAATCTGCAGGAGTTCAACGATCAGTATTACTACAGTGGTGAAGATCTAGGTAATACCTACACTGCGGCGAAAACAGACTTTAGGGTATGGGCGCCTACCAGCGACCAGCTCGAACTGGTGACCTACGCAACTGCTGATGCGGCATCACCTAGCAATGTCTATCAGATGAATAAGAGCGTAAAGGGAACATGGACCTACACTCTTGAGGGTAATCAGGATGGAACTATTTACATGTATCGGGCCAAGTTTGGTCTAAAGACAAATGAAGCTATTGACCCTTACGTTAGAGCCACAACCATTAACGGTAACCGCGGTGTGGTCGTCGATCTAGATTCGACAGACCCTGTTGGTTGGGACGAGCACCAGAGGCCGAATAACTTCTCCACTGGTAATCCAACTGACGCGATTGTCTATGAGCTTCACGTTCGAGATCTTTCAATCGACAAAACCAGCGGCATATCCAGTGCCAATAAGGGCAAGTACCTTGCCTTCACTGAGCCTAATACTAAGTTCACTTCAAAGGGCAAGACCACCCTTACCGGTCTAGCCTCAATCAAGGACCTTGGTGTAACGCACGTCGAACTTCTTCCGGTTTATGACTTTGGATCGGTTGATGAAACTGGCGAAGGAAACCAATTCAACTGGGGTTATGATCCGAAGAACTACAACGTTCCAGAGGGTTCCTACTCCTCGAACCCCGCTGACCCGAAGGCCAGAATTAGAGAACTCAAGACAGCGATCAAGGCTATGCACGACAACAAATTGCGCGTAATCATGGACGTTGTCTACAACCACGTGCAGGACAGCACTAACTTCTCCTTTGAAAAGTTAGTTCCTGGCTACTGGTACCGTCGCGATGCTACTGGCACTAAGACGAGTGGTTCGGGTTGTGGAAATGACACAGCTACCGAAAATCCAATGGTTAGCAAGTACATTCAGGACTCAGTAAAGTACTGGACCAAGGAATACAAGATGGATGGTTATCGATTTGACCTAATGGGTCTTATCGACATCACGACTATGAACGCAATTCGATCACAGCTGAACGAGATTGACCCAACAATCATCACCCTTGGTGAAGGTTGGGACATGGGAACACTGCCAAAGGCGGAGCGTGCAACATTTGCTAACAGCTCTAAGATTCCTGGAATCGCTACCTTTAACGCCATCATCAGAGATGGTATGAAAGGTGACGTTTGGTCTGACGACTCTATTGGTTGGGTTAGCGGACGTTTTGGAGATTTTGCCAGCATCCAGTCAGGAATAGTCGGTAACGCCCCATTCCCAGGTCTAGCCGGTGAGTGGATTGGCGGCATCGAGCCTGATCAAACCGTAAACTACATCGAGTCTCACGACAACGGAACCTTCTTCGACAAATTGCAAACCAGTATGGGTAGAACTATTCCGCTGTCGAGAATCGCTGAGACCCAAAAGCTAGGTACCTCTATTCTGTTTGTGTCTCAGGGAATTCCTTTCCTACACGCAGGTCAAGAGTTCATGCGAACGAAGTATGACCCTGTCACAAAGAAGTTCAATAAGAACAGCTACAACTCGACAGACCAGGTGAACTCACTTAAGTGGGGAAACAGAATCACCTACGCCTCTCAGGTGAACTACATCAAGGGAATGATTGCGCTTCGTAAGGCGCACAAAGCCTTCCGAATGACCTCTGCAGACAAGATTGTTGACAACATCACCTTCCTTGATGGAACCTTCGGTCAGCTGGGTTGGACAATAAATGGCAAAGCTGCTGGTGACCCATGGTCGAACATCGTGGTGCTGGCTAACTCGCACCCAACGAAGACTGCGACCTTCAATGTTCCAAAGGGCACCTACAAAGTAGTTGTCGATAAGAACACAGCAGGTACCAAGACGCTTCGTTCCATTACAGTGACGGGCAAGTCGACCGGAAAGGTCACTATCCCAGCGCTTTCGATGCTAGTGATGTGGAAATAACTTAGCGCCTGCAACATAAACAGCCAAGACCTCGGTAGCTAACAAGCCATCGAGGTCTTGCTGTCTTAAGTCCCGATCAACTAAGGTTGCGTCAAATGGCTGGCCAACATCGAGGGCGCCGCTACTTGAGTTTCCAAACATGCTACACACCGAATTGCTATAGGCATCAAGCGCTTGTTCCAACGAGATGGCTTGAGAAGGGTTGTGAGGGTGTTGATTAGTGCTGCTTCTTCTATGCATAGCAACTGTAATACCGTCCAGCGGCCGATAGCTTGAAACCGGCCAGTCACTTGAGAAGGCAACATTAACACCGGCAGTCAGCATGTCATTGATGGCATAAAGGCTGTTTAGTCTTTTCTCGCCTAGGTGCACTGAACAGGAATTCAGCATTCCGTTGTATTGAGCCCAATACGGCTGCATGCAAAGAACCACACCTAGCTCTTTAGCCTTAGCTATGAGTTCGGCGTTAGTAAGTTCTGCGTGGGCAATAACCGGTTCATACTTTCCGCGTTCGGCTAATGAAATAGCTTCAAGTGCGAATGAAACGGCCTTGTCGCCAATTGCGTGAATGTGGGTTTGCAAGTTGGTCCGATGGGTTTGATTTATCGCAGCGACAAGATCGGCCATAGACCAATTCAAGTCACCGAAGCCACCATTACTTTCATAGGGCTCTATGACTGCTGCGGTGGCTGAACCGAAGACCCCGTCGATAAAGAACTTTATGGCGTGGATCTTTACCCTGTCGCCCTGGAAGCTTTCTATAAACGAAACTCCGTAGTCAAAATCTGATTGAAAACTCTTGGCATCGACTCTAATAGCCAACTTGTAGTTCAACTTGAGTTGGTCTTCAGCGGCTAGGTAAACCTCAGCCATACCGCGCTCAATCCAAGCATCTTGCACTTCAACTATCCCGGAAGCGAGCATCATATCCTCTGCTTTTAGCAGAGCTCTGATGTCTTCCTCGAGTGTAAGTTTTGGCGCAGCATTCATAACTAACTGCATGGCCTGCCACTCACGAAGGATTCCAGTCGGAATTCCATCGCTGTCGAGATCAATCGAGCCTTCATCAAGCAAGGGGAGGTTTCCACTCATTAACCCGGCTGCCTCAAGAGCCTTGGTATTTACCCATAGTGTGTGGTGATCATCGGCATGCAGCACCACGGGGATGTCTGAGACAAAGTCATCTAGGCTCTGTCTCGTCTTGGGTTCTACGATGCTACGGTCGTAACTTGCTCCATCAAGCCAAGTAAGGCTTGGATTCTCTTGTCTAAAACGAGTGAGTTTCTCGCCGATCGCGCTGAGGGAAGCTAAACCTGTGACCTCACAGCCTAAAGCCTCTCGACCGGCAAAAAGTGGATGGCTATGAGCGTCGCGAAATGCTGGTAGAAGCATTTGCCCATTTAGGTCAATTTCATCTTTCTGTTCTGACTCATAGAAATAACGCTGGGAGGTAATAGTCCCAGCATCATCAACAAAAATCTCTGAGCTATAGCGTCCGTGCCCAAGATAAATGACACCGTTGAAGAATCTTGTGACCATTAGCCACGTTCATTTAGATAGCAGACGCCACAGAGCGATTCGTAGGTGACTTCAACTCCGTCGATCGCAACTTGATCGCCAACGAAAATAAACTCACCGTCTAACTTTCTACCGTTAAACATCGCCTTTCGGCCACAGCGACAAATTGTTTTCAGCTCTTCCAACGAATGAGCCATCTCCATAAGCCTTAGCGAGCCTGGAAAACCATTGGTTAAGAAATCTGTTCGGATTCCGTAGCAGAGTACCGGAACGTTATCCAGCACAGCTAATTCAAATGCTTGATCTACCTGATCCCTTGAAAGAAACTGAGCCTCGTCGATCAGTAAACATGACAAATTTTTTATGCCTGGAATAATTAGTGAGTCATTTGCCCGTTCGTGAGCTAGTTTCCGAAGATCATCTCGCGGGGTAACTAGAAAGTCCACTCTGCGATCGACACCTAACCTAGAGACAATTGTGGAATCACCTTTGGTATCGACTGCCGGTTTTGCGATGAGAACCTGCTGGCCGCGCTCTTCATAGTTGTGAGCAACCTGAAGTAGCGCAGTGCTCTTACCGCTATTCATAGCGCCGTATCTGAAATACAACTTGGCCATTTCTGGACCTTTCTTGGGGCTTTCTTCTATGCTAGCCAGCACCAATCGTGGAATTGCGCATTTTGAGAATGCAACGTAATCTAAAAGTCTCCGAATAAAGCAAGGACGTTGGGGAAGACGCACCTAGCTTTCAATCGGAGGTTTAACATGTCTAGGAATCAGGTCGAGGCGACCCTGGTCATTCACGTCTGCCCGTTAGCCATAGTTGACGAGGTTAGCCAGTTCCTTGGTGGCGCAGACATCTCTTGGCACAGCCAACCCCTCCAATTAGGTACCGTAAAGTCTGAGTTCTCGTTCAGGGGCTCGGAATTGCAGGTGGAAGACATGGTTTCGGGACTGAACCGTTTCGGTTCGCTAGCCCTTGATCTTATGGTGCAAGGCAAAGATCGCGGCGTCTGGTTCATGCTTGCCCCAGGTTTAGGCGTATTTCGGGCAGAGACTAACCAAGCTGGGGAAATCCTGATCAGTGAAGAGCGAATTCGTAACGCCCTCGACTTATCTGCGGGCAATCATCGAGAGCTAAGCAGAATGCTTAGGTTAGCTATCGGCCAGGCATGGGACGATATCCTAGAACCCTATCGAGCAGCCCGCTATCAGGCCAATCTAGGGCTTATAAACCGAGCTGTCTAGTTGTAGCTTCTGAAAGCAACAACCGCGTTGTGACCGCCAAATCCGAATGAATTTGAAATAGCAAGGATGTTCTCACCAAGTTCTCTCGGAGAGGTAACAACGTCAAGCTCAATCGCTGGATCTGGGTCATCCAAGTTAAGAGTCGGAGGTGCGACACGGTTTTTCACGGCAAGAACTGTGAACACGGCCTCAATAGCGCCAGCTCCACCGAGCAGGTGACCGGTTGAAGACTTGGTAGCTGAAAGAGGGATGTTTTTCAGACGTTCACCAAAGACGCGTTTGAGCGCGGTGTATTCGGCAATGTCTCCAACTGGTGTGCTGGTCGCATGCGCGTTGATGTGTGCAACGTCATCAGGAGTCGCGCCTGCCATTTTCAAAGCCCCAAGAACTGCTCTGGCGGCTGCACTACCTTCTGGATCCGGAGCTGTGATGTGGTAGGCATCGCTGGTGACAGCTCCACCTGCCAATTCTGCATAAATCTTCGCGCCTCTAGCTTTAGCGTGTTCCTCTGTTTCCAAAACCAGAGCGCCAGCTCCTTCGCCCATGACGAATCCATCACGGTTGATGTCATATGGTCGAGATGCTCTGGTTGGTTCATCGTTACGCTTTGAAAGTGCATGCATGGATGCAAAGGCTGCCACCGGTAGCGGGTGGATAGCTGCTTCACAACCGCCGGCGATTACTACATCAACCTCGCCACTTTGAAGTCTTGTAATAGCATTCGCGATAGCTTCGGTGCCGGATGCACAAGCAGAGACAGCCGTTCTGACTCCACCGCGGGCGGCGATGTCCATGCCAATAGCTGCAGCTGGTCCATTCGGCATTAGCATCGGAACGGTCATCGGGAGAACCCGTCGCGGGCCTTTCTCCTGAAGAGTTTCGAATGCGTCGAGTAGAGTCCAGACTCCACCAATACCGGTAGCAAACTCCACGGCTACTCGTTCAGGGGCAACATCGCTTATAGCGGCGTCAGCCCAGGCTTCGCGTGCTGAAATTAGAGCAAACTGGCTCGATGGGTCGAGCCGCTTGATTTCTTGAAGGGTAAGAATGTCTGCCGCAGCAACTTTTGCTACCCCCGCAAAAGTTACTGGAAGTGAGTATTTTGCAACCCAGTCATACTCAAGCGTTTGGATCCCCGATTTCCCCGCGAGTAGTGCTTCCCAAGTTGTTTTGACGTCGCCACCGAGTGGCGTGGTAGCGCCAACTCCGGTGACAACAATCTTGTGAGTCAAGGGACTAACTTAGCCCTGAGCGGAGGTGATGTAGTTAACTGCATCACCTACGGTAAGAAGGTTTTTTACCTCGTCGTCTGGGATCTTAACGCCGAATTTCTCTTCTGCGTTAACGACGATGGTCATCATCGAGATGGAGTCGATGTCCAGATCGTTGGAGAAAGACTTGTCTAACTTGACTGAGTCAGTGTCGATACCGGTTTCCTCGTTGACTAGCTCTGCTAGACCAGCTAGAACTTCATCCTGTGATAGTGCCATTAATTGCTCCTTGGTTGATTGTTTTTACTTATAAAGTTTAGGGCAGAACTACTACTTGAGCCGCGAAGGCAAGTCCAGCGCCAAAGCCTATTTGCAGCGCTAACCCGCCTGATTTGACGGCTCCATCGGCCAGTAACTGGTCCATAGCCAGCGGGATACTGGCTGCAGAGGTGTTACCGGTGTGGATGATGTCCCTGGCCACCGCAACGCTATCTGGAAGCTTGAGCTGTTTGACCATCTCGTCGATGATTCGCATGTTGGCTTGGTGAGTAACCAAAGCGGTTAACTCTTCAGCCTTAACTCCAGCAGCGTCTAGGGCCTGTTGGGCCACCTTGGCCATTTCCCAGACAGCCCAGCGGAAAACCGTTTGACCGTCTTGGCGAATAGTTGGCCAACTCGCCACACCATCACGCAGTTCGAGTAGTGAATTTGTCATGCTCACCGAAGCCCAGTGTGATCCATCAGATCCCCAGACGGTCTTAGAGATTCCAGGCTCAGTGGCTGGTCCGACGATAGCCGCACCAGCGCCGTCACCAAGTAGGAAGGAGATTGATCGGTCAGTTGGGTCGATGAAATCGGAGAGCTTCTCAGCGCCGACGACTAGAACGTATTTTGCAACACCGGAGCGAACTAATGCATCTGCCTGAGCGATGCCATAACAGTAACCTGCGCAGGCAGCTGAAATGTCAAATGCGGGGGCTGGGCTCGCACCAATCAACTCGGTCAGTTGCGTTGCCGCTGAAGGTGTTTGGTAGGGGTGCGAGATTGTGCTGAAAATTACTGCACCTATCTCGTTAGCCTTGATGCCGGCTTTAGCAATTGCATCATTGGAGGCCGATACGGCCATGTCCATCAGCGATTGATCCTTGTCGGCTCGTCTCCTGGAAATAATTCCAGTGCGCTGTCTTATCCACTCATCCGAGGAGTCAATCGGGCCAGCAACATCGTCATTAGTGACAACTAAGTTTCCCCTGGCAGCGCCAATTGAATAGATCCGACTGTATTGAATCGGTTCGAATTGATTTAGCTTGGCTTGCGACATTATTTTTCACCAGTTAGCAAGTTGTTTGCTCTTTCTATATCAGCTGGTTCCTTGAGGGCAACTATTTCAGTCAATTGCATGCCGCGTTTGGCAAGTCCAGCCAGAGTCCCGGCGGGGGAGAGTTCGATAAGTCCAGTCACAGATTGTTCGGTCATCGATTTCATGCAGAGATCCCATCGAACAGGATTTGCAACCTGTCCAACTAGAAGATCCAAGTATTCGACTCCTGAATTAATCTTTTGACCAGCTTGGTTAGACCAAATTATTTTCTTTGGATCGCTTGGCGTAATTGAATTAGTAAAGTCATTAAGTTCTGCTACAGCCGGTTCCATGTATTTCGTGTGAAATGCTCCGGCTACTGAAAGTGGAATAACCTTCGCCATTGCTGGTGGGTTCTGAATGAGTTTATCGATTGAAGTTTTCAAACCAGCTGCCACGATCTGTCCGGCTCCGTTGTAGTTTGCTGGAGTCAGGTCATACTCAGCCAGTTTGTCAAGCACTTCGGATTCTTCACCACCCAGAACAGCGGCCATCGCAGTGCCCGAGCTAAGCTTTGCCGCTTTCGCCATCGCTTGTCCACGGAGATTCACCAAGTTAATGGCATCTGTCTGGTTCAGTATCCCAGCGACGTATCCGGCGGCCACTTCACCGACGGAATGTCCAGCCACTCCTGCGGCTTTGTCGAGGTTCAGCAGATTTGCACTGGCGATGCTCGCTGCAACAATTAGCGGTTGGGCAATCTGGGTGTCTCGAATTGTTTCCTCATCGCTTACTGTTCCATGTTTGACTAAATCCAGTCCGATTGCTTCAGACATCATTTCTATGTCTTGGCGATAGGAATCAATTTCTAGCCACGCTGACATGAAACCTGGCTTCTGAGAACCTTGTCCTGGGCAAGCTATGACAATCATGGGTCTATGCGTCTCCGCCAGTAGCTCCGCTGGTACCTGCTGTTACGTCCATCAGACGATACTTCTCGATGGCTTTCAGTGGGGCATCCTCGGCAACATCACCGCGTGAGGCGAGCTGTTGAAGAATGCGAACGGCAATCGATGGTCCATCAATCTTGAAGTGTCTTCTCGCTGCTGCTCTAGTGTCAGAGAAACCAAAACCATCCGCACCTAAGGTTGCATACTCTCCTGGGATCCACTTTCGGATTTGGTCAGGAACTTGATGCATGTAATCGCTAACGCCTAGGAAAGGTCCTGGCGAGCCGACCAACTTGTTGGTTATGTATGCAAGCGGAACAGACTGGCCTGGGTTCAGGAACTTCATCTCGTCTTTGGCAAGTGCATCACGACGAAGCTCGGACCAAGAAGTGACTGACCAGATGTCTGCTGAAACACCCCAGTCATCTAATAGAAGTTTCTGTGCTTCAAATGCCCAAGGCAGAGCAACTCCTGAAGCAAGAATTTGTGCTTTCTTGTTTGTCTCCGCACCCTGGCTAACTTTGTGTATACCTCGGATGATTCCGTCAACGTCAACATTTGCAGGCTCTGCTGGTTGAATGATTGGCTCGTTGTAAACGGTTAGATAATAAACGACATTCGGTTCTGGGTGGCTACCTCCATACATACGCTCAAGACCGGAACGAATGATGTGTCCGATCTCGTATCCGTATGCCGGATCGTAGGTGATAACACCGGTGTTGGTGGCTGCCATGATCGGGGAGTGCCCGTCAGCATGTTGCAAGCCCTCACCGGTCAACGTTGTTCTACCGGCAGTTGCGCCGATTAGGAATCCACGAGATAGCTGATCTGTCGCTGCCCAAATAGCATCTGCAGTTCGTTGGAAACCGAACATTGAATAGAAAACATAGAACGGAATCATCGGTTGACCTTGAGTTGCGTATGAAGATCCCGCTGCAGTGAATGCGGCTACTGAACCAGCCTCGTTAATACCTGTGTGCAGGATCTGTCCGGCTTCGCTCTCCTTGTATGAAAGTAGCAATTCACGGTCGACGGAGATGTAGTGCTGTCCTCTCGGGTTATAGATTTTCGCAGTTGGGAAGAATGCGTCCATACCGAATGTTCTCGCCTCATCAGGAATGATTGGCACGATGCGAGGGCCTAGGCCAGGGGTCTTCAAAAGATCTTTCAGGAGTCTGACAAACGCCATGGTTGTGGCTACCTCTTGGGTTCCAGAACCACCCTTGGCAACTTCGTATGATTTCTCGTCGGGGAGTTCGAATGAAACATATTTACTTCTACGCTCTGGAATGTATCCACCGAGTGATCGCCTACGTTCGTGCATGTATTCAATTTCAGGCGTGTTGTCCGCAGGCTTGTAATAAGGCGGTTGGTAAGGATCTGCCTCTAGCTGTGCATCGGTGATTGGAATCTGCATATCATCGCGGAATGACTTCAGGTTCTCCAGAGTCAATTTCTTCATCTGATGGGTTGCATTGCGACCTTCGAATGCCTTACCGAGACCGTAGCCCTTGATGGTCTTTGCCAGGATTACGGTTGGTTGTCCCTTGTGGGCTAGGGCGGCTGCATACGCTGCATAAATCTTGCGGTAGTCATGTCCACCACGCTTGAGCGACCAGATTTGCTGATCGGTCATATCTGCAACCAGTGCAGCGGTTCTAGGGTCACGGCCGAAGAAGTTCTCTCGAATGAATGAGCCATCCATGGTCTTGTATGTTTGGAAGTCACCATCTGGAGTCGCATTCATAAGATCAACTAGCGCACCGTCGTTGTCCTTGGCTAAAAGCGCATCCCACTCACGTCCCCAAACTACTTTGATGACATTCCAGCCGGCACCTTTGAAGAAAGCTTCGAGTTCTTGAATGATCTTGCCGTTACCACGAACCGGCCCGTCTAAGCGCTGAAGGTTACAGTTCACGACGAATGTCAGGTTATCTAAGCGGTCATTCGCAGCTAGCTGTAATGCTCCGCGCGATTCAACTTCATCTAATTCACCATCGCCTAAAAATGCCCAGACGTGTTGATCAGAAGTGTCTTTGAATCCTCGACCTTGAAGGTAACGATTGAATTGAGCTTGGTAGATTGCATTAATTGGTCCGATACCCATCGAAACGGTAGGGAACTGCCAGAACTCAGGCATAAGTCTTGGGTGAGGATAAGACGATAGTCCACCACCGGGATGTGATTTTTCCTGTCGGAAACCATTCATCTGCTGTTCAGAAATACGACCTTCTAGGAACGCTCTGGCATATGGTCCTGGGCTTGCGTGTCCTTGAATAAAGATTTGGTCACCACCGGAGGGGTGATCTTGGCCTTTGAAGAAGTGGTTGAAACCAACTTCGTAAAGAGATGCTGATGAAGCGAATGTTGAGATGTGCCCACCCACTCCGATGCCAGGTCGTTGCGCACGGTGAACTAGCACCGCAGCGTTCCAGCGCATCCAAGCTCGGTAGGTTCTCTCGATGACTTCGTCGCCAGGGAAATCCGGCTCTTCCTCTGTAGGAATTGTGTTTAAGTAATCCGTTGCCAACGAGTCAGTCGAGATGTTGAGTTTAAGTTGGTGAGACCTCTTCAGAAGGCTCAACATAATTTCTCTTGCTCGAGTAACACCGTGAACTTTGGCTAAGGCGTCGAGTGACTCTAGCCACTCTCGAGTTTCCTCTGGATCACGGTCGGGGTTAGTGCTTGGGTAAGCGTCCTGGCTGTTCACGGACAACGAATCCTCGTTTCGGTTATTCGGGTTTAAGGCATCCGGGTTGGGCCTTAACTCAATAATCTTGGTTTGTTGGACCCTGATTAGGTCCCTAAGTAAGTTTAGGGTTTCTTTTTAGGCGTTAGTCTATTTAGACAGAGCCATGCGAAGGAGAAACAAATGTCACTGATTATCGGCGATCTAGCCCCAGATTTCACCCTGCCCAACCAATTCGGGGAGCAGGTTACCTTATCCAGTTTCCGAGGCAAGAAGCCAGTGGTTGTTGTCTTTTACCCGCTATCTTTCTCGGGTATCTGCACCGGTGAATTGTGTGAAATTAGAGACAATTTTGACCGGTTTGACAGGTCCAACGTTGAACTTCTGGCCATCTCGGTGGACTCCAAGTTCGTTCAGAAGGTCTTTGCTGAACAGGAGGGCTATAAGTTCTCTGTTTTGGCGGATTTCTGGCCACATGGGCAGGTTGCCAAGGATTATGGGGTCTTCCTAGACGAACATGGCATCGCTAACCGTGCAACCTTCGTAATCGATAAAGATGGTGTTCTGGTAGCCAAGTTCGTAACAGCAGTTGGCCAGCCGAGATCACTGGACGAATACGAACGAGCTTTGGCTTCGTTGAACGCCTAGGCTAGGGTATAGTTTTCTAGTTGCCATTTGTTTGGCCACAAAGTCGAGAGTCGGGCCTTTAGCTCAGTTGGTAGAGCGCCACGCTTACACCGTGGATGTCATCGGTTCGAGCCCGGTAGGGCCCACTTTTTGACTTTCACCGCTTAGACGGCATCATTTATGCCTAGCGGTAGTATTTGCCTATGGAATCAAGCCAATATGAGCCGCCAGTAAGGCGATCACTTTCCGATGAAGAATTAGCCGTTAGAGTCAACGAGGCCACTGCAAGCCACAATGGCATGGAAGCTGTTATGGATCTCCTCGTTGCCCAAGAGGCACTGCGAGCCCAGGAAGACGCCGAGATAGAAGCTTGGGTAGAGCAGATGGAAGCCGATGGCTCTCCTGCTGCCTTGCAAGCATTAGCAAAGTTCCAAGGCCGAGACTTCATCCCGCAGACTGACCAATTCCAATATGTTCAACCGGAAGAGGAAGAACCTGAACTTCAGCCGGAACCGATAGTTGAACCTGAGGTTGAAGCACCGGCCGAACCATTCTCATGGTTTACAAAGACAGATGATGAAGCGCCTGAACAACCTGAAGTTGTAATCGAAGAAGTAATAGAAGTTGTCGAGGTTTTTGAAGAAGAGCCTCAGGCAACCGAAGTTGAACTTGTTGATCTAGAACCAGTTGGAACAGAAACCGAAGATGAGTTTGAAAAACTCTTGCACGCTGCTTCAGCGGAGGAGGAGTTAACCGCTCTGGAAGATCAGGACCAATTACCTCAAGGCACCGCCCCCAGCAATCTTGTAATACCTTCCGACGAGCACCGAAACCGTAAGCCAATCTCTCAGTTACTAGTTTGGCTAGGTGCCTCCGCAGTTGTAGTTCCACTTTTGTTCACGCTAACCCTTGTTGGATTGGGACTTTCAGCACAGACTATTGCCGTTGACCTAGTCGTGGGCTATCTCGTTTCCGGGGCACTCATTGCCACTGCGGGCCTTGCTGGTAAGCGCAGCGGACTATCCACAGCTACAATCTCCAGAGCTGTATTTGGTGTTTGGGGTAATTCTTTCCCGCTAACCTTTGTCACTATTTCACGGTTAGTTATCACGGCTATTGTTCTAGCGGTATTTGTAATGTTTGCGGACGGGGTTTCGCCGAGACTATTGCCTTTTGACACCGTTCTCGCTGAACTTGGCTTCATTAAACTAACCGCCGGTTTTGTCTTTGGTTTGGTAGTGCTAGCTCTGGTGCTTATCTTCAGTTTGCTACGTGGAAAAACATCTCGAATATCATTACTGGTTCTGAGTATTGCTTCTTTCGCAGCGCTAGTGATCTCCATGTTTGGGTTCCTGCAGAAACCCCTTGCGTTTAGCGCTCCTGGACAGATCGGTATTACTAGCAAAGAATCCGCTGCAGCAATCGCGCTAATTATCGCTTTGCAACTAGTTCTCTGGATTGAATTAGCCCCGAATCTTTCGAAAGCAATTCCAATGAAGCCAAGGGGAATCAAGGTGTTCCTCTCAATTCTTGGAAGCTTGCTGCTTGTTCCACTGGTGGTTGCTTTTATTACCTTGCTTTGGGTTGGATCGGCAATTACCGATGTGGTCAATGTTTCAGAGCTAGGGCCAGTGCCGTCACTTGTTGCATCGTTGCCTAGTTGGGCGGCCGTTCTGCTGCTTGTAGCTGTAGCGACTAGCTTGGTTTATGTTGCAGTTTTGAATCTAAAGACTTTGTCACTGAATCTAATCGCGTTGGTTCGAATTCGGAGCAGACTGCTATCGACTTTGCTAGCAGCGTTTTTGGTTTTGCTACTAAGCCTGTGGTTTACGCAACAGCCTGCCGATAGAACAATTGAATATTTGTCGAACATGTTTGTCCTGGCTGCCGCGCTTTCAGCTGGCTGGCTTGGAATGTTTGTTTCGGATGTGGCACTCAGAAGAATTGCCTATCACGAACTTTCTTTGAATCGCTCTTATGGGTTCTACGGTAGATTCAACATTCTCTCCCTTGTTATCTGGGTTGCAACCGTTGCACTGGCTGTTTTGCTAGTGCCGGTAAATCTAGCTGGATTTAGTTTCATGGGATATCTCAGTTCAAATGTTGGTTTAGACCAGTCACTTGGTTCACAAGCTATCGGAGTATGCCTAGTTATCTTTAGCGGTGCACTGCTTACTGTGATTGCTCGCATCCCACAGATTCGCAAACAAGAAAAGGAAGTCTTGGCGGTTGAATCCAGACGTGAACAGCTAAATGACATCTTTATCGGTTCAGAGTAATGAAACTAGAAGCGGTAATTTCCGAGTTTGAGAAACTTTGGCCAACATCTTCTGCCGAGGAATGGGATGTGGTTGGTCTTGTCTCAGGAAAGAGTAGCCAAGAGATAAAAAGCATCCTGCTCACCGTTGACGTAACTCATGAGGTAGTGGCTGAGGCGAAAGAACTTGGAGTAGATCTAATCCTTGCTCACCACCCGCTTTTACTAAAAGGAATTAACTCAGTTGCGGAGCAAACCAGCAAGGGTAGTTTGCTAGCCGAGCTGATTCGATCGAACATAGCTTTGTTTGCCGCTCACACCAACGCAGATAGCCAGCCAACTGGAACATCAGCGGTAATTGCTAAATCGATGGGGCTAATCAACACAAAGCCACTGGTGGCCTCTAATGAAGGTAATGGTATTGGGATTATCGGCGATTTGGCCCAAGATTTAACGCTCGGCGAGATAGCTGGATTACTCAATGAACTGCTCCCGCAAACGGCAACTGGCGTTCGGGTAGCGGGGGAGTTTGAAAGAAAAGTTAAGCGTGTTGCTCTTTGTGCTGGGGCCGGTGATGCGTACCTTCAGGTCGCCTTAGATTCGCATGCCGACCTATACATCACCTCAGACCTAAGACACCATCCTGCCCAGGAGATTTTAGAACAGGCAAAGGCAAGATCGTTGAGCTTTGCCCTCATGGACATTTCCCATTGGGCAGCAGAGTATTTGTGGTTGAGTCAAGCTGCTTTTGAGCTTAAGTCTTTGGATTTGGAAATACAGATCAGTGATGTGAGAACAGATGTATTCGATTTTCTGATGAACTTACCAAGGAGCGATAGTGAACTTGGATAAAGCTGGACAGGCTGCGTTACTCAAACTGTCTGAACTCGACCTTGAAATTGCTCAGTTACGGCATGAAATTTCTAAAGAAATGGACTCCGCAGAGCTAAAGAGTCTTTCAGATCAACAAATTACTCTTGCCGAAAAGTTACTTGGGGCCAGAACGGAATTTGAAAATCTGGAGACAAGTGTGAAACGAGCCGAAGAAGATCTGAGGCTCGTTATTGAGCGTTTGAATCGTGACAAGGAAAGACTAAACAACACTAGTTCTCCAAAAGATGCAATTGGTATCCAAGGGGAGATCGATTCACTGACAAAGAGAAAAGATGACCTAGAGACTATTGAATTAGGATTATTAGCCGATCTTGAATTGGCCGAAGCAAATCTCAAAGAAATTATGACGGAGAAGGATTCATTGTCTGCGAAAATAGATGACCTCAGACAGTCGATTCAAGAACGAGTCGAAAGATTGAAGGTTCAAGGTCGTAAGGCATCTGCGGACCGAGAGGTTGTCATACAAAAAATACCCGCTGATGTTTTAGCTCGCTATCAGGTGCTCGCTGCAAGACAAATTGCAGTTGGTCAGGTTATTGACCGTGCTTGTAGTGCCTGTCGGATGACTTTGACAGTTGGCGCAATAGACGCATTGAGTAATCTAGCTGAAGATCAAATCGGTGCTTGCCCTGAGTGTCAGGCAATTATCGTTCGATGACTAGCAAAGTAGTAATAGAAGCCGATGGCGGTTCGCGAGGTAACCCGGGACCTGCCGGTAGCGGAGCGCTTCTAATAGATGCCGAAACCGGAAAAGTTCTTGCCGAGGCGGCATTATTTATTGGCGTTGCGACAAACAATGTTGCAGAATACAAGGCTGTTCTGGTTGCAATTGAACTAGTCAACGAACTAGCTCCAGATGCTGAGATTCTAGTTCGGATGGACAGCAAATTGGTTGTTGAGCAAATGTCTGGCCGATGGAAGGTCAAGCATGAATCGATGTCTGAGTTAGCTGGGAAAGTTGCTGACCAGATTGGTGACCGTGAAGTGATTTTCGAGTGGATTCCACGTGAACAGAATTCCAGGGCAGATGCCCTGGCTAACGAGGCGATGGATAAGGAAGCTAGTGAAATTCGAAAGTTCGTTGGTGAACCTGGCACTTCATCGATTAGCGTGATTACCAGCGCTGCCAAAGCGCGAGTTGTTGACATTGAATACAACCCAGAATTGCCTTCATCAGTTAGAGCACCGCGAGATATATCCAAGAAGCTCACTACCGTGATACTGGTTCGACACGGTCGAACAGATTTCACCGAGAAGCACCTTATTTCTGGACGCGGTGGGCAAGATCCGTCACTGTCGGAGGCGGGAATTCTTGATGCCACTAGAGCAGCCGAAGAGCTTTCGAGAGTTGGTACGAGTGGCTTGTTCGCCTCGGTTTCAAAGCCCACGGCTATCGTTAGCTCACCGCTGGCTCGCACTCGCGAAACCGCCAGCATGATTGCGGCGAAGCTTGCGCTACCTTACGAAGTTCATGAGGATGTCGCCGAGATATCGTTTGGTGATTGGGACGGACATACCAACCAAGAAGTTGCCGAGAAATGGCCCGACGTTTATGAAAAATGGCGCGGCGATGTGCTACTGGCTCCACCCGGCGGTGGCGAATCGATAACCGAGTTCGACAAGAGAGTCCAGTCGGCGCGTGCTGAGATAGTTAGTAATTTTGAGGGCCAGACTGTAGTGGTGGTAAGCCATGTCATGCCGATCCGGGGATTTATTAAGAACGCTATGGCTGCCGATTGGCCAGCCTATTGGCGAATAAGCCTGTCGCCTTGTTCAATTACCGTACTGCGCTTCTGGGGTGAAGAAGCTGCCGAGGTTACCTGCGTTAATTACTCTGGTCATCTTTAGCCTGCTCTACTAGTCTTGTCTCGGAAGGGTCGGCCAGACGGTCGCGGCAGGTAAAACTGACGAGGAACGTCCGGGCTCCATAGAGCAAAGTGGTGGGTAACACCCACTCGGTGCAAACCGCAAGCAAGTGCAACAGAAAGCAAACCGCCACGCAAGTGGTAAGGGTGAAACGGTGGTGTAAGAGACCACCAGTGCCCCAGGTGACTGGGGCAGCTAGGTAAACCTCGCTTGGAGCAAGGTCGCATAGGAGACGTTTGAGAGCTGCTCGCTCGAGTCTTCGGGTAGACCGCTTGACGACAGTGGTAACACTGTTGCTAGATAGATGGCCGTCACCGTAAGGGACAGAACCCGGCGTATCGGCCGACCCTCCACTTAATTACTCGACAGTATTTTTCCTCGCCCAATATGCAGCACCTAGAATTCCTGCGCTGTTCCGGTTCTCGGCTGGAACAATCGGGGTTCGAAGTTTTAGCTTTGGCAGGAACTGCTCGTGTTCCTTAGAAACTCCACCACCGACTATGAATAAATCTGGAGTGAAAAGTTGCTCTAGTCGAGAGTAATACTTCTGCAAGCGCTTGGCCCATTGATCGAAACTGAGGTTTTCCCGCTCCTTGGCTGAATATGCAGCCTTAGATTCGTAATCAATCCCGTCGATTTCAAGGTGCCCAAGTTCAGAATTAGGAATTAATTTACCGTTATTAATTAGAGCCGTTCCGATTCCGGTGCCGAGAGTGGTCATGATGATTAGGCCTTTTTTATCTTTTGCTGCACCGAACTTTGCTTCGGCAAGACCTGCAGCATCCGCATCATTTAGAACATGAACAGTGCGCTTGAGTTCCTTCTCAAAAAGAGCGTCAGCATCTAATCCAATCCACTCCTTGGAGACATTTGCCGCCGACATGGTGACTCCATGACTTACAACTGCTGGAAAACAGATCCCCACCGGTAAACCTTCGGAATTTGGCAAGCGGCTTATTAGCTCCCTTAGTGTTGCAGCAATCGCCTTAGGCGTTCCACCTTCTGGTGTTGCATAGCGCAGTCGCTCGGAGAGTAATCGACCCTTTTTCAAATCAACCAGAGCACCTTTGATGCCGGTGCCACCGATGTCGATCCCAATTGCCTTCTTACTCATAGCTCTCCCTATGCCAAGGTTAATATGTCAGCGCCGGATTCTGTGACTACCAGGGTGTGTTCGAATTGCGCCGTGATGCTCTTGTCTTTAGTGACAACTGTCCAACCGTCATCCCACATCTGCCACTGATGGGTGCCTAGGGTCAGCATCGGTTCTATTGTGAAAACCATGCCAACTTCCATAACGTCTGCATACTGCGGGGCAGAGTCGTAATGAGGAATGATTAGGCCACTGTGAAAAGCTTCCCCGATTCCGTGACCGGTGAAGTCTCTGACCACACCGTAGTCAAATCTCTTTGCGAAAGCCTCTATTGTCCGACCGATGAGGTTAACCTGCCGGCCAGGGGCGACAACGGCTATGCCGCGATTGAGCGCTTCTTTGGTCCTTTCGACTAAAAGCCGCACCTCTTCAGAAACATCACCAACTAAAAATGTTTGATTGCTATCACCATGAAAACCATCAAGGTAAGCGGTTATATCGATGTTCACAATGTCTCCGTCTAACAGGACAGTGTCATCTGGAATACCGTGACATATAACCTCGTTTATTGAAGAGCAGATTGACTTAGGGTAGCCACGATAACCGAGGGTAGATGGATAAGCGCCTTGATCGATGATGAATTCATGTGCAATTCGATCGAGTTCATCAGTTGTGATACCTGGTCTTATGTTCTGACCTACTAACTCAATAGCCCTCGCTGCTATGGTTCCAGCTCGGCGTATCTTTTCGATTTGCTCCGCGTTTTTTATGTTGCTTCCAGTGAATCTGGCTGGTGCTGGCTTACCAACATACTCTGGTCGAATAATGCTCTGTGGCACGGTCAATCTCGGGGAAATCTGGCCGGGGATAAGGTGTCCGGTAGTCAGATCTCTAGGCATGCAATAAGTTTAGATTCCATAGGGCCGATAAATCAGATTTGCCCTTGATTGGTTGGACGAACATGACCGAAGCAAAACAGTACTGGTTTAACACCAAGACCAAGACCGTTGAAGAGGGGCGGCAGACTTTAGCGATTTACCGCATTGGTCCATTCGGTACCCGGGAAGAAGCTCTGCGAGCATTCGAGATTCTTCGAGAACGAACCGAAAAATGGGAAGAAGAGGAAAAAGATCAGTCGTGAGAATGCTCGTCGGCTGGGAATGATCCGTCGGCAACATCTGAACGATACCTTCTAGCAGCTTCCAGTAGCTCAGATCTCATACTTAGATACTGTTTCACAAACTTTCTCGGTTTACCTGGATATAGCCCAGCAAAATCTGTCCAGACAAGTATTTGTCCGTCGGTTCCACTTCCAGCGCCGATGCCGATAGTTGGGATTGTTAGCATTCGAGAAACTTCTTCAGCTAACAGCTTGGGGACCAGTTCTAGCACAACCGCATAAGCACCTGCATCTTGGACTGCTTGAGCGTCTTCGAGTAGCTGCTGGGCGGCTGCGCCTCTGCCCTGAACTTTGGCCCCACCAAGGTTATGAATGCTCTGCGGTGTGAAACCAATGTGAGCCATCACCGGTATGCCGGCTCGGGTTAGCGCAGAAATCTGCTCTTGACTTCTCACTCCGCCTTCGATCTTTACTGAACTCGCGCTAGTTTGTTTCATAATCTTGATCGCGTTTTCTAGGGCAGCGTCAGGCCCAGCCTCGTAAGAGCCAAACGGCATGTCAACTACAACAAGCGCTCGAGCTACGGCTTTGGCAACTGCTCTACCGAAGGGAATCATCTCGTCTACTGTGATCGGCAAGGTTGTCTCGTAACCGAGTGCATTATCTGCAGCTGAATCACCAACCAGAATCACCTCGATACCGGCTTCATCAAATATTCCTGCGGTTAGGAAGTCATATGAAGTTAGGCAGGAGAACTTCTTTCCCTCCTGCTTGAATTGCGCCAGAGTAGCAGTCCTGATCTTGCTAGGGGTCAAGTTTGTCATTAGGTTTCTTTGATCTTTCAGGTCGGAAAATTACTTCTTAAAGTGATTGGTTATTGGCAGTCTTCGGTCTCTACCAAAGGCCATTCCAGTTATCTTTGGTCCGATAGCACCTTGACGACGCTTCCACTCGGCGCGGTCAACCATAGTTAGAACCTTTTCTACTAGGTCGGCATCAAAACCTAGCTCTGAAATCTCAGTCTTAGATTTCCTGTGATTTACATAGAGTTCCAGAATTGCATCCAGTGTCTCATAAGGGGGGAGGCTGTCTTGATCTACTTGATCTGGTCGTAATTCTGCCGAAGGTGCTTTCTCAATCGAACTCACCGGAATCGGTTCAACCTCACCGCGAGATGCGGCATAAGAGTTTCGCCATCGTGCCAGTTCCCAAACTAAAGTCTTTTCAACATCCTTTAGCGGTGCGTATCCTCCGACCGTGTCTCCATAAATTGTTGAATAACCAACAGCCAGTTCGCTCTTGTTTCCGGTAGTGATGGTTAGCATTCCATGCTTGTTGCTCAACGCCATGAGAATCACTCCACGAACTCGAGCTTGAAGATTCTCAGCTGCTAATCCGCTAAGTTCCAGTTGCTTCTCAAAAGGTTTGACTAGATCCTCGATTGGTTGGACCTGGTAATTGATTCCGCGTCGTGTAGCAAGATCTTCTGCGTCATCTTTAGAACCGTCGGAGGAATATCGACTAGGCATTGAAACACCAAAGACGTTTTCCGCTCCGATCGCATCTGCCGCGATAGTCGCACAGACAGCCGAGTCAATACCACCGCTAAGCCCCAGAACCACAGAGCTGAAGCCATTTTTTTGGACGTAGTCGCGTAGGCCAGTCACCAGAGCATTCCATGCCTGCCAGTTATCGTTCGGCTTGGTTAAGTAATGCTCACCAACAACAGATACTTCAGTTTTGCTCGAAAAATCAAGCAGAAGTAAATCTTCCTTGAACTGTTTCAACCTTGCCGTGAGTTTTCCAGTTGCATCAACGAAAATGCTGTCGCCATCAAAAACTAAATCATCCTGTCCGCCGACCAAATTCACATATGCCGTGGCGCAGTCGTAGTTTTTGGCAAGATCAGAAACTAGGGCAAATCTCTTGTCGTCCTTGTCAATCTCGAACGGGGAACCGTTCAAGATCAGGCAAAGATCTGTTTGGCTTCCCGCTAGTTGGGCAACAGGTCCACCGGTTTGCCAGATGTCCTCGCAAATTACTGTTGATATCTTGAACCCATTCAATTCGAAACTGTAAAGGTCATGCCCAGGCACAAATATCCGGTACTCATCGAAAACTGAATAGTTGGGTAAGTGATGTTTCGCGTAGCGACCAACAATCGAGCCTTTTTGGATCACCGAGGCGCAGTTTTGGGCTATCGCCCAGCCGGTTCTTAGATTCTTTGGTGCTAATGCTGGATGACCAACTATGACGGTGACTGCACCTAGACCTTCAGATGCCAGTCTTTTAGCTAGAGAAGTAAGAACAGACTCTGTCTCAGTGAGGAAAGCCTCACGACCTGCTAGATCCTCGATTGGATAGCCAGTGAGTGACATCTCGCCGAATACGACTAGTTCTGCCCCCTGCTCACTGGCAAGCCTGACCTGCTCTAAAATCTGGTCGGCATTAGCGTCTAGGGCTCCAACCGTTGGGTTGGTTTGCGCTAGGGCTAGGCGAAGATTACTCACAACCACTAGCCTAGTAGTTGGAGATTTAGAAGGGTTTTGGCATGGACAAACAGCGCGATTTTGTGCTGCGAACTATCGAAGAGCGCAATGTTAAGTTCGTCAGGCTATGGTTCACCGATGTAGCGGGCACATTGAAATCAGTTGCCATCGCGCCGGCGGAGATTGAAGGCGCTTTCGCCGAGGGGATCGGATTTGATGGGTCGGCGATTGAAGGCTTGGCTCGCTCATACGAGGCTGACATGCTTGCCCAGCCAGATCCAACCACCTTCCAGATATTGCCTTGGCGCGGAGAAATTGATCCAACGGCAAGAATGTTCTGTGACATAACCACTCCAGACGGTGTTCCAGCTGCGGCCGATCCGAGGAATGTTCTACGGCGTGCACTAGCCAAGGCCGCCAGCATGGGCTTTTCCTTCTACACCCACCCAGAGATCGAGTTCTATCTGCTTAAGTCCTCCCAAATCGGCCCAGAAGGGCCAATTCCGGTGGATAAGGCAGGTTACTTCGATAACGTCCCCGGTGGCACAGCTCACGATTTCAGGCGTCGTGCGGTGAACATGCTTGAGCAACTTGGCATTTCTGTTGAATTTAGCCATCACGAGGGTGGCCCCGGTCAGAACGAGATCGACCTGCGTTATGCCGATGCACTTACCACTGCGGACAACATTATGACGTTTAGAACCGTCATCAAGGAAGTTGCCATTGAACAAGGTGTCTATGCGACATTTATGCCAAAGCCATTTACTGAACATCCAGGTTCTGGCATGCATACCCACATGTCTCTATTCGAAGGTGACACTAACGCCTTCTATGATGCTTCCGGGCAGTATCAGTTATCGAAGACAGCGAAACAGTTCATTGCCGGACTACTTCGCCACGCTCCGGAAATCACCGCAGTTACCAATCAATACGTGAACTCCTATAAACGACTTTGGGGTGGGGGAGAAGCGCCTTCATTTGTTTGTTGGGGTCACAACAATAGATCTGCTCTGATTCGAGTCCCACTCTACAAGCCCAACAAGTCCCAGTCTTCAAGAATTGAGTATCGCGCTATTGATTCGGCTGCGAACCCATACCTTTCATACGCTCTGATTCTTGCAGCTGGTCTAAAGGGAATTGAAGAGGGGTATGAGCTTCCAGCTGAGACCGAAGACAACGTCTGGGACCTATCTGACGCCGAGCGCCGGGCTATGGGTATTCAACCACTTCCGCAATCACTGGAGCATGCGATTCGAAAATTAGAAGAGTCTGAACTTGCCGCTGAAACCTTGGGCGAACAGGTCTTCAGTTATGTTTTGGCAAATAAGCGACGTGAGTGGAGCGATTATCGCTCTCAGGTAACTCCATACGAGTTGAAGACAAATCTAGAAACTCTCTAATGGCCTCCGCGGATCCAAAATCGGGCCAATCGCTTAGCGCGCTTGCCAAATTCGGCTTTGTCGATCTTGAACGTGCGATTGCCAATTTGGATCAGTTGGTCTCACTCGTTGGCGACAGCGGAAGATCTGCGCTCGCTTTTCTGGGTGAAACTGCAAACCCGGATCAGGCCCTAGACCAGCTGATTCGGCTTGCTGAGAAAGATAAGTCCAAGATTAAGAAGATTCTGGGTCGTCAGGAGCCAGCTAGCCTTCTGACCAAATTACTCGGAGCATCTGTCGCTCTAGCTGAATTTATCCAAAGATACCCTGAAGTCTTAGCCGTCTTTGAAAAGCCAATCAGCTCTCTTAGATCCAAGCAAGACATGCTGAGATTTTTTCAAGATCGGGTTTTGATAGTTGCTCCTACCGCAGAGGTTCTTACAGAACTACGCAGAACCTATAGGGTTCTGCTTTTGGAGATAGCGGTTTATGATCTCATCCAGAAAGACCAGGTATCAGCTCTACCGCAGGTAGCAAAATCATTAGCTGATCTAGCTGGCGCTGTAATTGAGCACGCCCTGAAGATTGCGCGTTTTGAATTAGTTAGTAGTCAAGAGTATGGAGTATTTACTTCCGACGAGGTTGAGCAAACTCGTCTTGCGGTTATCGGTATGGGTAAAGGTGGCGCAGGCGAACTTAACTACATCAGTGACGTGGATGTTATTTATGTGGCGGAGAGCGCTAGCTCTGAACTCCCGAATGAGCGAATGCTTGAAATCGCAACTAAGTTAGCAACTCGTATGATGCGAGCAATTGATTCAAACAATGCTGAACCTGCACTCTGGCAGGTAGATGCTAATTTGCGTCCAGAAGGTAAGTCAGGTGCACTGGTTCGGACTTTGGATTCTCACCTTGCCTACTATGATCGCTGGGCTGAGAATTGGGAATTCCAAGCGCTCTTGAAAGCAAATCCAATCGCAGGGGATATGGATCTTGGTGCTCGCTACTTTGACGCGATCAACCCTCTCGTTTGGAAATCAAGCCGACGGGATAACTTTGTTGAATCCGTTCAGAAGATGCGCGAGCGGGTAACAGAAAACATCGCTAAGGAAGAACTTGACTGGCAAATCAAGTTAGGCATTGGTGGGTTGAGAGACATCGAATTCACCGTGCAACTTCTTCAATTAGTGCACGGTCGAGACGATGCCACTGTGCGAGCTCCAGATACGGTTACCGCCATTAGTCAGCTGTCAAAAGCTGGTTACATCGGTCGATCTGAAGCAAATCTTTTCTCGCAGAACTATAAGTTCCTGCGACTTATTGAACACCGCATCCAGTTGATGCAGATGCGAAGAACTCACCTCATGCCGAAAGATCCAGAAACTCAGCGGGTCATAGCCAGAACTATCTCACCTACTTGGACCGCAGAGAGACTTATCGCCGAATGGACTGAGATAAAAAGTGAGGTCAGAGCTCTTCACCAGAAGATCTTCTATCGACCTCTTTTGGTTGCTGTTGCCAAAGCAGAAGGCGGTCTAAGCCTCAGTGACGAGCAAGCCATGGATCGTCTTTCAGCGATTGGCTTTACTGATCCGCGAGGCGCGATGCAACACATTCAGGCCCTTACCAGCGGTCTTTCGCGACGTGCCCAGATTCAGCGGCAATTGCTCCCAGTGCTAATTGAGTGGTTTGGTCAGGGCACTGATCCGGATGCTGCCCTGCTTGCCTTCAGACGGCTCAGTGAGAACCTGGGAGAGTCGCACTGGTACCTTCGTATGCTTCGTGACTCATCAGGCGCTGCTGAGCGCCTAAGTAATGCGCTATCTAACTCGCGCTTGGCAACTTCACTTCTAGAGCTAATTCCGGAAGGAGCAGCTTGGCTGGACGACCCATCCATGCTCCAGCCCTCCGCGGCTTCTTTGCTGCAAGGTGAATCGGAATCGCTAGCGCTGAGGCATCAAGAGCTTGATGATTTTGCAAAGGCCATAAAACACATGCGCAGGAGAGAGACTCTGCGGCTTGCTCTCGGTGCCGTTGTCGGCGAATTGAGTTTGGCTGAGCTTGAGCGTGGACTTACCGAGCTTACCCAGTGGTATTTATGCGCTCTGCTAGATGCTGTATTGGAACGCAAGGAACACAATCAAGAGAAGCTTCGGGATTTGATTGACTTCGGCATGGTTGCCATGGGTCGGTTCGGTGGGTCTGAGCTTGGTTTTGGTAGTGATGCCGATGTTATGGCTGTCTACGAACCCAAACCAACAATCGCGGTGGCAATCGCCCAAAAGGCCGCTGAATTAGCAATTGCCGAATTGAAACGGTTAGCGGTTGATCCGCAACTCGAGTTTGAGATTGACATGGATCTGAGACCTGAGGGCAAGAATGGCCCAGTGGCAAGATCGCTTGAGTCATATCGGGCCTACTATGCAAGGTGGTCTGATGTCTGGGAAAACCAGGCGCTACTTAGGGCAAGAATCTTCTATGGCTCAAATGAACTCAAGTCGGGATTTGCAGAACTGGTTGACAGTTATCGATATCCGGAAAAGCTTGATCAGAAAGCAATCGTAGAGATTCGTAGAATCAAGGCTCGTATGGAAAGTGAGCGGCTACCTCAGGGTGCCGACTCGAAACGTCATGTTAAATTAGGTCGCGGTTCGCTCAGTGACATCGAATGGGTAATTCAAATACTGCAATTGAAGCACGGTAACGATCTACCTGAAATTAGAACTCCGAGAACGCTCGATGCTTTAGATGCTCTCGTTGCTAACGGAATCATTGAAAATCATGATGCCAGGGTTTTGAAGGAAGCGTGGTTGCTCTGCTCGAGAGTCAGATCAGCAAGCGTGCTCTGGTCAAATAAACGAAGCGATGTTCTACCCAGTGACCGACGCCAGCTAGAGGGAATGGCCAGAATTCTCGAATATCCAAGAGGCTCGGCCACAGTACTCGAAGAGGATTATCTATCCAGAACCCGAAGAGCAAGATCGGTCTTTGAGCGACTCTTCTTCGCTTAAAGCAATGTGGGCCGCCATATTCGGCGACCCACAAAACTCTTTTTGAACTTAAACTCCGTAATAGAGTTCGAACTCGTACGGGTGAGGACGCTGAGCGAAAGGCTTGATTTCGCGCTCGCGCTTGTAATCAATCCAGGTCTCAATTAGGTCCTTGGTGAACACGTCGCCAGCCAATAGATAGTCGTGGTCTGCCTCTAGAGCCTTCAGAACCTCTTCCAGAGAACCAGGAACCTGAGGAATGTTCTTTGCCTCTTCGGCTGGAAGTTCATACAGGTCCTTGTCGACTGGTGCGTGTGGCTCGATACGGTTCTTGATTCCGTCAAGACCAGCCATCAGCATGGCTGCGAATGCAAGGTATGGGTTACCAGAAGCATCAGGCGCACGGAATTCGATGCGCTTTGCCTTCGGGTTGGTGCCGGTCATTGGAATACGAATGGCGGCAGATCTGTTTCCAGCGGAGTAAACAAGGTTTACTGGCGCTTCGAAACCTGGCACAAGTCGGTGGTAGCTGTTCACAGTTGGGTTAGTGAATGCAAGCAAGCTTGGAGCGTGCTTTAGGATACCGCCGATGTACCAGCGAGCGATGTCTGATAGACCGCCATAGCCGTTCTCGTCATAGAAAAGTGGCTTGCCATCTTTCCAGAGCGACTGGTGAACGTGCATACCTGAACCATTGTCACCGAATAGCGGCTTAGGCATGAAGGTTGCAGTCTTGTTGTAGTTGTAGGAAGTGTTCTTGACGATGTACTTGAACTTCAAAACGTCATCGGCTGCATTTAGCAAAGTGTTGAAACGGTAGTTGATCTCACACTGACCAGCAGTACCAACCTCGTGGTGGCTTCTTTCTACCTGCAAACCAGCCTTCTCAAGGTTTAACACAATCTCATCGCGAATGTCGGCAAGATGATCTACTGGAGAGACAGGGAAGTAACCACCCTTATAAGGGGTCTTGTTACCCAAGTTTCTGCCACCATCAGACTCGGTTTCCTTAGCTGAGTTCCAAGCGCCTTCGATTGAGTCAACAAAATGGTAGGCGGTGTTTGACTTGGTCTCGTAGCGAACTTCGTCGAAGATGAAGAACTCAGCCTCTGGAGCGAAGAATGCAGTGTCAGCGATACCAGTCGAAGCTAGGTAAGCCTCAGCCTTCTTGGCAACTTGACGTGGGTCGCGTCCGTAGATTTCACCATTACGTGGATTGTAGATGTCGAAGTTAATTACCAAAGTCTTCTCAACACGGAAGGTATCCAAGTATGCAGTGGTTACGTCCGGGATAAGTTGCATGTCGGACTCATGGATTGAAGCAAAACCTCTGATTGAGGATGCGTCAAAAAGCTGTCCATTGACGAAGAAATCCTCATCAATCATGCTCACCGGAAGGTTAAAGTGTTGCTGTACGCCAGGAAGATCGGTGAATCTGACATCAAGGAACTTTACGTCTTCGTCCTTGATGAACTTGATTACCTCTGAAGCTGATTTAAACATTTATTTCCTTCAAGGTTTAGGGGATTGAACGTGCCGTTACGTTCAAGACAACTTTATAGCCCTAAGGCAAAGCTGGGCCCTAGGTAATGTTTCGGGAATGTAAAAAGTTCCTGATTTAGCGCATCTTGCGCGATGGCCGCATTTTCATGGGATCTATGCCCTTTGGAATAGGCATTCCAAAGCGGGTATCGATGGCGCTCAGTCGGTTCTGTACCGCCCTGATTTCGTTTCTGTTCAAAGTGCGCTTGAGCTTACGTACCGAGGATTCCAGCTTCTTTAGCGGAATGCCGTTGCCGTCGTTGGCGCAATACAGCATGTGCACAGTGACCCCTTGGGCTACACGTTGAATCTTGCGTCTTTCGTCCTCCATTAGGGCCTGAGTGCTGGTCTTAGATCCATCTCCCATAAGCACAACGCCTGCTGGGCCGACAATCCTAAACACTGTGTCCTTGGTCTTTGGGTTCACTGCAACCGGTTGAGCTGCTCCTTTGTATGAGCGTCTGGTTAGTACTCCAACAACCAGTCCAACACGACCTGGTTCATCCGCATACTTGTTGAAGACAGCAGTGTTCGCTGCACGGCTGATGAACAAAAGCGTGGCAAGGTATCCAGTTATCAGTCCGATGACTGTGTAGAGTGCAATGCCGAGGTAAGTTCCCCCAGAAATAAGCGCACCAACAACAGTTAAGACGACAAATACTGAAACACCACCTACGACTGCTAGCGGAACTGCTCTTGGGTTCTCTGCTTTGAGAAATCTAACTCCGTCACGGAACTGCGCAAATAAGCCAGTGCTATTCTTTGGTGTCTTCTGAGTCTTGTCTTTTGCCATGTCTTTTACTTTATTGCCCTTTTCTATTTCACTGCTTGACTGAAACCATCTTTTACTGCTGCCTCGGCTAGGTGCTGTAGATGTTCTGGAATGACTTCACCGCGCTTGAGCATGCTCTGGGCCCAGAGACGGCCAGCTCGGTAGCTACTCCTAACAAGCGGACCGCTAAGCACCCCCAAGAAACCGATCTCTTCGGCAATGTTTTTGAGCTCAACGAACTCCTGTGGTTTTACCCACCTTGATACAGGATGGTGTTTGGCTGAAGGTCGAAGATACTGGGTAATTGTGATGATGTCCGTACCGGCTGTGTAGAGGTCTCTCAAAGCCTGGATAACTTCATCAATTTCTTCACCCATGCCTAGGATTAGGTTGCTCTTGGTAACTAGACCAGCATTTCGTCCCTGAGTGATTACATCCAACGATTTCTCGTATCTAAACGCAGGTCTAATTTGCTTGAAGATTCTAGGAACTGTCTCGACGTTGTGTGCAAATACTTCCGGTTTTGCATCGAAAACCTTTTTCAGGTGTTCCGGATTTCCGCTAAAGTCCGGCACAAGAATCTCTACACCGGTGCCAGGGGACTGCTTATGAATTTGTCGAATTGTCTCTGCGTAAAGCCAGGAACCTTCATCGGGCAGATCGTCTCTGGCAACACCGGTGACAGTAGCGTAGCGAAGTTCCATCTGCTTAACTGATTGACCAACTCGACGAGGCTCGTCGGGATCGAGATTTGCTGGTTTTCCAGTGTCGATCTGGCAGAAGTCGCAACGTCTAGTGCACTGCGCGCCGCCAATAAGGAAGGTGGCTTCACGGTCTTCCCAACACTCGTAGATGTTTGGGCAACCCGCCTCCTGGCAGACTGTGTGTAGACCCTCAGTCTTAACTAGCGAGTGAAGAGCTTGATATTCCGGCCCCATTTTTGCACGGGTCTTTATCCACTCAGGCTTTCGCTCAATGGGAACCTCGGCATTACGCGCTTCGACGCGAAGCATCCGCTTTGGAGGGTTCTGATCCTGACTCACTTGGTTACCGATCCGATTGACTTGAGGTGGTGTTGGACTACTTCACTGGCCATCTCTGGAGTGATTTCTTTTTGTAGCAACTCGCTAATCGTACTCGTTGCGGCATCCTTGATGCCGCAGGCAATTATCGTTTCGTACGGCTGGAGAGAGTTGTTGCAGTTGAGTGCGAATCCGTGCATGGTTGTCTTTTCAGCTACCCGTATGCCAATGGCCGCAATCTTCACATGCGTTTGGCCAAGTGGTGCCCAAACACCTGACCTTCCTGCGACTCGCTCGGTCTTTAGACCAAATTCTGCAATTGAATCAATTAGGACTTGTTCTAGCCATCGGACATAACCAACAACGTCGATTGGTTCCGGCAGTTTCATGATTGGGTAGCCAACTAGTTGACCAGGTCCATGCCAAGTGATTTTTCCACCGCGATCAACATCGATTACGGGAGTCCCATCTTTTGGTTTTTCTTCTTCTTCGGTGCGCTTTCCGGCCGTGTAGACGCTGGCATGTTCAAGTAAAAGGACAGTGTCCTCGCGTAGATCAGCTGACACTTCTTGATGGACTTTGCGCTGGAGATCCCAAGCCTCGCGGTAGTCGACAAAATTCGGGTTCAGACCGACAACTTCGAAGACTGGCATGTTCTAAGTCTAAAACCTTCCACAACAGGCACGAAATCGAGTATTAATTCACAGCCGTGCGTAGCGTTATAACCGAATCTCGATACCGATGTTGAATTGGGAGGTGTTTAGGCATCCGACCCTCAGGTATTTCGCAGTGACTAAAAGATCTGCTATTAGATTCTGGGGAAGTATTTGGATGGTTGCGGACAGGAGAGGTGAGAAGAGAAAGTACCTCTTGGTCAGCCCAAGTCGCCTTATCTGCTGGCCAAGATTGATGTCAGTGTTAGGGGATACAAACCCAACCCCTGTGAGGCTAAGAAACAATAGGGTTGCGCTACTTCTTGAGACCGATTTCAACATTAAGGACCTTCCGCGAAAAATTACGAAAGGTTTGAAGAAAAGAAGTTCATTCGATCCGATCAATGGATTCAGTGATCTAAAGCCCAGACGGATTCACCCTTGGTATCTTCTACCAGTTTGTGCTTTGATGCTGATTTTCTTGATGCCTCTTGAAGCTGAGAAGACTAACGATGCTCCGCTCAAAACCTTAATCGAATGCTCAGTTGCACCTTCTGCCGGAATGACTGTTTCCAAAGCTCAAGTGAATTCAAAGAAAATCATCATCGGTGAAAGCGAGTTTACATTGACAGCGAGCACTAGATTCGGTGGCCTGCGGGAGGTTCAATTAGAGCGCACTTGCGATAAGAAACTCTTTCAACTCAGACTTTGGGACTCTGGTGATTACTTTCTACTTTCAAGTGTGGATTAGTAACCAAGGTTTGCTTCGAAGTTCGCCTGTTCTAGTCTGTTTTTCACATCAACCAGGAAGCGACTTGCATCGGCACCGTCAATAAGTCTGTGATCATAGGAAAGAGCCAGATAAACCATGCTTCTTATAGCAATCGAATCCTGACCATTCTCGTCTGTTACAACAACCGGCCTCTTTGTTACAACTCCGGTTCCCAATATTGCTGATTGTGGAAGGAACACCACTGGAGTGTCAAACAGTGCGCCACGTGAACCAGTGTTAGTCAAAGTGAATGTTCCGCCTGAAAGCTCATCAGGTTTCAATTTGTTTTCTCTAGTGCGGTTTGCTAGATCTGCAATCTGCTGGGCTATTGATACCAAACTAAGCGAGGCAGCGTCACGAATAACTGGAGTTAGCAATCCTCGCTCGGTATCCACCGCAAAGCTGATGTTTTCGCTTGGGTGGTAGACAATGTTTTCGCCATCGATGCTCGCGTTAATCTTTGGATGAGCTCGAAGAGCCTCAGCAGCGGCTAGGAAGAAAAACGGCATGAAGTTTAGCTTCACTCCGGATTTACTTGTGAACTCAGCCTGAACTTTATTGCGAAGAGCGGCAATGCGCGTCACGTCTACCTCTACCACAGTGGTCAGCTGCGCGGTGGAAACCATAGAGGCTACTGCTCTTTCAGCTAATACTTTGCGAAGTCTAGACATTGGCTCTGCTGTGCCACGCAGATTCGAGGTTACTGGAATCGGCGCAGCAACAGGAGCAACAGAAGCAGCAGCGGGCTTAGAAACCGTAGCAGCCATAACATCCTCGCGACGAATACGTCCACCGATACCGGTTCCGTTGACCGAGTTTAGATCGACGCCAAGTTCAAGGGCTAACTTTCTCACCAGTGGAGTTACATAGACGCCGTCGCTTGTCTGGGTAGGTGATTCAACTTCTACATTTTGACTCGGTGCAGCAACAACTGGAGGAGTTGTCAGAGGCGGTGGGGCAACGGGAGTTTGGTTTACCTGAGGCGTGAAAATTGGAAGGTTCAAAGGAGCTTGTGTGACTGGCTCGACAACTGGCGTAGACACCACAGGTGTCACGATAGGCGTCTCAACAACCGGTGCCGGTGCGGCAACCACAGGTTCTGGTTCTGCTTCGACTACCGGAGGAGCGCTCGCAACTGGAGCACTAGAAGAAACTCCATCGGCAACAATAGCCAAAACTGCTCCTACTGCGGCGGTCTCATCTTCTTGAACCAGTATCTGCTGAAGAGTTCCAGCTACTGGGCTTGGTATCTCTGTATCTACCTTGTCGGTTGATACTTCGACTAGCGGCTCGTCGATCGCGACGGTGTCACCGACCTTCTTTAGCCATCTAGTCACAGTACCTTCTGTAACAGACTCACCTAGGGCTGGAAGTCTAACTTCACTCATTGCTGCTCCTTTATTGCAGTTAGAAAAATTATGCGTGTGCGTGTAGTGGTTTTCCGGCGAGTGCAAGGTGAGCTTCGCCGAGTGCTTCGTTTTGAGTCGGGTGGGCGTGGACAAGGCTGGCTACCTCTTCGGGGAAGGCTTCCCAGTTCACGATCAACTGAGCTTCACCAACCTGCTCTCCAACACGAGATCCAATCATGTGGATTCCAATTACTGGCCCGTTGTTCCTTCTGATTAGTTTTATGAAGCCTGCGGTGCCAAGGATTTGGCTTTTTCCGTTTCCGCCCAGATTGTATTCATAAACCGAAATGTTTTCAGCACCGTATTTCTCGGCAGCCTTCGGCTCGCTCAGCCCAACTGAAGCTATTTCTGGTTCACAATAGGTGACCTTAGGAATTCCTAGCTCGTCGATCGCTACTGGCTTTAGCCCAGCAATTTCTTCAGCGATAAAGATACCCTGTTGGAAACCTCGGTGAGCTAGCTGCAATCCTGGGACGATGTCGCCTGCGGCATAAACTCCAGGAACTGAAGTTTCTAAGCGTTCATTTGTTAGAACGTAACCGCGATCGATCTTGACGCCGTTCTCTTCGTATCCGAATCCAGCAGTGTTTGGACCGCGACCAACTGCAACCAGTAACAGCTCGGCATCAAAAGTCTCGCCGCTTTCAAGTGTTACGACTACTCCTGTAGCGCTTTGCTGGACGCCGGAGAAGCGCACACCAGTTTTAAAGTTTATGCCGCGCTTACGATACGCCCTCTCCAAAGCCTTTGATACGGCAGGGTCTTCATTCGGAACAAGATTAGGAAGACCTTCAATAATCGTTACGTCACAGCCAAAGGATTTCCAGATCGAAGCGAACTCAACTCCAATAACTCCACCACCAAGAACGATTGCCTTCTCAGGAACAAAATCAAGTTGTAGGGCTTGATCTGAGGTGATGACTCGACCAGCGATGTCCAAACCTGGAAGAGTTTTACTGAATGATCCGGTGGCAAGGACGAGGTTTTTACCAGTGTAGCTATCACCATTTACCGTGATGGTTTTTGGACCGGTCATCTTTCCTTCACCGGAGACTACGGTGATTGGCTTCGATGCAACTAAACCGGTTAGGCCCTTAAATAAACGGTCAATGATGCCATCGCGGTACTTGTTTACCGCTGGCATGTCGATGCCTTGCAGTGTGGCCTGAACACCGTAACTGGCAGCTTCTCTTGCAACATCGGCAACCTCTGCGGAGTGGAGCAGAGCTTTTGTCGGAATACAACCTCTGTGAAGACAAGTACCGCCTAGTTTGTCTCGCTCAATTAGCGCGACGGAAAGGCCAAGTTGTGCTCCTCGAAGAGCGGCTGCATAACCACCGCTTCCGCCACCGAGAATAACTACGTCAAAGTTGTGCTCTGCCAATTTTGCTCCTGCTTTAGATAGACAACTAATACAGATTACTAGATGGTTATTTCTTCTGTTTACTTGCTAACTGTTCTGCGACTGAAATCAGGGTTCGAACCATCGCCCCGGTAGCACCCTTGACGGTGTAGCCGTAGGGAGCTAGATCATTGTTGGCCGCGGTGGCGAAGTCCAAGTGAGCCCATGGCAGACGGTTCTTGTCTTTACCAAGCCCAACGAACTCTTGGAGGAACAAGCCTCCGACAAGCATGCCACCGGAAGGGTTGCCAACTCGGCTGTTCATCAGGTCTGCGATGTCAGACTTAATCAGTTCGAACAGCTCGCTAGGCAAAGGCATGTGCCAAACTAGCTCACCAGCTGCATCGGCAGCCTTCTTCACCAGGTCAACTGAGTTGTCATCGCCCATGAGGCCGGTGTAGCGGTTGCCCAGAGCCACTCTTGCTGCACCAGTTAAGGTAGCGATGTCGATAATTAGATCTGGCTTAGTTTCAGAAGCGAGAATTAGCCCATCTGCCATTACTAGGCGACCCTCTGCGTCGGTGTTTGTGATTTCCACGGATTTGCCATTACGGAAAGTAACAACGTCATTAGGGCGAGTAGCGGTGCCCGACGGCATGTTCTCTGCGATACACATGTAAGCAGTCACTGCGATAGGGAGCTTCAGTTTTGCAATTGCAAATGTAGCTTGTGCAACTGTGGCGGCTCCAGCCATGTCGTATTTCATTCCAAGGATGCCCGTTGAAGGCTTTAGTGAGATACCGCCAGTATCGAAAGTGATTCCCTTACCTACTAGTGCAAGCTTTGCCTTCGGTCTTGCTGGTGTATAAGTGATCTTTACAAGTCTTGGAGGGCGGATAGAACCTTGACCCACAGCCAGGATTCCGTGGCACTTTTCTCTGACTAGTCTCTTCTCGTCCCACACTTCAACTTTGACATTAGGTATTTTTCCCTGCATGCGGACGATGTCAGCCATCTTGCTTGGGTACAGGTCATTTGCTGGGGCATTCACCAAATCACGAGTGGCATCCAAGGTCTCAGAGATAATCCTGACTCGATCAGTCTGAGCTTTTGTCAGCGTGAAGTTAGCAACGAGAACTACGCTCTTGAGATTAAAGTTTTTCTTCTCACCTGATTTGTACTGACTGTAGTCATACTGAACAATTGCAATGCCTTCTAGAAGGGCAAGAGCTATCTCCGCGTTCTTAATCGGAAAGTTGATCACCAAGTTCTTTTGGTCACTAAAAGCTCTTCCTATAGCACCGCCAATTTCTCTTGCCTTTGCCGAGCTAGTCAGTTCTGAACCCAAGCCGACGAAGCCAGCTATTGAGTTTCCAAGTGGAATTCGATTCGTCGCTTCAGGAGAACCAGAGACCTGGAGAGATTTCAAGTTGAGGTTCTTAAGAGCAGCGATCTTGAGAGCAGAACCAATCAACTTTGGTTCTTTTCCTTCAAGGATGACGCCGTACACGGTTGTGGTTTCAGCAGTCGGTTTAGGGGCGGTTTTTGAGGTTTTGATAGTCAATACGGTCATACAGACATGCTACTCGTGCGAAGTTAGAATAGACACATGACTGCACCGAGCGAGCTTTACAGCCTAGAGGACTTCGATTTCGATGTGCCCCGAGGGCTGCATCTCCTAGGGGCAATTTCTGGCTTCACGGACGCTGGGTCTTGCATGCAGCAAGTTTCGAAACATATCTTTCAGAACTTGGACTTTGAGGTCTTGGCAACCTTCTCCAACGACGAATTGCTCGATTATCGTTCACGTCGCCCGGTCATGTACTTTGAACAAGATCACATAGCCGACTATGAGCCTGCAAGTCTGAAACTCTACATGGTTTGGGATGAAGTAGGGAACCCTTTTCTTTTCCTTAACGGGTATGAGCCAGATTTCAAATGGGAAGCATTTGTTGCTGCCCTTATGGAGATCATCGATCACTTCGAGATTGCCGACCTAACTTGGCTGCACTCAATTCCATTCCCAATCCCACACACTAGACCGGTCGGAGTGACCGTTTCTGGTAATCAAGCAGCTGTTATCGACAAATATTCTGAGTGGAAACCCCGTACCCAAGTACCGGGTAACGTCATGCACCTTATTGAATACCGGTTGGCAGAAGAGGATTTCCCAACCACAGGCTTTGTTCTTCTGGTTCCGCACTATCTGAGTGATTCCGAATTTCCTCAAGCTGCCGTCACAGCTTTTGAATTGATCGCCAGTCATCTCGGTTTGGTTTTTCCAACAGACGATCTTCGAGACGATGGGGTTGCCTTCCTTAGACGCTTGCAATCTGAAATTGCAGACAAGCCTGATCTTGCACGCATGGTTGAGGGGCTAGAAAAGAGTTTCCAAAGTGAGAAGTCCTCGAATGGTATGGGCGCGGTAAAGCCAAGGCAAAGTGAAGTTCCTGATGCCGAAACTATTGCCGCAGAACTCGAAGGATATTTAGCGCGACACCAGAAAAATAAGCGTGAGAACGAAGAGGACGAAGACTGAAACTTAAACCGGCTCTCGTCCTTACTGTCGCTGGTATTGCCTATCTAATTGCAGTTACCCAACGTTCCAGTCTTGGGGTAGCCACTCTTATCGCCAGTGAACGTTTTGACACTAACGCTCAGCAACTTGCAACTTTGGCTGTATTCCAGCTCATTGTTTATGCCGGTATGCAAATTCCAGTAGGCATTTTGCTAGATCGCTTCGGAGCGAAAGTCCTGCTAACCGTAGGAGCTTTTATCATGGCGGTTGGTCAATTAGTTCTCGCTTTTGCGCCAGTTCTCTCACTAGCCGTCGTCGGAAGAATGCTAGTTGGCATGGGGGATAGCTTCACTTTTATATCGATGATTGCGATGATTAACGGCTGGTACAGCGGATCAACGGCATCAAAGTTGCAGCAGTATGTTGCAAGTGCTGGCCAACTTGGACAGTTCATTTCAGCTGTTCCATTTTGGTTTCTATTGAATGCTGTTGGTTGGACTCCAGGATTCACCATAATGTCAGCCGTTTCCTTGGTTATTGTTGCCCTCCTTATTGCCTTCACGGCAGACACCAATGGAGAAGGTGGAAAGTCTTCGCACAAAACGGTTTCAATAAAATTAGCGACTAAACAATTGCTAGAAAACGTTCGTCATCCCGGTGTCCGCTTATCGTTCTGGACTCACTTTGTGACCCAGCCAACGACGACATCGATTCAGCTACTGTGGGCGGTCCCATTTTTAGTAACTGCCGAGGGACAGTCGCATGATTTTGCGAGCTTAGTTTTGTCCGCGATGGTCTTCTTCGGCTTCATCACTGGTCCCATCATTGGCGGACTGTGCGCCAAGCGACCAGAACTGAGAGCGATGATTGTTTACTCCGTAGTTTTCTCGATCATCCTGGTCTGGATTTACATCGTCACTCAATCGGACCCGATACCAGCCTGGTTATTGCTTATCTGCTTCTTGGTGATCTCGATAGGCGGACCAGCCTCGATGATAGCCTTTGATTTTTCTAAAGACATGGTTCCGAAATCAAAGTTGGGCTCGGCAAATGGGTTTGCCAACGTTGGTGGATTCCTCGCTACTTTCGTCATGATGTATTTGACTGGCCTAGCTATCGATCTTGTTCAAGCTTCGACGGGAAATTCAGAGAGATACACAATCCAAGCCTTCCAACTGGGTTTTGCCACTCAACTTCTGGTTGTTGCTGTTGGAGTCACTTTCTTCACAATTGAGCGGCGCAAATACCTGAAAATGTCCTCTAAATAGGGAATAACAAGGGTATTTGGGTTGTTAATAGCCCTATAAACACAATTAGGGGTGTGAAATGAGCCGCTTGTCTCGATTGGCTGGCATAATTGGAGTAGACCCTGTCAACGAATCTCGATTTGACATGGGTCTTCGTAATGCTCGGATTTCTACAATAAATCACCCCAGAAGGGGTTGAAGGGTCAAATGGCTGCTAAAGCAGAGAAAACTACTTCGGCGAAAGCACCGAAGAAAACTGCCGCACCTGTAGCAAAGGCAAAGCCGGTTAAGAACGCTACCAAGCAAACTGCCAAGAAAGTGGTTGCTAAGCCAGTCGTTAAGAAGGTTGTAGCTAAGCCTGTTCCCAAGAAAGCTGCAACGAAGGTTGAGCCAGCCAAAAAAGGATCTACCAAGGTAGCCGCCAAATCCGAACCCAAGAAGGTTGCCGCAAAACCAGCTGCGAAGAAGGTAGTTTCGAAGCCTGTTGCTAAAACTGCTACCAAAAAGGTGGTTGCCAAGCCGTCGACTAAATCAACGAAGGCAGTTGCTGAAACAAAGGTTAAACCTGTTAAGAAGATTGCCCCAACGAAGGGCAAAGACGGGGAAGATTTTGAACTAGACGAAGAGGATGATGTTGAGGTCTTAGATCCTGAACAGCTACTAACCGTTGAAGAAGTCGACACGATTGAGGCAGAAATCCCCGAAGCTGCCGTCGAGGCTGAGGAGGAAGAAGAGGAAATAGTCGTTCCTGAGGGTGCGCTAATCATCTCCCACAAGGACGACGATGACATTCCTGTCCAAACCACAAGCATCACCGGAGCAACTGCTGACCCGGTAAAGGATTACCTAAAGCAAATCGGTAAAGTTGCGCTTCTTAACGCTGAACTTGAAGTTGAGCTTGCTAAGCGCATCGAAGCAGGTTTGTTTGCCGAAGAGAAGCTTGAGAAGGATAAGAAACTAAGTCGCGATGTTCAGCGCGATCTCAAGTGGGTTGTTAAGGATGGGCAAAGGGCGAAGAGCCACCTGCTAGAGGCAAACCTTCGTCTAGTTGTGAGCCTAGCTAAGCGCTACACCGGTAGAGGTATGCAGTTCCTAGATCTAATTCAAGAAGGTAACCTCGGTCTTATCCGTGCGGTCGAGAAATTTGACTACACCAAGGGTTACAAGTTCAGTACCTATGCAACCTGGTGGATTAGGCAAGCTATTACCAGGGCCATGGCGGATCAGGCCAGAACTATTCGTATCCCTGTTCACATTGTTGAAGTAATTAATAAACTTTCACGTGTTCAGCGACAACTTCTCCAAGATCTCGGTAGGGAACCTACCCCAGAAGAGCTCGCTCGGGAATTAGACATGACACCTGAGAAAGTTGTTGAGGTGCAGAAGTATGGTCGTGAACCAATATCGTTGTCCACTCCACTTGGCGAAGACGGCGATAGCGAATTCGGGGACCTGATTGAGGACACCAGTTCCGAAAAGCCGGACGAAATTGCGATTGACCAAGCTAAGCGCAATGAGCTGCTACGAGTACTTGAAGGCATGAACCCTCGCGAGGCGCAGATTATTCGAAGTAGATATGGTTTGGATGATGGAATTATGAAGACGCTAGACCAAATCGGTGCGGACATGGGTGTTACTCGCGAGCGTATTCGCCAAATTGAGAATAAGGCAATGTCTAAACTACGTCACCCTTCTCGAGCACAGGGCTTGAGAGACTACCGCAAAGAAGACTAAGCACTTGTTTGTGCCGGTAGCGCTACTAATCGGCCGCTTAGTTCGCTTCGCGGTCAGATTGGTAAGGCCTGGCGGTGGTTCGGCGTTACCTGGTTTAGTGGTTAGCAAACTTGTCCCAAATCTCGTTTACAGAACGCTAGGTAAATTCAAGCGGGGTTTGGTAATCATCACCGGCACGGCTGGAAAGTCAACAACCACGAAAATGGTGGTTGCCATTGTTAGAGCTCATGGCGTTTCGGTTTTTACGAACCCTAGTACGGCGAACATCGAGCAGGGCTTTTTCTCAACGATTGTTAAAACTGGAAATCTGCTCGGACAAGTTCCCGGCGAGATAGCCATCTTGGAAATGGATGAAGGCCATGCAGCTGCAACAGTCAAGAAAGTCAAGCCAACAATCTCTGCTGTGCTTAACGTCTTCGAGGATCAATTAGATAGATTCATCGACCCCTCTTTAGTTCGAGAAAAGTTGGCCGAGGTAACTAAAGCAACCAAACATTCCGTCGTGCTAAATGCTGACGACCAGAATTGCATAGACATGCCACTTTCTTCAACTGCTAAAGCGTCCTATTTTGGTGCTGGGAAAAAGATTCCCCAAATCCAATACGCAAAGACTTATGCACCTGATTTGCCTCGACCAACAGTTTCGTATGAAGCAATTTCACTAGAGGATAGAAAGCTAAAAGTTAAGAGCCGCTTTGGAGCAAATCAGCTTCAACTACCTTCTCGTGGCGAGCATTTCGCTCTCGATGCTGTAGCGGCACTACTTATTGCCGAAGAGGTAATGGGCAAGCAGTTTGACATGCAGCTTGCTATCGAAGCGCTAAATGTTATGCCGCCTGTATTTTCTCGGGGAGAAGTAAAGAAGATCAACGGCGAGGAGATTGAATTTATTCTCATTCAGAATCCAATCAGTTTTGAACTGAATCTGGCTAACCTTCCAAAACAAATCGGTCCAATCATGTTGGCTATCGGAAGGGATGTTCATGACCCTTCTTGGCTGTGGACAGTTGACTTATCGCCACTAAAGCACGTTCATACTGTTACCGGTTTCAATTACGCAGATGCTGCACTTCTCCTGACCTACACGGGCATCGAATTTGAAGTTGCTGAAGCCGACTACTTTAAGGCAATAGATGATTTCCTCAAGTTGCCGAATAAGAGCAAGGGTAGAAAGACGGTTCTCTATAGCGCTGACGCTATGAGACGTTTGCGCCGGTATCTTGGCTTCACTGATCCTGAGGAGGTCGAGCGTGTCTAAGAAAATTGTGCTTGGCACCCTATTTCCTGAAGATCTGAACCTAAATGGCGATCAGGCCAACCTAGAAGTTTTGAAAAGGAGATTGGCCTGGTCAGGGATGAATTGTGAAATACGAAAAGTCACACCTGGTAACTATGGAAAGGTCGATCTTTTGTTTCTGGGGCACGGCTCGATTGCGGCTTGGAAGTCGATCGAGACCAATCACCCAGGAATTTTCAAGAATCTTGCCAAGTATGTAACAGACGGCGGAGCTCTATTTGCTGTTTCGTCCGGAGCTACAAAGGTGTTAAGTGAATTGGGTCCAGTGGTGAATCGCGTTAACCACCGTAGCGAGTTTGTTTCCGTTAATGGAATCGTGGGTTACCTAAATACAGATGCTGACATCGGACCAATTACAAGAGTAAAGAAGTCACTATTTACACTGTTGCACGGTCCGGTTCTTGCAAAGAACCCAGATTTTGCTGACGAGTTATGTATTGAATTTGGTTGGATAACCCAAAGACCAAGTGGGGAAGTTGTTTCAAAGGTTGATGAGCTTGCTGCGGTCAGTCGCAAAACGGCCTTTGAAAATTAGGCCAACTTGTCGGTCTCGTCTTGCCAAGAAATAGCTATTGGAGTTAGCTTTTCTTTGTTTTCAGTGCCGTGGTGTCCGCAAAACACTAGGTCGCCGGTAGCAAGAACTACCCTGATAAAAGCTTGCGCACCGCAGACATCGCAACGATCTGCCGCAGTCAACGATGGGGCCTGTTCGACCTGGTTAGTGTTTTCGGTTTGTTCCATTTGTTCCTCCATAACTACTACAACACACAAAAGCCAATAAAACTTCCCGAATGGCCCTTGGTTCGCTAACTGCGAATACTTTTGCACCATGAGTGTCAGATCAACAGTTCTTTTGCCTTGTATTTAGGCTAAATAGGTGCCAACTAACGACTATTCAGCTAGACATCTATCGGTCCTCGAAGGTCTCGAGGCAGTCCGCAAACGCCCCGGAATGTATATCGGGTCTACGGATAGCCGAGGACTCATGCACTGTCTTTGGGAAATAATCGATAACTCAGTTGATGAGGCTTTGGCGGGTTTTGGAAAAGTTATTTATGTAACACTGCACAAAGACAAAAGCGTTGAAATTGCTGATGAGGCTCGAGGAATCCCGGTCGACATCGAACCCAAGACAGGACTAAGTGGAGTTGAGGTAGTTTTCACGAAGCTTCATGCTGGAGGTAAATTCGGATCTGGTTCCTACGCTGCCTCCGGTGGTCTTCACGGTGTTGGTGCTTCGGTTGTTAATGCTTTATCTGAACGCTTGGATGTGGAAGTTGACCGAGACGGTAAAACTTTCGCAATGAGTTTCCACCGTGGCGAGCCTGGCATTTTTGATGACAAGAAATCGGTAAGCCCAGCTAATGAATTTAAGGCTTTTAGCAATAAGAGTTACTTGCGTGAGCTTGGCAAAGTTACGAAAGGTAAAACTGGTTCTCGAGTTAGATTCTGGCCCGATAAACAGATCTTCGTTAAAGATTCCGAGTTTGTGCTGGATGAAATTCTGGCAAGGGCGAGACAAACTGCTTTTCTAGTTCCAGGTCTAAAACTTGTTGTAAGTGATGAGCGAACTGCAAAAGCGGAGAAGCATGAGTTCTTCTTCCAAGGTGGAATTGTCGAATTCGTTGATTTCCTAGCTAAGGACGCACCACTAAGTAACATTTGGAGGCTTAGCGGCACCGGCAACTATACAGAAACGGTCCCTGTTCTGAATTCCAAAGGCAACATGGAGTCCAAGGAAGTAGAACGCAAGTGCGAAGTCGATGTGGTCGTGCGCTGGGGTACCGAGTATGACACGGTGGTAAAAAGTTTCGTCAACATTATTGCGACCCCTAAAGGCGGAACTCATCTACAAGGCTTTGAGCAAGCACTTCTCAAAGTATTTAGGACACAGGCAGAAGCCAACGCCAGAAAGTTCAAGCTTGGATCCGAGAAGATTGAAAAAGATGACGTGTTGACTGGGCTAACCGCAATTGTGACGGTTCGTCTTCCAGAACCCCAGTTCGAAGGTCAAACCAAGGAGATTCTGGGCACTCCCGCAATCAAAAACATCGTTGCGAATGTTGTAACTAAGGCCCTTACAGATAGATTCAA
>CAYUBJ010000005.1:0-51788 GCA_964443065.1 uncultured Rhodoluna sp.
AAATAAACAAAACCGGTATAGCCCTGAACTAGGTCTGCTCCGGCGCTAAGCCTTTGGTCAACCTGTTCTTTAGTTTCAATGCCGCCAACAGAAATGATGGCAAGGCTTTTGCCAACCTCACTCCGAATAAGGCGTAGCACATCCAAGGAACGTTCATTCAACGGTGCGCCAGAAAGACCACCAGCACCCATCTGGGCGACCTTGGTTTTATCGGTAACTAGCCCGTCTCTGCTGATTGTTGTGTTAGTAGCAATCACTCCAGCAAGTTTTAGTTTTACTGCCAAGCGACAAACATCCAAGATGTCTTCGTCTAAAAGATCTGGCGCTATCTTGACAAGCACCGGCTTTCCTTTAGCCTCTTCAAGAACTGCCTCGAGAATGGGTTTTAGTGCTTTAGTCTCCTGCAGTGCCCTTAGACCAGGTGTGTTAGGTGAAGAAACATTAACGGCAACATAATCAGCGTATGGAGCGAGCAGACGGGCACTGGTCCGATAATCCTCAACAGCATCCTCTAACTCAACAACTTTGCTCTTGCCTATATTCACCCCAATAACCGGGAGTTTGGCTTTAGAGTTTCGCAACTTTTCTAATCTCTTGGCCACTACTTCGGCCCCATCGTTGTTGAAACCCATTCGGTTAATCAGGGCTCGATCAGCTTTCAACCGAAACAACCTTGGTTTTGGATTTCCCGGTTGGGCGATAGCTGTTACAGTTCCAATCTCGACGTGAGAAAACCCCAGCTCCCCCAAAGCTTTAACTGCAATAGCGTTTTTATCAAAACCAGCAGCCAGACCAAAAGGTCCATCGAAGCTAAGCCCCATCACCTCAACCTTTTTGGTTAATCGTTTAGGGAGCAGCTTTGTCAGCCTTAAGCTTGAAGCCATTCGAATGGCAAACATGCCCGCATGATGAGCAAACTCAGGATCAAGCCGACTCAGAACAAGCCGAAAGATTATGGGATAGAGCACGAGACTAGGTTACCTTCACTTTAAGAAAAGGGTCGGCCTCTAACCGAAGCCGACCCAAGTTCTTTTGTTTTATTTAGCTGCAACCGCTGGTTGATCCACAGCCTTCACAGACGTGGCATGAACCTGATGGTCGCATCTTGATTCCACAGTTGAAGCAAAGTGGAGCATCTGATTCAGTTCCCTGAAGCATCTCGAAGAGCTCAGCTGAAGAGTGGACCTGGCGCTGCTCGGTCTTTACTTCTTCAACCTGAAGCTCAATTACCGCTGGCTTCTCGACAACTACAGGCTCGACTACCTCAGGCACACTCGCAACTGGAGCGGTCTGTGGGTAGTTACCCGAAGCGTCTAGGGCTGCAGCACGCTCTGAAGCGGTGCTGATTCCCAAAGCCTGGCGAGTCTCAACCGGTAGGTAATCAATTGCTAGACGACGGAAGATGTAGTCCATCAAAGATTTAGCCATGCGGATATCTTGGTCATCGGTTAGACCAGCAGGCTCGAAGGACACATTTGTGAACTTCTGCACGTATGTCTCTAGCGGAACGCCATACTGCAAACCGATGGACACTGCGATCGAGAAGGCATCCATCACACCGGCAAGAGTTGAACCTTGCTTACCGAGCTTTAGGAAAACCTCGCCCAAGACACCGTCTGGATAAGTGCCTGCGGTCATGTAACCTTCTGCGCCACCAACTGTGAATGAGGTGGTTGACGAAGGACGTGACTTAGGTAGACGCTTACGGACTGGGTGTGAGAGGTTCGAAGCTGCAGCAGGAGCAGGCTTTGACTCAGTCTTAGCCTTTGCATCGCTTAGCGGCTGTCCAACCTTACAGTTGTCGCGGTAGATCGCCAACGCCTTGAGGCCCATCTTCCAGCCCTGGAAGTAGATCTCCTTGACTTCTTCTACGGTTGCAGTTTCTGGCATGTTCACAGTCTTGGAAATAGCTCCAGAAAGGAATGGCTGAACTGCTGCCATCATTCGAACGTGCCCCATTGGCTCAATCGCACGAATACCAACTGCGGTGTCGAAGATCGCGTAGTGCTCCTGCTTTAGGCCCGGAGCGTCTACTACGTGGCCGTTAGCGCCAATGTAGTCCACGATTGCTTCGATGGTCTCTTGAGAGTAACCAAGGCGGTGTAGGGCAAATGGGATTGTTTGGTTAACAATCTGCATTGAACCACCAGTTGATAGCTTCTTGTACTTGACCAACGAGAAGTCAGGCTCGATACCTGTGGTGTCACAGTCCATCATGAAGCCGATGGTTCCCGTCGGAGCCAATAGCGAAGCCTGAGCGTTCCTCCAGCCGTTACGTGAACCGATTTCAGTGTTCAGTGCCCACTGACGGGTAGCTGCATCAAGAACTGCGCGGTCAACTTCAGTCACAGCACGAAGAGTTGCGTTGGCAGCCTCGTGCTTGCGCATGATGCGGTCGTGACCTGCCTTGTTTTGTGGGTAACCCTCGTAGGTTCCAACAACACCGGCTAGTTCAGCTGATCTGCGGTATGAAGCAGCGGTCATCAACGAGGTGATTGCTGCAGCCAATGCCTGACCTTCGGTTGAGTCATAAGGTAGACCGATTGCCATCAGCAAAGCGCCAAGGTTCGCGTAACCAATACCTAGTTGTCTAAATGCACGGGTGGTTTCACCAATCTTTTCGGTTGGGAAGTCAGCGAAGCAAATCGAGATGTCCATCGCGGTGATAATCAACTCAGATGCCTTGGTGAACTTCTCTGCATCGAAAGAACCGTCTGGATTTAGGAACTTCAGCAGGTTCAAGCTGGCTAGGTTACATGATGAGTTGTCTAGGTGCATGTACTCAGAGCATGGGTTAGATGCAGTGATTCGACCTGACTCAGGGGTGGTGTGCCAGTCGTTGATGATGTCGTCATACTGGATGCCAGGGTCAGCACAGGCCCAAGCGGCCTGAGCAATCTTGTCCCAAAGCTCTAGAGCCTCGACTTCTTCGATGACTTCGCCGTTGGTGCGAGCACGAAGACCAAACTTGGTGCCGTGCTCAACAGCGCGCATGAACTCCTCGTTTACACGAACTGAGTTGTTTGCGTTCTGGTACTGGACAGAGTTGATGTCTTTTCCACCAAGCTCCATATCGTAACCGGCATCGCGTAGGACACGAATCTTGTCTTCCTCACGAGCCTTGGTCTCAACGAATTCTTCGATGTCTGGGTGATCTACGTCGAGCACTACCATCTTGGCGGCACGACGGGTTGCGCCACCGGACTTGATGGTTCCAGCAGATGCGTCAGCTCCGCGCATGAAGGAGACAGGGCCAGATGCCGAGCCACCAGAAGAACGAAGTAGTTCCTTTGAGGAACGGATTCTGGAAAGGTTTAGACCAGCTCCTGAACCACCCTTGAAGATCATTCCCTCTTCGCGGTACCAGTTCAAGATTGACTCCATCGAGTCGTCCACCGACAAAATAAAGCAAGCAGATACCTGCTGAGGACTCGAAGTTCCAACGTTGAACCATACTGGTGAGTTGAATGAGAAGACCTGGTTTAGCAGCATGAAGGTCAGTTCGTGCTCAAATACTGTTGCATCCTCTTCAGTTGCAAAGTAACCGTTGTCGCGACCACCCTGAGTGTAAGTCTTTACGACACGATCAATCAGTTGTCGCAAACTGAATTCACGAGCTGGAGTTCCCAAAGCACCACGGAAATACTTTGTGGTAACGATGGTGGATGCGTTCAGACTCCAGAACTCTGGGAACTCAACTCCGCGCTGTTCGAAGATGGTCTCGCCAGTTTTCCAGTTTGTCTGGACCACATCACGGTGTTCCCAGGTGACCTGGTCGTAAGGGTGTACTCCCTCAGTTGTGTAGATGCGCTCAATCTTGAGACCCTTACGTCCCTGACTAGCCGCACCGGCGTCGGTGTATGCCGATGTGTCGGTCATTTGTTGCCTTTCTCTTTTTCCTCTTGTTAACTTTTTGGTTTTTATCGCAATCGACTTATGCCGATGGCGAAGCTTGGTTTTCTCGTTCTAACTTCAGAAGCGAAATTGCTGCCTCGAAGTCCTCCAATGTCTCCCATTCCTGGTAAACACTGGCAAATCTCATGAAAGCTACCTCATCGAGCTTTCTAAGCGGTTCTAGGATGGCCAAACCAACTTCTTTGGCCTCCACCTGAGCTACTCCAGTCGCTCTAATGGTTTCCTCGACTGTCTGTGCCAACATGGCCAGATCAGCTTCGGTAACCGGTCTACCCTGACAGGCCTTTCGAACACCGTTGACAATCTTGTCTCGGCTGAAAGGTTCAGTAGTTCCGCCTCGTTTTACCACTGAAATGCTCGCGGTCTCACTTGTAGAGAACCTTGAGCCGCATTCGGGGCATTCCCTCCGGCGACGAATCGATGATCCGTCTTCAGAGGTTCTGGAGTCGATGACCCTGGAATCGGCATGACGGCAGAACGGGCAATGCATGCTTCCTCCTTGATTTAAGGGCGTTTTGGGCCATTTTTGGGGTCATGAGAACTCAACTATACACACAAGATGTGGGGATATTTAAGTTTTCCGTCCCTATATCTTGTGGTTTTAACGTCTTGTTACAAAATTTCAGCCTTTGTCGGCGTGTTGCCTGATTTAGAGCCGAAGTCGCCCCAAAAACCTTAACCTTCAACAAAAGATTTAACCTTTCCGTTACATATTTTTGGGGAGAAATCACTAATTTAGCCCTCCCCTCCGACAAGTCGGGCGAGCCGATAAGTTAGCCTTACTTGGTTAGAGAAAAGGTGCAATTTGGAAGAGATTTTCGATCAAACAGAAGCCCTGAAAATGGCTTTCAGACGCCACGCTTCAGGTGTTTGCCTAATTACGCTGAACGATCAAGCTGGCAAGCCGGTTGGCTTCACAGCTACCAGTGTTACCTCCCTTGGCTCTAACCCGGCTTTAGTAACTTTTAACGTCGCTAGGGGTGCAAGCAGCTGGACAGCTCTGAAAGATGCAGAGTATGTGGCAATTTCGATGTTGAATGAAAATTCAGTTGCACTTGCCAAGAAGATGGCAGCGGATCACACTAAACGTTTTCTCGATGACGACTGGTTCAAAGAGCCAACACACAATCTTCCGGTTTTTAACGCAGTCAATGCTGTTCTAATTTGTCGCGTACGCGAGTATCACGAAGTTGAAGCAAACGCTGTTTTTGTTGTCGATGTTGAAAAAGGATTACTGCCCGAAGAGTTCGCTAGCTTGCTCTACCATCAACGGGGTTACGTCATCCCCGGCAAGCGCTTCGACTGAACTGTTTGCTTTGTTTAGATCAAGCACACCGGTACCAAAATGCTGTTTGATTTCTGAAACTAAAGCCTCGCCAACGAAAACCTTTTGCTTCAATCGATATTCGCTGGTCTTTTCTCCAGAACGCAATAGCAAAATAGTTTCCGTTTGACCAGGATACTTTCCAAGAATTCTTGCCAACTGTTCTATGTTCGACCTTGTCGAAAGATGCTCTGGGATCACTAGCTTCAGTGGACCGCTGAATATCGAATTCTCTTTTTCCAGAGCATAGACTTCGTTTACATTAAGCGTCCAGCCATCATCTCTGGTCCTCATCTTTCCTTTGATGGCCACAATAGAATCGACTTTCAAGATTTCTGCATGCTCTTGATAAACACGACTGAAAATCATCATGGTTGTTTCGGATTCAAGATCCTCGAGAGTGACATTGGCGTAAACATTTCCAGAGCTGCGAGCTGTTTTTACCTCAACTGCGGTGATCAGACCGCTAAGCGTTACAGATTCATTTTCGGAGAAGTTGGTTCTCATGTTGAAATTTCCGATGGTCTCACTGGCAGCTTGGCGCAGTCTATCCTCTGCCCCGCGCAATGGATGATCGCTCAAATACAAACCGAGCATCTCTCGTTCCAAAGTCAAGAGTTGCCTCTGAGGCCACTCAGCAAGATTCGATATCTTTATTGCGTTTTGCTCCTCTTCGAAATCGCCAAATAGGTCCATTTCACCAGAAGATTTAGATTTCTTTTGCTTTAGCTCATACTCGATGAAATCCTCATGCACTTCAAACAAAGCCCTGCGGGTAACCCCGAAACTGTCAAAAGCCCCCGCCTTGATCAGGGATTCGATAACTTTGCGGCTGCATACCGAAGCTGGGACTTTGGCTAAAAAGTCTTGGAAAGAGACAAAACGTCCGTGCTCTTTGCGAGCCTGAATGATATCTTCAACTACTCCCAAGCCAACATTCCTAATTGCTTCAAGGCCAAATCGAATGTCTTTACCTACCGCCTGGAAGTCTGCAATTGAGTCATTTACATCTGGTGACAGCACTCTGATGCCTGCTCGTCTAGCCTCGCTCAAATACACACCGAGTTTGTCTCTCGAGTTACGCACCGAGGTCAATAGCGCAGCCATGTACTCCTGTGGGAAGTTGGCTTTCATGTATGCGGTCCAATACGAGAGCACACCGTAAGCAGCGCTATGGGCTTTATTGAAGGCGTAGTCCGCAAAAGGCAAAAGAGTGTCCCAAAGTTTTTTGATGGCCACATCTGAAAAACCGTTCGACTTCATTCCCTCAGTGAAGGCCATTAGTTGGGCGTCTAGTTCTTCTTTTTTCTTCTTACCCATCGCACGTCTGAGCTCATCGGCTTTGGCCAGCGAGAAGTTAGCGATTTTCTGCGCAACAGCCATTACCTGCTCTTGATAGACAATTAGGCCGTAAGTTGGATCAAGAATCTCAGCAAGTGCTTGCTCAAGTTCTGGGTGAACCGGAATGTTCTGCTCTTGGCCGTTTTTACGGTAGGCATACGAGGTGTGCGAACCCATTCCCATCGGACCTGGACGATAAAGCGCAATCGCTGCGGAAATATGCTCAAACTTTGAAGGCTTAAGGATTCGCAACAAGGATCGCATTTGACCGCTATCCAACTGGAATACACCTAAGGTATCGCCCCTAGAAATCATCTCGTAGGTAAGTGGGTCACCATCTAGATCAAGTTCTTCCAGCACAACATCGATGTTTCTGTTCGCCTTAGCATTTTCAATCGACTTGTCTAGAACAGTTAGATTTCTCAGCCCGAGGAAGTCCATCTTCACTAGACCAAGCTCTTCACAGGGGTGTTGCGCAAATGCCGTGATTATGGCTCCATCATCTTCCCTGCGAATAACCGGAATAACATCAAGAATCGGCTCGGACGACATAATTACTCCAGCAGCGTGAACGCTGGTCTGACGCTTTAGCCCCTCTAAGCCGCGAGCAAGTTCAAATGCTCTTCTTGCGTCAGGATCTTCCTCCAGAATCTTCCTAAACTCAGCAGCCTCACGGTATCTCGAATTTGAATCTTTCGGTGTGTCTACAGTTACAGGTTCAAATTCAACTTGATCTTCATCAAATTCTTCTTCGAGATCTTCGGTGATATCGACCACAGTTCTAGCATTAGGATCAACAACCATCTCGGTAAGGGTCATATCTTTTCCAAGAACCATCCTCGGCATTGCTTTAGTAAGGCGCTCGCCCACCGAGTAATCCATGCCGAGAACACGGGCGGCATCCTTCAGGCTCTGCTTTGCCTTGATAGTTCCGTAGGTGATAATTTGTGCTACCCGATCATCACCATATTTTTGCGTCACATACCGAATGACCTCTGACCTTCTGCGGTCATCAAAGTCGACATCGATATCAGGCAAGCTGACGCGGGCAGGATTTAGGAATCTTTCAAACAATAGGCCGTATTTGATTGGATCAAGTGCAGTTATGCCTAAGGCGTAGGCGACCAGAGATCCGGCAGCAGAACCACGACCAGGCCCCACTCGGATCCCCTGGGCCCTAGCCCAGGCGATAAAGTCAGCCACTACGAGGAAGTATCCCGAGAAGTTCATGTTTCGGATGACTTCAACTTCGTAATTTACTCTGACCTGATATTCCTCAGAAATGTTTTCGCCGAAACGCTCAATCATGCCGCGTTTCACTTCTGCTTCAAACCAACTTGCCTCAGTGTGCCCTGCTGGGACATCAAATTTCGGCATGAGATTTCTTTTTTCGAACTTTATGTCCGCTCGCTCGGCAACAAGCAGGGTGTTATCGCAAGCTTCAGGGAATTCGCTAAACAGTTCACGCATCGCCTTTGCGCTCTTGAGGTAGTAACCCGAACCATCAAATTTGAATCGGCGTTCATCAGTTAGCTTCGTGCCGGTCTGGATGCAAAGTAGTGCCTCCTGAGCGTCGGCGTGGCCGGGTGAGGTGTAGTGAAGGTCGTTTGTGGCTAGTAGCGGGATGCCCAAATCTTTTGATAATCGAATCAGCTCGCTGAAAGTTCGCTTTTCCACCGATGCGCCGTGATCCATAATCTCGATGAAATAGTTTTCCTTGCCAAAAATGTCCCTGAACTCAGCAGCGGTTTCTCTAGCTTTGTCGTATTGGCCGAGTCGTAATCTGGTCTGAACCTCGCCACCAGCACAACCGCTGGTACCGATTATTCCTTTGGCATACTTCGCCAAAAGTTCACGATCCATTCTGGGCTGGAAGTAATACCCTTCAAGCCATGCATAGGACGATAGTTTGAACAGGTTAAACATGCTTTGGTTGTCAGTCGAAAGCATCGTTAGGTGTGTATAGGCCCCCTTGGAGATGTCATCGTCTCCACCGTCTGCCCAGTAAGTTTTACTTTTCTCAAATCTAGATCCGGGAGCTAGATACGCCTCGATACCAATAATTGGTTTTATGTTTCGTTTGGTGGCCTGTTCCCAGAAATCGAATGCACCGAAGTTGTTTCCATGATCGGTGATTGCTATTGCCGGCATCTTCAACTCGACTGCCTTATCAAGTAGCTCAGTTACTTTTGCCGCGCCATCGAGCATTGAGTAATCAGTATGAACGTGCAAGTGCACGAAATTATCACTGTTACTTGTCATTTTTCTTGCTCTTCATGGATATTCTGCTTCGGGGCAATAGCCTACTTGCCCGCTCTGTCAAATACGCTCGCCACTCCGCTAATCTACTCTGCTCGGAGTATCTCTAGTGCACGCGATAAATCAGGCGGGTACTGGCTCTCAAAACTTACATACTCCCCACTGGTCGGATGAATAAAACCTAGCCTCAAAGCATGAAGCCACTGTCTTTCCAAGTGCAAACGATGGGCCAATTTTGGGTCACAGCCATAAAGCTTATCCCCGACCAAAGGATGCTTGAAGGCAGAGAAGTGAACACGAATCTGGTGGGTGCGACCCGTTTCTAATTCGACCTCAAGTAGTGATGCTGCCCTAAATGCCTCTAGCGTTTTGTAGTGGGTGATCGACGGCTTCCCGTCATTTGCAACAGTGAATTTATACTCATGTTTTGGATGCCTTGCTATTGGTGCGTCGATAGTTCCAGAACTTGGATCTGGATGACCCTGAACAAGGGCGTGATAGGTCTTGTCAACCGCCCTATCCCTGAAGGCCTGTTTCATTCTGCTGTAGGCAATTTCGGTTTTAGTCAGCACCATCAACCCGCTGGTCCCAACATCAAGTCGACTAACAATTCCTTGTCGTTCAGCTACCCCGCTGGTAGACATTTCTATGCCCAGGGCTAACAGGGCCCCACCCACAGTCGGGCCATCCCAGCCCACCGAAGGGTGAGCGGCTACTCCCTGTGGCTTATCAACCACCACGATATCTTCATCCTGGTAGATGACCTTGAGGTCCGGAACCATTTCGGCCACCAATTCCAACGCCGCTTTGGGTTTAGGCAAAGTAACCTGAAGCCAAGCCTCGGCAATTAGCGGATCTGATTTGGCTAGTTCTTTATCGTTTTGAAGAACTAAACCCGCCTCGATCATGTCTGCGACATATGCCCTACTCAAACCAAGTAGTTTTGCAATTCCAGCATCGGCTCGGGAGCCTGCCAAACCGTCTGGCACTTGAATCATTCGCTGCTCCGTCATTTTCCACCGACACTCTCACCGCGAATGAATTTGATTGCAATCAACGTCGCCGAAATCGTGATGGCCATGTCCGCAATATTGAAGATTGGAAAATTAAACGGAATCTGAATGAAATCAACCACGTGTCCATTTGGAAAGCCAGGTTGTTTTGTTAACCGGTCAATTAGATTACCGACTACCCCACCCAGAGCAACTGCACCGAGAATCTTCCAACTCTTGGCTTTAAACCGAGGAACGAAAAATAGTAGCGCTAAAGTTGCCAGCGTCGAGGTCAATGTGAAAAACCATGTCGTAGAACCGCCGAGAGAAAAAGCAGCACGGTCGTTAAACACCAGATGGAACTGCAAAAGCTCAAAGATTACTGGTACCGGTCGATAGGGGCTCAAGAATTCAAGAGCTAGTAACTTGGTTACCTGATCTAGTAGGACCACTGCACTTGAGATACCTAGTGTCAGAATGACAGCTGACCGATTGAAGTTTGTTTGAGGCTTCAACGAGATCAGATTTGGAAGGTGCTGTTAGTTATCTGAGTTGGAGCAGTGGAAGGCTTACCTGAAGATGCAGTAGCGTCTAGGTCGCTTAGCTGGCCTTCGATGTATGACTTTAACTTGGCGCGGTATTCCTTCTCAAAAGTGATAAGACGCTGAACATCGTTCTCGACCAGCGCTTTCTCCTGCTCTAGGCGCTGCATGTCAGCCTTATGCTGAGCCTCGGCCTCGCGCACTATTCTTGCCGCGGTAGCGTGGCCTTCAGCAATCAAAGCATCACGCTTTTGCAGACCATCCTTGACGTGTTCCTCGTGAAGCTTTCTAGCCAATTGCAAGAGGTTGTTTGTATTGTTTGACTCAAAGACGCTGATGTCTGGTGCGGCTTCTGGGAAGGCAGTGTTTGGTGTCATCGACTCAGGGATAGAAGCCTCTGCTTGGTTTAGCGACTGAAGTGTTCCACCGTTTCTTTGCAGTTCGGCAATTCTTCCATCGGCTGCTAACAGCCGCTGACGAAGATCATCATTTTCTTGAGTAAGCCTTCGCATCTCGATGACGATTTCATCTAGAAAATCATCAACTTCATCCTGGTCGTAACCTTCACGGAATTTGGTTGGCTGAAAACGCTTATTAACTACATCTTCTGGAGTTAAAGGCATTGTTGGCTCCTCATTACTTGGCTTTATATAAACTAATGTGCTTATTCGGCTTAAAGGTTATCGCAAAAACGATACCCCTCACAGAACTGACTAAAAGAACGCCCTTAGAAGCCCAAGTGCTAGGAATAACACCAGAATTGAGATATCCACATAGCCGCCACCAACCCTAATTGGCTTGATCAGCTTCGATAGCGGCTTCACTACCCAGTCGGTAAGCATGTAACAGACCTCAGCTAGAACGAGGACTATTCCCTTTGGCTGGAAACTAGGGTTTAGCGCTCTAATCCACTCAATCAAGACGCGGATGATTAGGACTAAGCGAAATACATCAATGGCCCAGCCAATGACTGTTGAGATTGCACCCAATCGAACTACCTAGGGTCTGATGATTAGACGGTCGCCGTCGTCAACATCATCTTCGTCATCTTCTGCACCAGGTTCTACTTCAACGTTTTCTGGTGCCAAGAGGTAAACATCCTCAGCCACTCTTTGCGACTGCGCCAAAAGACCCGCCTTCAACCCCATCATAAAATCAATCAGTCTCGCACGGTCGGTGCTGGAAAGCTGCTTCACATTTACCACCGCGGTAATGTTCTCGCGAAGAATATCGGCAATTTGAAGAGCGTCATTGTATGAAGTCATTGTGACGGTTTCAATACGGTGAACACCTTGGTTGGATCTGGATGGGCGTTGAACCTTCACACGTTCGGTACGGCCCGAGGATGAGGCCTTAGGTTGTGCAGCCGGCTTTGGTCCTTTTCCTGAAAGGCCAAAAAGCTCTTTCAGCCAGTCAATCGCTCCAGACATGGAATCTCCTTAGATTTTGCGAAAACCTTCAATAAATTAAGGTTATTCGCGCTTACCGGTAATCGCGGTACCAACTCGTATGTGTGTCGCACCATAGCCAATTGCTAGCTCAAAATCAGCTGACATACCAGCAGATATGAACTTAGCTTGCGGGTTTAGCTGCTGGAGTCGCTGGCTAGCCTTCGCAATACGCTCAAAATCGGCTTCTGGCGACCCGTCTAGACTGGCTACCCCCATAACTCCCAGCAGATCCAAATGTGGGCTGTTTAGGACCTTTGCGGCAAATTCTTCTAAGCCATCCGGGCTGACTCCACCTCGATTTTCATCTGCGGTTAGATTGAGTTCGATAAATACCGAAAGTCGCTTAGCCTCTTGCTTAGCCAACTGTTTGTTCAATTCGGTAAGAAGCGAAGGCCTATCCAAGGAGTGAATCGAAGTTGCATACCCGATAACTGATCGAACCTTATTGCTTTGCAACTGACCCACAAAATGCCAGTTGGCATGCTTATCTGGAGCTAGCTCGGCTACCTGGATAGCCTTAGGCGCAGCCTCCTGGTCCTTGTTTTCACCAAAGTCGAGTTGCCCGAGATTTAGTAAATCCACCACGAGTTGAGCTGGATGGTTCTTGCTGACAACAATCAGGGTTATCTCATCGGCAGAACGATTATGCTTTTGTGCTGCGGATGCTACCCGAGTCTTAACATCGCTAAGTCGATCGGCCAGCGTCGACATTAATCCGGTTGCTTCAAGAAGTCCGGTAGGTCGAATCCGTCGTCAAAGTTCTTTGATTCACGTCGACGACCAAAGAAACCAGTATCTCTGCGCTCTTGAGCAATTGGAGTAGGTTCTGCCACTTCTACCGGTTCTGGAATTTCAACTGCTTCAGTAACGGTTGGAATAGCACCGGTGTTACCACCAAACCAGTTGGTTGAAGTTGCCGCCTGCAGCACGGGCTCTTCAACTACGGCAACTGGTTCAGCTGCGGCAACAGGAACAAATGTTGCACGTGAAGTTGTTCTAGGAGTTGCCTCATCAAAACCAGCAGCAATTACTGTAATGCGCATTTCATCACCGAGGGTGTTATCAACCGAGGTTCCGAAGATGATGTTTGCCGACTGGTGAACAACTTCCTGAATCAATCGTCCAGCTTCATTAACTTCTGCAAGCTTCATGTTTGATGCAGCTGCGTAGTGGATTAGGACTCCTCTAGCGTTATCGATGCTGCTTTCAAGAAGTGGGTGGTTTATTGCTTGCTCAGCGGCACGAACAGCACGGTCCTCCCCCTTTGCAGTTCCAATTCCCATCAGAGCAGTTCCAGCACCCTGCATTACCGACTTGACGTCTGCGAAGTCCAAGTTGATTAGACCGGGTTCGGTAATCAAGTCAGAGATGCCCTGGACACCGGCACGAAGAATGTCATCGGCCATTCCAAAAGCATCAACGAGGCTAAGCTCTTGATCATTTAGTTCAACTAACTTTTGGTTAGGGACAACTATAAGCGTGTCAACTTCTTGACGCAGTGCATCGATACCCGCTTGAGCATTTTCTGCGCGACGACGTCCTTCAAATTCGAATGGTCGAGTAACCACACCAACCGTAAGCGCACCTGACTGCTTTGCAATTCTTGCCACGATTGGTGCAGCACCGGTTCCTGTTCCGCCACCTTCACCAGCTGCGACGAAGACCATGTCTGCGCCACGAAGAACTTCGGCAATTTCATCTTCGTGTTCCTCGGCAGCGCGACGACCAACTTCAGGGTCAGCTCCAGCACCGAGACTTCTAGTCGAGTCAGAGCCTATTTCTAATTTCACGTGGGCTTCTGACTTCAGAAGATCTTGACCATCGGTATTAATTGCGATGAATTCGACTCCACGCAAACGCTTCTCGATCATCTGGTTGACCGCATTACCTCCAGCGCCACCGACACCAACAACCTTGATGACAGCTAAGAAGTTATTAACTAATGGTTCTGACATATAGCCCTCCGTGTTACGCCATTTACCAAACCTTAAACTTCAACTTGAAGGTTAAGAAAGCTCAGTAAATGCTCTAGCGCCTAGAAACTAAAGGGTAAAAGTGGTTTTATGCCGTTTATTTGTGGGCGTGTCTTAATTGGCTGTTTACCTAATTACGCTCGGGGTCAACGGGGCCGAAACGTCAAAGGTGGCTCTGATCGAGGGTGGAGTCTTCAAGAGCAGAGCCTTTAGGACTCTTGACTTGAGTATTGAATTACTTGAGTCACCCCAAATGATTGTTTGTGTCGCCGCTCCCCTGAGCTGCATGGTGACATTGTCACGAGATTTAGCCTGAACATAAGCCACCCGCTTTAGCAACTGGGCAGGTAGGGCTAAAACAACGTCGATGGCCTGACGGTAGTTTTCAGATGTTTTCGGATCATCATTGACCAGGATTACTGGAAGTAATTCATTGCCATTAGCTGGCCCAAGATTTACTCCAGCTGGGTCATAAAGATATCTGGCACTACCCCGGATAACTATTGAAATAGCCGTGCGTTCAGTGACCCTAACCTCAAGTTTATTTGGGGGCTGACTAACCAGCGAGATGCTCTCGATAACCCTAAACTTCTCCAGATCTTTTGCCACATCTGCTTCACTAATCATCGGCAAAGGTGATCCCAAACGATGCTTCAGCTTGGCAAGTATCTGCTTGGTAGATACCTTTTGGTTTCCGGAGACAGAAATTTTCTCAACCGCCATAAGCGGAGTAAACATTGTGGCGAGCACTAAAACCAGAAGTAGCGCAACAGCGGCGGTCATCGATCTCAAAAAATACTTTTTGAAACTAGATTGTTTTGTAAATCGCTTGGCCTCTTTACTGGCTTCGATACGCTGTCGAATTGGTAGCTTAGGCGCTTTCGCTTGACGCTTCACTTTAGCCGGTTTGGCTTGAACCTGTCTTGCCCGGCTATAGCGATTTTGAGGAGGCTGCATTAGTTTTCTAAAGCCTTCAAGATCCCTGGCACCTGGCGATAAACATCTCCGCAACCCATCGTTATAACAAAATCACCCGATTGAGCAATTCTGGCTACTTCCTCTGGAACATCATCCCAACCAGGCACATAATGCATCCGCTTTTGGTCTTTGAAGGCATCGGCTATTAGAGCGCCGGTTACCCCCGGCTCGGGATCTTCCCGAGCGGCATAGATGTCTAACACGACTACTTCATCACTAGCGGCTAATGCTTCAGCGAATTCTTTCGCGAATAGTCTGGTTCGTGAGTAAAGGTGAGGTTGAAAAACAGTAATAAGTCTTCCTTGGCCAACTACCGCGCGCGCTGCACTCAGTGCCGCACTTACTTCGGTCGGGTGGTGGGCAAAATCATCGTAAACGCTTACCCCGCGCCTTACTCCGTGAAGTTCAAACCTTCTTTCAGTTCCTGCAAATTTAGCAATCGCTTCAAGCGACTTCGCCGCTGGAAAACCTAAACCAACTAACACAGCAAAAGCACCAGCTGCGTTTACTGCGTTGTGCTTACCAGGAATAGTTAGCTCAGCGGAATATTCACTTCCGCCAAATGACAGGGTGAAACTAACCCTTGGGCCGGTTGCATCAACGGCAATAATTCTCACTTCCGCGTCTTCAGCAAAACCGAATCTAATTACTCGATTATTGGTCACCAGTTTTGTGACTCGAACGGCACCCGGGTCATCAGAACTTATCACAACGAAGTCAGTAGCGCCGTTAGCAAAGCGAGCAAATTCTGCCTCAAAGTTTTCTAACGATCCGTAATGATCCAGATGATCAGGGTCAACGTTTGTGATTAGCGCCACTGCTGTGTCGTAGTAAAGAAATGAGCCATCAGATTCATCAGCTTCAATGACAAATAAATCTGAAGAGCCACTAGCCGAGGATGAACCATAGGCCGCAATTACTCCACCGTTTACAAAGCTCGGGTCCTCGCCGAGCTCGGTCAAAGCGGTGATAATCATTCCCGTGCTCGTGGTCTTGCCGTGCGCACCAGCAACCGAAATTAACTTCTTACCGGTGGTCAGATACTTAAGCGCCTGTGATCTATGGAGAATTGGCAAACCTTTTTTCTGGGCTAAAACATACTCAGGATTAGTCGGCCAGAGAGCACTGGTGACTACAACCGTGTCACAGTCGCCGAGATTTTTCTCATCGTGCCCAATTGCAATTACTGCGCCGAGCTTTCTCAACTCAATGATGTTCGCTGATTCCCTGACATCACTGCCGGTGATTGCATGGCCGGCTTTTATAAGCATCCTGGCAATACCGCTCATACCGGATCCACCGATACCGATGAAATGCACTTTTCCGAGATTCGCCGGAATCGGCTGGCTTAGATCTGGCTTGATGGTCATGAGTTCCTTGATTGATTTGTTTAAAGACTAGGTTGATGGCAAAAGGAGTTAAACCTTCAACACACCATTTACCAGATCAAGTAATCGCGAAGCACCGTCCCGAATACCCAATTCGTATGCTCTCGAAGACATCTGTTTGACCCTAGTCGAGTCAAGAACCAGCGGAATAAGTATCTCTTCGACGTAGCTTTGGTCAAAGTTTGAGTCTTCGACAAGTAATGCTGCTCCAGTATCAACCAAGTCCGTTGCGTTGAAGCGCTGCTCGCCGTTACCGACAGGATATGGAACAAATACCGCGGGTAGCCCAACTGCGGCAAACTCCGAGACGGTTGCCGCACCTGATCTAGCGACAGCAAAATCGGCAGCAGCCAGAGCAAGATCCATCCGGTCACAATAAGTGATTCTGTGATAGTTGCCTTCGGAAAGAGCCTCGAGCCCTGCCCTATCGCCAACAATGTGAAGCACCTGAATACCAGCTGATGCCAAGATCGGACGCGATAGCTCAATGGTCTGGTTTATTCGCCTAGCCCCAAGCGAACCTCCGGTTACCAGCAGAGTTGTTTTAGTTGGATCTAGGTTGAAAAACTTCGCTGCTGCTGCTCTATTCTTGGCCCGATCCAAGCCAGCGATTTCTTGCCTAATTGGCATCCCAAGATAGGTGGCTTTTGGCAATTTGGTCGATTGAAAACTGACTGCAACGGCAGCGGCATTTCTTGCTCCAACGCGGTTAGCGTAGCCGGGAAGGGCATTTGCCTCATGAATCACATAAGGAATTCCCATTTTCTTTGCTGCTCGGTAGGCCGGGGCGCTAGCGTAACCACCGAATCCTACGACAACGTCAATTTTGTATTTCGCGATGTATTCTTCAACCTGTTTTACGCTCTTGATAAACAAACTCGGAAACTTGAACAAGTAACCGTTTAGTTTTCGCGGCATTGGCAGTCTAGGCACAGTAATAAGCTCATAACCACGCTGTGGGACGAGTCTTGCTTCTAAACCTTCAGCAGTTCCCAGCGCAAAAACTTTGTTCGAAGCGCTCCGCTTCTTGATCTCATCGGCTAATGCTAGAAGCGGGTTAACGTGACCGGCTGTGCCACCTCCAGCTAAAAGGTAATTTGTCATCGCCTTCTTCTGACCGGTAGCAGGGCTTTCTGTCTTTCAAAAGATAATACGACTCCAAAAGCCATCAAGATTGCAATCAGCGAGGAACCACCTTTTGAAATCAGCGGTAATGGAACACCGAGAGTTGGAATGATGTGTAGGACAACGCCGATGTTTATTAGTGCCTGTATGGTGACCCAGAGCATGACCCCCCAGACTACAAAAGTTGCGAACGGGTTATCGTGAGTGTTAGCCATTCTGCGCAGACGTTGGAACATTATGAAAAACAGTGCCAAAACTACCAGCGCACCAATAAAGCCCCACTCTTCACCAATCGATGCAAATATGAAGTCATTCTCAATCTCTGGTATCCAGCCCCAGTTGAGTTTTGATTGACCCAAGCCGGTACCGGTAATCCCACCGGAGGCAAGCGCCCAGATACCATGCCTTACCTGCCAGTCAGAACCGTCATCAACTGCTGATCCTTGGCTGAAAAAAGTTAGGATTCTGGCGATACGAGAAGGGCTAGCTAAAGCTCCGATAATGAAAACCACGATGGTGGCAATAACAAATCGCATCAGATGAAGTGTCGGTAAACCCGCTAGGAAAACGAGCGACAAAACGATACAGAGCATCACCGCTGCCGTACCTAGGTCTCTACCCAGGACAAACACTATTCCGGCAGCGCCAAAGCCCGCGATCATCGCTGGTAAGCCAGCGCTTCGCCAATCCCAGAGCATGTCAACTCGTTTACTCAAGAAAGTTGCAATAAAAATGATTAGACCAAGTTTCATGAATTCAGATGGTTGGACGATAAAAGGTCCAAAGCCAATCCAGTTGGTGTTACCTCCAGAGGAAACACCGAGTCCAGGAATAAGTGCTAAGACTTGTCCGACAATGCTGCCTAGAAACAAGATCAAGCCGTATCGCTCAATCTGATCTGCCGATCGGGTAGATATAAAGAACATGGCCGCAAGTCCCAGCACTGCCCACATCAACTGTGAGGTGAAAGCACCAAAAGGATTTCCTGAATTAATAATCGAATCGACATTCGATGCTGATAAAACCATGACTAAACCAAAAGCGACCATAAACAGGATCAGCGAAACTAGGAACTTGAAGTCCTTAGTTTGATTCTGAAAATAGCCTTCACTAAACGAGCTAAGCCTTTCTCTGAGACTTAGCCGGTTTGACTTTCCCCTCTGGTTTGAACTACTTGTAGCCAATTACTTCACTTCCTCTAAAACTGAACGACTAAATGCTTCTCCCCGATCGGCGTAATCAATGAACTGATCCATCGATGCAGCTGCAGGAGCAAGAAGGACAACATCACCTGGAAGAGCATGTTCTTTTGCAATCTTCACTGCGCGATCCATTACCTCGTGCTTAGGTGCTTCTATCTCAAAAACTTTGGTAGCTGGTGCATATTTAGCTAGCGCGGAAACAACTGGGCTCCTATCAATGCCGATAACAATCGCTACCTTTATGGCTTTTGAATATTTTTCAACTAGCTCCGTGATGTCTACACCTTTAAGTAGACCGCCAACAATCCAAATCACCGAATCAAAACTAGACAAGGCGGCAGCGGCTGCATGAGGATTGGTAGCTTTCGAATCATCAATCCAGCGCACCCCATCCTTTTCAACAACTAGCTCGATACGATGTGAGTCAAGTTTGAATGTCTCTAAGGCAAGGGATATTTCGTGTGGTTGAATACCCGCAGCCCTAGCGATAGCAGCTGCAGCTGCGATGTTGGCCAGAAGATGAGGGCTTACTACAGGAATGCGTTTTAGATCGGCCAAGTTGGCTAGTTCCTCGGCGGTGTCGGCGGCCTCGACGAATGCTCGGTCAGCCAAAATGTCCTCTACCCAGCCAACCTCGTTTGGTGCAGGAGTGAACTTTGTAAATCCAACCGCCTGAGCCGAATCAGTATTTAGCGAACTAGCCATAAGTTCATGAGTGAGTTTATCTTCAACGTTATAAAGACAGCAGACCGAGGTGTTGTTGAAGATCTTTCCCTTAGCCTTTGCATATTCGTCGAATGTGCCATGCCAATCAAGATGGTCGTCAGCGATGTTTAATACAGCACTCACTAAGGGTTCTATGTGATTGACGTAGTGCAACTGGAAACTACTTAACTCAACAACTAAAACTTGAAACGCCTCCGGATCGCGAACAGCATCCAAGATTGGTAGCCCGATGTTGCCACAAGCTCTAGCTCTAATTCCTGCCGCCAGAACCATAGCTTCAACCATTTGAGTTACCGTGGTTTTACCGTTGGTCCCGGTTATACAAAGCCACTGAGAGTTAAAGCCGTGCTTATCTCTCACGCGCCAAGCTAAATCAACATCAGTCCACAGCGCAATACCCGATTCTTGGACGGCGCGGATGAATTTATTAGTTGGTTGGACTCCGGGCGAGGTGATTACAACATCGGGAGAAAACTCCTGCATTGTTCTAATCTGCTCGGCTTGATCAGATTCAATCTTTGTAGCGACCCCTAGCACCTGAAGGATGTCAATCCGCTCCGGGTCTGCCTTCTCAGTTACAACCAGCACTTGGGCCTTAAGTTCCGCTAGCGTATCGGCAACTGAAAAGCCGGTGACTCCGAGCCCATAAACCAACACCCTGGTTTTAGACCAGTCGGAGTGCCAGCTCGTTAGCTCATCTAACCCACTCATGCCACCGAACCGTAAATCCACTCAACATAGAACAAACCGATGCCAGCTAGTACTAGCAGTCCACAGATAATCCAGAAACGAACAACAACGGTCACTTCGTTCCAGCCTTTTTCTTCAAAGTGGTGATGCAATGGGCTCATTAGGATAATGCGCCTAGGGCGACCAGTGGTCCATTTAGTTATTTTGTAGACTCCACGTTGCAAAATCACCGATCCAGCTTCAATTGCGTAGAGACCACCAACCAAAAGCAATAGGATTTCTGTTCTAGAAAGCACGGCTAGAGCGGCCAGAGCGCCTCCCAAACCTAACGACCCGCTGTCCCCCATAAAAATCTGCGCAGGACTGGTGTTGAACCACAGGAAGCCAATCAATGCACCGACGATGCTAGCTGCGACGACAGCGAGATCCAACGGATCTCTAGTCTGGTAACAGTTCGGGGCGATGTTGGTTAGATCGCAGGCCTGATTAAATTTCCAGAAGCCAATTACAGCAAAGGCACCAAAAGACATGATGAGTGCGCCGGTAGCCAAACCGTCCAGTCCATCAGTCAGATTAACTCCATTAGAAGCGCTGGTTACCAAAAGGAAAATCCAAAACAGAAAGACTGCTGTTCCAATCCAGATTCCAATTTGCCCCCAGGAATCAGGTGCAAGTGCCATCAAATCAAAACCGGTGTCACGGAATATTGAAACTTCGGTTGACGCTGGTGTGAGTCCATTCGAATCAGTGTTCGAGATCGCCAGCAATGCAAAAACGACAGCTACCACTAACTGACCGAGTACTTTGAAAATTCCTGGTAGCCCTGCACTGTTCTGTTTTCTAACTTTCAAGAAGTCATCAAGGAATCCGACTATGCCCAATCCAACCATCATGAAAATTACCAACAGTGCCGAAAGAGTTGGAGCTTCCGAGTTATATGCTTTGCCGAGAAAATATCCAGCAATCGAACTGAGCACAATGGCGATGCCACCCATGCTAGGTGTTCCGCGTTTTGTCAGGTGGGTGTTTGGGCCATCCACCCTAATTACCTGGCCCCACCCAACTTTCTTGAATAACCAGATCAGCGTTGGGGTAAGAATCAAGACAAAAACTAAACCGAGGAAACCAGCTAGTAGCAGCGCTCTCATTCGGTAACCTCCAGTAGGTCATCGCCCAAATAACGCAGGTTTGCGCTCTTTGAAGACTTGACTAGGACTATCTCTTCTCCCTTTAGCATCCCACGCAGGTAATCTAGAGCGTCGGAGATTTCATCAAAATATTTAGACTCGCCATCCCATGAGCCCTCTAGGGATGCGGCCATGTGAATCAATTTCGCGCCAAGCCCAACGACAACTAATTGATCAATGTTCAAACGAACCACTAAACGCCCAATTTTGTCATGCTCGTCGTTGGCAAACTCCCCTAGTTCAGCCATCTCACCCAGCACCGCGACAGTGCGCTTACCGCTTTGTCTTCCCAATTCGGCCAAAGTTATTAGCGCAGATTTGGTTGAGTCAGGGCTGGCGTTATAGGCGTCATTGATGACGGTAAGTCCGGTTTCAGAAACACCGAGTTGCATGCGCCAACGTTCAGCTAATTTCATGGCCTCGATTGCGCTAACTGAGGTCTCTAGATCTAGACCCAAGATTCCAGCAACGCTCAGACTTGCCAGGGCGTTATAAACGTGATGTTCACCCAAAATCTGCAGCTTTACATTTTTCTGAAAATTGTTCGGGGCGCTAAATTCAAAATGTGTCCCCCCGATATTTAGCCCGATTCCACTGGCTCGATAGTCAGCGCTTTCGCCGGTGCCAAAGGTAACCACCTTGGCGTTGGTGCTCTGCGCCATCTTGGCAACTCTCGGGTCATCAATGTTTAGAAGTGCAATCTCCTGACTTGATAGATCAGTCACAAGCTCTGCCTTGATTTTTTCAGTGACTTCGATTCCACCGAAAACACCGGCATGGGCTAGTCCGACCTTTAGCTCTATGGCGATATCTGGTTTGCAAATCCCCACTAAGTAACTGATGCTTCCTAACCCATCAGCACCATACTCCAGCACAAGATATCGAGTATCAAAATTGATCTTCAGCATCGAATAAGGAGCACCAACGCTATTGTTGTATGACTCCTGAGGCGCAACAGTTGCACCAAATTTGGATAAGATCTCGCGAAGCATGTTCTTGGTGGTGGTTTTTCCATTAGAACCAGTTACTGCAACAACCTTGAGGTTGCCTTTACTGCGAACCTTGGCAACAACATGCTTGGCCAAGAGCCCAAGAGCCTCAACCGCATTTTCAACCAACAGCTGAGTTACTTGTGTATCAGTAACTCGTTCAACAATTGCGGCAACCGCACCATTGTCCACTGCGTTGCCAATAAACAGGTGCCCATCGGTTACCTCACCTGGTTTAGCAACAAACAAAGATCCTTTACGACATAGCCTCGAGTCAGTCTCAACTTCAGCACTGACAGTTACCGTGGCGTCGCCTACTAACTTCGCTCCGATGACCTCAGCAATTTCTGAAACGGAAAGGGAAATCATCAGTAACCCTGTTCCTTTAGAGCAGCTCTAGCTTCGGCTCTGGCAGAGTATGGTGTGCGCACTCCCCTGATGTCTCGATAATCTTGATGACCAGGCCCAGCCCATAAAATCGCGTCACCAGGTTTCACTAGTGAAACCGCTAATCTAATGGCCGCCTCGGGAGGGGAAACCTCATGAATTTCTAGTTCTGGTCGAAACTCTTTTGCCGCGTTGACTAAAGTAGCGCGGATACTCGCGGGATCTTCAAAGCGCGGATGGTGATCGGTGATAACCAAAATATCGCAACCAGCTGCAGCAACGCGAGCCATCTCTGGTCTTTTAGATGCATCCCTATCGCCATCGGCCCCGAAAAGCATGAGAAGTTTTCCAGTGGTAACTTTTCTCACTGCCGCTAAAGTCTTCAAGAATGCATCCGGAGAATGCCCAAAGTCAACATAAACTGCTGGTGCTCCCGAAGGAGAGACAAGTTCGGTTCGACCGGGTAGATAGGCGTCAATGCCTCGTTCAATCGCTTTGGCAATAGCCTCGAAGGAGTTACCGGCAACGACCGCCATAACAATGGCCAGGCCCGCATCGAGAGCCATGTGTGAACCCAGCAGCGGAATACTGCTTAGTAACTTTTGCCCGTTAGGCCCTTCCAGTTCAAATTCTGTTCGACCAGGAAGCTCAGCAGTTACAGTAACTTTCCAGTCCGCTTGAACCCCAGCGACGCTAGTGATAGTTGTTACCGGCACTTGAGCCAGCTTGACAATGCGATCACCATATTCTGTGTCTAGACAAACTACAGCTTGTCGGCACTTGTCACTGTAAAAGAGCCTTGCCTTAGCATGCAGATACTCTTCAAAATCAGCGTAATCATCGAGGTGATCATGGCTCAGGTTGGTAAAACCAGCCACGTCAAAAATCATCCCGTCGACACGCAGTTGTGTTAGAGCTTGAGCGGAAACTTCAACTGCAACATCTGTAACTCCGCGCTCACGCATTCTGGCTATCAAGGCTTGCATCTCAGTGGATTCAGGAGTTGTAAGTCGGCTGACGATTACTTCACCGGCTATGTGGCGCTCAGCAGTTGAGGTTAGCCCGGTTACTTTACCTAGTTGCCGAAGAACAGCTTCCAGAAGATAGGTTGTTGAGGTTTTTCCATTTGTGCCCGTGGTGCCAAAAAGTGTTGGTAGGTTCCCTGGAGTGTTGCCGTAAACAAACGCTGCCAAATCGCCCAGATGTGTGCGGGGCTTATCTAAGAGTGCTACCGGAACACTTACCTCGCCAATTATTTGTAAACCTTCAGCATCGGTAATGATCGCGACCGCACCTAATTCGATTGCTTTTGCTGCAAAATTAGCTCCATGGGTTTTTTGACCAGGCATCGCAACAAACAGATCACCTTTACGTAAGTCGGCAGTATTCATGCTTATCCCAGTTATATCGATGCTGGGGCCGTCATAATCCAGATTAAAAACCGAAGCAAGCTCCAAAAAACTAACCGGCTTAACTGCATCCGGTCGAAGAATTGGTGGAATTGATTGTTTTACTTCCATTACTTCCACTCCGTTGGAATCTTCTTTGACTTAGTGGTTGATGGTGGAACCTTGTAGGTGCGTAGAACCTGCTTCATAACCGCCACAAAACCTGGTGTAGCTCCAAGCGAGTTGCTGATTTTACGAGACTTGTATGCAGTCACTGCCACTACAAACTGCGGATCTTCAACTGGAGCAAAACCTACGAAAGATACTGCGTGAAGTCTTCCATAACCGGATCCTTCGGCAATCTGGGCAGTTCCAGTCTTTCCACCCACCCGATAACCATAAATTCGCGCCGTCTTACCGATTGGACCTAGCTCGACGACCTTTTCAAGCATGTCCATTGTTTGTATTGCGGTATCTTCGCTGATTACTCTTACTGGGGCCGGAACTGTGGTTTTGACCAGGTTATTGTTCTCTTGGCAACCCTCGACTAATACTGGCGATAGCCGAACTCCTTTGTTAGCAATCGCTTGATAAATCATGGCGGTTTGAATTGGGGTAAGCGATACACCCTGACCGAACATAACCACCTTGTCGGTCATTTTGTCCCAACTCTTGTAATCAGTGAGAATTCCTGAGGACTCACCTTCGAAATTGACGCCTGTTTTTTCACCCATTCCGAACTTACGCATGTAGTCGTAACGCGTCGCCGAATCAACCTTGCCAGCTATCTGAACCAAGCCGGTGTTGGAGGAGTTTTTCAGCACACCGGTCAGAGTTAGCTTTTCTGGCGCATGGTTTTCAGAGTCATTGATGTACTGGCCCCAAGGCATGCGCAGTCGATCAGGAGCGACCACCTGAGTGGTAGGCGTAGCTTTTCCAACATCTACGGCGGTAGCGGCTGCAATTGGCTTCAGGATTGAACCTGGCTCAAAAGCTGTCTGAAAGATTCTGGAGTGACGGTTTTGTTCTGCGACTGCGCCTGGTCGGTTTGGATCAACCGAAGGTGCTTCAGCAGCAGCCAAAATTCGCCCAGTTTTCACTTCAATAACAATTGCGCTAGCCCAGTCTGCATTCAGTCTTCTAACCGTCGCTGCCATTTCCTGCTGGGCGGCATACTGCAAATCCGCATCGATAGTTAACACCACGTTGCCACCGTTTTTAACCGGTTCGATTGTTCGAATCGAGGAAGGAATCTTAATTAGGTCGGCACCTTGAACATAGCTTTCTCGACCGTCAGTACCTGCAAGACAGGAATTCATGGTTCTTTCCAAACCAGCAAGTGCTGAGCCATCTGAGCCAACAAATCCGATTAGGTTACCTGCTACTGCCCCGAAGGAGTAATGACGAGATTGTTTTGCATCGAAATAGAGCCAAGGGATATCTAAAGCTCGAAGAGTGTTATAGGTGGAAGCGCTGACTGACTTTTTTAGATTGGCATACCTGCCAACTCCAGTCATCTTCTCCAAGATGGAATCGACTGGAATTCTTAATATTTCTGCTAGCTTTTCAGCAGCTTGCTCTTTAGTTAGTGAAACTTTTTGTCCATCAATTTCAACTACCACTGGGCCAACGTTTACTGGATCGATATTCACGTCCCAGGTAATTACAGTGGAGGCCAGGATGTTGCCGGAGGAGTCCAATATTTCTCCACGCACTGCCTTTACTGTTTTGTTGACCAACATTGAGGCATCAGACTCTTTATTTATCGCCTCAGCGTTTACAACTTGAAAATAAAAAAGTCTGAAAGAAAATGCAACTAATACGAAAACAACTATTGCAGTCAGCCATCTTTGGCGTTTAGCTGTTTCATCGTTATACACAGAACACCGTGCCTATTAATCAGTGCGTAGGTGAGGCGGGAATTCCGCTACTAGGCAAAACTACTTCGCCGTAGCCAGAACTGGTGGTCTTGACACTCTGAGAAACCTTGTGACTTTGTGGAATATCCAATTTTGTTGATGAAGATTTGGTCGGATTGCTCTTGGTGATCATGGCCGCGTTGGCAATCAGGTTCGAAGAAACCGCACCAGAGGTTGAGACCGATGCAGGAATAGCTGCCCCAAGGACTTTTCCGGTGGAAACCTTTAGGAATACTGAGTTTGAATTAACTATCATCCCCAGAGATCTTGCGCTGTTGGCAAGGTTCTGCGGTGAGCGCAAAGAATCTACCTGCTGTTCCAGAATTTGAGTTTTGGTGGCAAGTTCAGCGGTCTGACTTTTCAGAGTCGAGATGGAGTAGATCGCTTGATTGCATGCCATGTTAACCATTAGGTTGGCGAAAAGAACACTCACTAACCCGACAAGAATCTTTCGACCAATGCGAAATCTTACCTGGGTGGCAACAGTGAATCTGGACTCACGCACAACCTTAGGAGCCGCAGGCGCTGAACTAACCGGTCGCAGATGTCTTCTCGGAGCGAGTGGTCTTGCGAGTGGAAGTGATCTGCTGATGCTCATGCTGCGTCCCTAATTTTCTCGGCTGCGCGAAGTCTCACTGAAGCCGAACGTGGATTGTTTTGGATTTCCTCTGCCGAGGCTTTCTCTGCGCCTCGAACAAGAAGTCTTAGTAAGGGAGCGTGCTCGGCAAGCTCCACTGGTAGGTCAACCGGAGCTGACGATGTTGAAGCAGCCACAAGAGCCTGCTTTACGATTCGATCTTCAAGCGACTGGTATGAAAGAACCACTACTCTGCCGCCAACTTTTAGTGCATCAATGACTGCTGGCATAGTTTCTGCCAAGATGCCCAACTCATTGTTTACTTCGATGCGAAGTGCCTGAAAAACTCTCTTGGCAGGATGTCCTGAGCTCTTGCCTGGAATGAATGGAACTATTTTGCCGATTACTTCGGTCAGTTGCTTACTGCTGATAAAAGGTTCGGAAGTTCTAAGTTGAACAATGCGCTTAGCAATCGGCTTAGCAAATCGCTCTTCGCCATACTCCTTGAAGATTCGAGCTAGATCCTTTTCACTGTATTCATTTAGCACCTCAGCGGCTGTGATACCGGAGTTGTTATCCATGCGCATATCAAGCGGTGCATTTTGTGAGTAGGAAAAACCACGTTCGGTCTTATCAAGCTGCATCGAAGAGACACCAAGATCCAGCAAAATGGCATCCGCCAAATTGATTCCTAGATCTTCTAACACATCAGGAATTTCGCTGTAGACGGCTTGGACCAGGTGAATACGATTTGAAAAAGGTGCGAGTCTTTCTTTGGCAAGCTTTAGCGCATTTGCATCACGGTCAATTCCAACAAGCGTTAGTTTTGGAAAACGTTGGAGAAAAGCCTCGCTGTGTCCAGCGAGGCCAAGGGTTCCATCCACTAGGACGGCGTTTTCTGAGTTGAGAACCTCGCCGAGAAGCTCGATGCAGCGTTCTAGCATGACTGGTTGGTGTAGCTCGGCGATGTTTGTCATCTTTTACTCTTGGTTCCTAATCGCTGAACCCCATCCATTTCCTTGTGGCTTCGGGGAAGATAGCCACTAGACAAATAGCTGGAGACCAGCAATTAGCAACTAGTTGAGCTTCACCTCCCCCTCGTTGAAGTTGGCAAAGTCTTGTGCTCCGGCAGCCATAAGTGCTGCGAATTTTTCTGGGTTCCAGATTTCAATTTGTTTTCCAACACCAGCAACAACAAGGTCTTTACCTAGTTCTGCCCAATCACGCAGACCCTGTGCGATCAAGATTCTTCCTTGACCATCTGGAGATTGTTCATCAGCATTACTGAAGTAGTGGCGAGTTAGGTTGCGGTGTTCTTGGCTTCCGACAATCACTCCAGCAGTTAGCACTTCTGCTCTCGAGTAGTACTCGGCCTTTGGCATCAGCACTACACAGTGCTCTTGACCTTTAGTTAGAACGACTCCCCCGGCTAGTCGATCTCTGAACTTTGCTGGCAAAATCAGGCGAAATTTCTCGTCAAGTTTGGGATAGCTAGTACCGATAAACACCTGCTGCCCCTTTCCTGTATGAGTGCCTTAGAGTTATCTCCACATTACACCACTTTCATCCACTATTTGTCAAATTAAGTTGGCAAAACACCATTCTGGCGTGTCTTGGCCAATAATTGCAAGGGGTTGGTCAGTGGAGGAAAATTTTAGAAATTGCCTATTTTTAAGGATTTTTAGGGTAAAAAAGAGCCCTGGACAAGATCCAGGGCTGTAAAACGGGGCTAACTAATCCCGGTTATTTCTTTCATCCCAACGCTTTTGGAAGAAGTTTTCGGGCTTTTCTTTAGCTTGAGGCTGAGTTTTAGAGGCTTTAAGGGCCTTAGTTGACCAATTCTGGCTCACAAAATAGAGCCCCGTGAGCATTAGAACGAAGGCTAAAACCCCAAGCCAAACAGCCTGGATGGTAGTGGAGAATACAAGAAGTCCAAGACCAAATACCCCCAAAAGTGCTCCAACGACCAGAAGGCGTGCATATTGCAGCCGATCCATAGATTTTTCTGGCTTGGCTTTGGTAGTTCCCCCGCTGAGCTGACGCTCAAGCTCCTCTAGAACTTGTCTCTCTTTGTCGCTTAGACCCAATTTGACCTCCGGTTAAATGGTATTGCTTTGTGTCAAGTTAGGCTATTCCAGTGTTATCCAAAGATCAGTTCCTAACTAGAGTTCAAGCGGACCTCGATGGTTTCTGCGACCGTCAAGGCAGGGATTTTGAGGCTATTTCCCCTGATTTAGTGACTGTTGTTGAATTCACACGCAGTCTCCTGCAAGGCGGAAAACGCTTTAGGGCGCTGTTCTGCTACTACTCGTTTCTAAGCTGCCTCAAAGGACGCCAACCAACCGACCTAGAACTTGATGGCATCGTAGGTATCGCCGCCGCCTTGGAGATGTTTCATGCAGCAGCTCTAGTCCATGATGACCTTCTAGACCAATCCGACACGAGACGCGGTGCCCCAGCAATTCATAAGCGCTTTGAAACTCTTCACACTGAAAAAAGTTGGGCTGGTAGTAAAGAACGTTTTGGAATTGCCGGTTCGGTCTTAGTTGGCGATCTGATGCTTGGTTGGTCCAGCGAGATTTTTGGCCAAGCACTTTTAAGTTCAACCGATAAGAACATCGAAGCTGCCTGTCGTGATGAATTCAGCTTGATGAGAGTTGAAGTAATGGCAGGTCAGTATCTTGACGTGCTTGAAGAAAATGCTGCGGCGACAAGAACAATAACCGAAGCAGTAGGTCGGGCAGAAAAAGTGATTCTCTATAAGACTGCAAAATACAGCATCGAGGCTCCGCTTCGAATTGGTGCAGCCTTTGCTGGAGCTGATCAGGCTGAACTTGGATTGTTTACCCAATTCGGCATCCCGCTTGGAATAGCCTTCCAGTTACGCGATGACATTCTCGGAGTTTTTGGAGACCCCTCGATTACTGGTAAACCAGCTGGCGATGACCTTCGCGAAGGCAAGCGAACCGTTTTAGTGGCCCTTACCAAAGAATCTTTGGCCGAGAAATCCCCATCGATGATTACTACTTTCGAAGAGCTACTTACTAGTCGAGAGTTAGATGCCAAGCAGATTGATTTTCTGCAGAAACTGATTTCTGATTCAGGTGCCCTAGCCAAGACCGAACGAATGATTGTTGAATTAGGTGACCGAGCTCTATCGACCCTGGAGCATGCCAACCTCGATGAATACGGTAAGGGTGCGCTAATCGTGTTAGCAAGAAAAGTGGTTGATCGCGACGCTTAGAGAGCTAGCGATTGGGCAATTCTTCGGACTTCTGATTTTCTTCCAGCAATCAATGATTGCATCGGGGTGTTTTTCAAAGTTTCTTCAACTGTGTAAAGCCAATTGATTGCCGATTCCAAACTGAATCCCGAATCCAATAAAACCAAAATGGTTCCTCGAAGTGAGTGCAGTGGTTCGCCATTGATGATTATTTCGGCCGGTATTTTCAATTCACCTGCACGCTTTACCCCAATAAGGTGGTGCTCCTCAATCAGTCGCTTTACTTTACCCGGCGGAAGCCCAAGAGCACTGCTGGCTTCAGCCACGCTCAACCAACTAGTAACTTGATCCAATGGTTCGGTCACAACTTAAGATTGCCACACCCAAGCCACTTCCGTCTAACTTATCCCCCTTCGTGGCACCATATTCTTATCCCCCATCTGCCTAAGGAAATATGAACATCGGACCTACCCCTAGCCAGTCTGGCGATTCGGATGGGCCCATTCACGTCTATCAATCAGGGCAGAACCTTATTGAAATAGCTATTAGTTATGGCGTTAGCCTTGATGAGCTCTGCTCACTAAACCAATTGACCGAACAGAGCATGCTGTTTCCGGGCCAGCGGCTAAAGATACCTCGGTCCCCAGCGGTCAGCGTTCAAAAACCGAAACCAACCAGTCACACCGTGAAACCTGGTGAAACCCTAATTTCGATTGCAGCCGAGTACGGTCTTTCGGTTTCGGATCTTCAGGAGATCAACCAACTTTCAGAAACCGCCATGATTTTTCCTGGCACAGTCTTAAATTTAGTAGCGCAACCAAAGAAGGCAAGGCTGTCTTCGCCGAGCGCGCCGGAGCATTGTCTCATTCATGGCTACCACAAGGTAAAACCAGGTGACCAACTAAACCGGATTGCGGCTTTTCACGGGGTCACCACCCAAGCCTTACTGAGTGCAAATAATCTGGGCTGGAACTCAGTGGTGCCCCCTGGATCAAAAATAGTCATACCTATTTCACACAATGCTCTTAACTGTCCAAATCTGGTTCAACTATCAGAAACTTCAAGAGCAATTGCCGAAAAGCTTGTGGACCTGGCTAAAACCATAGGCCTAAGCGACTTTGCGATAGTAGCAGCGCTAAGCCTCGAAATGCAAAGAAGCGGTCTATTACCGGATTTGGGAAACCGCTTCCTAACTGAAAAACTTATTCAGGATCTTGCTAGATTTCCAGATTCGCAAACACTAGGAGTTAAGGGTGTGCTTGAGGCTGCCGGATACCCTGAGCTTGCTGAAGGCGCAGCGCTCTGGGAGCCTTCAGCTTGGCTTTGGTTGCATCAGATAGGGTCTATTGGTGAGTAATCTTTTGGGCAAACTTTTAGCTGGTAGGTATCAGCTAACCGAAGTTATCGCTCGTGGCGGTATGGCTACCGTCTACCTTGGCCGAGATCAAAAGCTAGATCGTCCCGTCGCAGTCAAAGTTATCCATCAGCATCTATCCGAAGACCCAGAATTCAGAGACAAGTTTTTTCGCGAAGCTAGAATGCTGGCTAAGGTAAGCCACTCCAATTTGGTTAACATTTATGATCAGGGCGATGACCAAGGTAATGCCTTTATTGTTCTTGAGTTAGTTCAAGGAATAACTCTTAGACAAGCGCTCACCGATTTTGGAAGATTAGAACCTGAGCAAATACATCAAGTTTCTAGAGCAATCCTCTCCGCACTAGCTCAGGCGCACTCCAGCGGAATTGTGCATCGAGATTTGAAACCTGAAAATGTGATTCTGGCTGATGATGGGCGGATAAAAGTTACTGACTTTGGTCTTGCCAGAGAGCTATCAAACGATACTGATACAGGTTCCCTGGTGGGTACCGTTGCCTATCTTGCTCCAGAAGTTATTCGACGTGGCAAAACCGAAACGGCAAGTGACATCTACAGTTTTGGCATCATGCTCTTCGAAATGCTCACCGGTTCACAACCGTTCCGTGGTGAAGATGCAATGCAGGTTGCCTTCATGCACACTTCGCAGAGAGTTCCTTCGGCTAAGTCGGTTTTTCCAAACGTTTCCGAGAAACTTGATGAGCTCATGATCTGGTGCACCCAGCCAGCAGTTTCCAACCGGCCCCAAAATGCTCAACAGGTTTTGGATTGGTTAGACACGGTCTCAGATTTGCCTGATATTTCAAAAACTATCAAGCTTCCTGAAAATACGAATTTCACTGAAGTAATAGGTGACCTAGAACCTGAGACAGAACCATTTACTAAACACACCAGCAGACGTCCTATCACCAAATGGTTTATTGGTAGCGTCCTCGCTCTAAGTTTGGGAAGCTCTCTGGGTTGGTGGTTTGGCTTAGGTCCAGGCGCTCTTATTGCAGTGCCAAATGTCAGCGATAAATCTCAATCTCAAGCAACCGGAATTCTTAGTGAAATAACCGACGAGATAACTATCACCGAGGTGTTTAGCGACAGCTTTGCTGAGGGAACTGTTGTTGGAACTGAACCCGGTGCCGGAATGCTGGTGGCTCGGGGTTCAGGAATTACTCTCCTAATCTCAAAGGGTAAAGAACTGGTAGCCGTACCAAACATCATTGGTAAAGATCTGGCCACTGCCACCGCACAGCTAGTTGGGGCAAGGCTCAGCCTTGGCTCGGTGGGTCAATGGTTTAATTCTGAATACCCAATCGGAGTTGTCTATGCCTACACAGGAAGTGACGGTAAAAAGCTTCCGGTAACATCACCGGTTGATGTAAAGGTTTCACTAGGAGCTATCCCTTTGGTGGTTGGTCTCCAAGAGGCTATAGCCAAAGCTGCGCTTGAAGCTGCTGGACTCGAAGTGAGAGTAGTTGAGTACCAGTATTCGAGCAGCGTTGCAAAAGGTTTAGTTATTTCCGTGGTGCCAGATGAACCAGAGATAGGCCAAGGTTCGTCGCTAAAGTTGGTGGTTAGCAAAGGTGCTGAAACTGTCAAGATGCCTAAAGTTCGTGGCGAGACAATATTGGCGGCTAAATCCCTACTCGAATCCCTCGGGCTAAAAGTTGTTATAGATACTAAGTGGTTGACCAAGGATTATGGCATCAAGCGAGTAACCGGTGCATCCGAAGCTCAGGGCAGCACATTGAAAGTTGGCCAGACAGTGATTATTCGGTCACGCTAGATTAGCGTGCGGCAAGTTCTTCAGCGACTAGAAAAGCAAGCTCGAGTGATTGCGAGTGGTTAAGCCTCGGGTCACAAAGAGTTTCATACCTAGTCTCAAGCGTCTTCTCATCGATGTGTTCAGAACCACCTAGGCATTCGGCAACATCATCTCCGGTTAGTTCAACGTGTAAACCTCCCGGATATGTTCCAAGCGAACGGTGAACTTCGAAGAACCCGCGAACCTCATCCAAGACATCATCGAATCTTCTCGACTTATAGCCGTTGGCGGTAGTTATGCCATTTCCATGCATCGGATCGCTTATCCATAGCGGTTTAGCATCGGTGGCCTTGACGGCTTCAACGATTGCTGGAAGTTTTTCTCTAATCTTTCCAGTACCCATGCGAGTGATGAAAGTCAATCGACCAGGCTCCCGGTTTGGGTCTAGCTTTTCAATCAAGCCGAGAACGTCAGAAGTTGATGTTTCTGGTCCTAATTTAACACCAATCGGATTTCTAACTCGGGAGAAGAAATCTACGTGAGCTCCGTCTAGTTGTCGAGTGCGCTCGCCTATCCAGATGAAGTGTCCACTGGTGTCGTATGGTGTTCCAGTTCTGGAATCAATTCTGGTGAGCGGTCTTTCGTAGTCAAAGAGCAATCCCTCGTGACTGGTATAAAACTCAGTGGTTCTAAGCTCGCTGAAATCTGCACCACAAGCAGCCATAAATCTAATTGCTTTGTCGATGTCTCTTGCCATAACTTCATAACGCGAATTTGCCGGATTGTCGATGAAACCCTTGTTCCATTCGTGCACTGATCGTAAATCGGCAAAACCACCCATCGTGAAAGCTCGAATCAGGTTCAATGTCGATGCTGAAGTGTTGTATGCCTGGAGTAAGCGCTTAGGATTCGCGGCTCTGGAATCTGAAGTGAAATCGTATCCGTTTACCGCGTCACCGCGATATGCGGGAAGAGTTAATCCTTCGCGAGTTTCAAAATCAGAGGATCGAGGTTTTGCAAACTGACCGGCCATTCTCCCCATTTTGATAACCGGCATGGACGCTCCGTAGGTGAGCACTACTGCCATCTGAAGCAAAGTCTTTATTCTTGCCCGAATACGATCGGCTGTGGCATCAACAAAAGTTTCAGCGCAGTCGCCACCTTGCAAAAGGAATGCTTTGCCCGCTGCAGCTTGAGCTAAGCGCTCCCTAAGGATGTCCACCTCCCCCGCGAACACCAGTGGCGGATACTTCGCCAAAGTGGCTCTCACACTTTTTAGCACTTCCTCGTTTGGCCAGGTTGGTTGCTGGGCTGCAGGAAGCGAGGCGTAATTGTCCAAGCCCTCCAAAACTTTTGGATCAGCCGTTAAATAGGGTTCGTTGTTTGCCAAAATACCTTCTCGCCTTCTAGCGACGCTTCTCTTTTAGCGTCGAGGCATAAACATCAATGTATTCCTGCCCACTTAGTTTCATCAACTCATAAATGATCTCGTCCGTAACAGCACGTAACACGAGTCGGTCACCTTCCATTCCGGCAAAACGTGAGAAATCCAAAGGCTCACCAACAACTACTCCGATGCGACGGATTCTCGGAAGTTTTCGACCAATCGGCTGAACTTTTTCGGTATCAATCATGGCCACGGGAAAAACAGGGACCTTTGCCTCGAGCACCATTCGGGCGATACCGGTTCTACCTCTGAATAATCTCCCATCCGGAGATCTTGTTCCCTCAGGGTAAATTCCAAGTAGTTGGCCATGGCTAAGCACCTGCAAACCAGTGTTCAGGGCAGCTTCCGATGCTTTTCCACCGCTACGGTCAATAGGAAGTTGTCCAGTTCCCTTAAAGAACCAGCGGCTAAGTGTTCCTTTGATTCCCTTGCCAGTGAAGTATTCACTTTTGGCAAGGAAGACAACCGGGCGCCTTAGCATCAGTGGCAAAAAGATGCTGTCAGAAAAAGATAGGTGGTTGCTGGCTAGGATTGCTGCCCCGTCAGCCGGGATCCGTTCAGCACCTCTAACCCATGGGCGAAAGAGCACCTTTAGTAGCGGGCCGAGAAAAATGTTTTTCAGCAGGAAATACCACATTGCGATGCTCCTTTCTTTACCTAGGTGAAAAGTTTATCTTGAGCCAGTTAGCTCACGAGCGAGATCTGCAGCTCCAACGGAACCTGCATCGTTGACAAGTTCTGCAACTACCAGACGAAGTTCGGGTCGGTAACCAGTAGCTGGAAGATTTTCCAAATAACTTCGGTAAATCGGTGCCAGTAACTGTTCGCCAAGCACGCTTAAGCCCCCGCCGATAACAACCAGTTCAGGATCTAGCAGAGCAACGATAGAAGCTATTGCTTTACCGATGTGTGTGGCAAGTTCTTCAACTAATTGAAGAGCTCCCTGATCAGACTCTTGAATAGCCTGGTAGACCATTTGACCAGTAAGGTCTTCGGGACGACCTGCTATTTCTAACAGTCTGGCTCCCAAAGGATTGCCACTACCGGCAAGTTCCTTAGCGCTATTTAGTAATGCTGTTCCAGAGGCATACTGCTCTAGGCAGCCACGCTGTCCGCAACCGCAGGGACGGCCTTCTTGGATATAGCAAATGTGTCCAAACTCAGCTCCGATGCCGAATCCACCTCGGTATAACTTCCCATCTGCGATGATGGCACCGCCAACACCGGTTCCGATGGTAAGCATCACCATATTTTTGGAACCTCGACCAGCGCCAAATCGATATTCGGCCCAACCGGCTGCATTCGCATCGTTTTCTATAACAACTGGAATCCCAAGCGAACTCTCCAGCTTTTCCTTAAGCGGCTCATTGCGCCAGCTCAGGTTTGGGGCATAAATCACTTCAGAGCGGGCTGCATTTATGAAACCGGCCGCCGCCACGCCTATGGAAGAAACCGACTTGTCGCTGGTTAGTTCGAGAATCATGTCCAAAACTGTCTGAAAAATAGCCGCTGAGTCCTGAGCCGGGGTCGGCGATTTTGCAGATGCGACAACTTGGTCATGCTCGTCTAAGAGCACACCAGCAATTTTGGTGCCACCAATGTCGATACCTACTGAATACATGATTTCTGTCCTTGAAAAGGCTAACTTTGCCATTTTACCGCCCTAGGCTGTGGCGAAAGGCTGAAATTGTGGATTGGGGCTTGGACTAGGTAGAGTTATCAAAAGTCCATTGCAGTGCTTACCGGAGGTTATCTTGAAGGTTTTTGAAGTTCCCCCCATGGTCACATCGACCCTAGACACTAACATCACAGATTTGCTCATTAATCGAGTAGCCAAAGATCCAAACTTAGCCCTCATGGCCAGACAGACTGAACCGAATGTTTGGACAAATGTCTCGGCAGCTGACTACTTAGAAGAGGTAAAGGCCCTAGCCAAGGGATTTATTGCTGCCGGTATTGAACCTGGCCAACGCGTTGGAATCATGAGCCACACTCGTTATGAGTGGGCACTATGCGATTTTGCCCTCTGGTTTGCCGGTGCAGTCTCAGTCCCTATTTATGAAAGCTCCGCTCCAAGTCAGATCGAATGGATTCTCGGTGACTCTGGAGCAGTTGCCTGCATATTTGAAAATGCAGAACTGGAAAGTCTCTTTCAAACAGTGAAGAAATCTCTTCCTGCGGTGAAGAAGACTTGGCTGATGGAAAGCTCTGACCTAAGTGATCTGGTTGACGCTGGTTCAAAAATCACAAACGAAGTACTAGAAGCTAGAAGAACCTCAGCAAACTTAGACTCGCTAGCAACTATCATCTATACCTCTGGAACAACAGGCAAACCAAAAGGTTGCGAACTCTTGCACCGCGGTTTTGTCGACCTTTGCACTAACGCTGAAGCGGTCCTTCCAGAAGTAGTTTGCCCTGGTGGATCGACACTGCTCTTTCTTCCAATGGCCCACGTTTTCGCCAGATTCGTTTCAGTTCTCTGTGTTTCTGGTGGTGTTCAGGTCGGACACCAGCCTGACGCGAAAAATGTTGCGCCTGCGATGCAGAGTTTCCACCCAACATTCTTGCTTGCCGTGCCGCGCGTGTTCGAAAAAGTTTATAACTCGGCAGAGCAACGCGCTGAATCGGGTGGAAAAGGAAAAATCTTCCGCGCAGCTGCTGAAACTGCAATTGCTTGGTCAACTGCTCTAGACAGCCCGAAGGGCCCTTCCCTTGGCCTGAATTTGAAGCACAAGGTCTTTGACGCACTTGTCTATAAGAAATTGCGTGCCGCCATGGGTGGACGAGTGAAGTATGCCATCAGTGGTGGTGGACCACTGGGTACCAGACTTGGTCACTTCTATCGGGCAATCGGACTAATTGTTTTGGAAGGTTACGGTCTAACCGAAACCACTGCACCGGTAACTATTGGTCGGCCAGGCAACCTAAAGATTGGCAAGGTTGGTTTTGCTTTGCCAGGTTGCGCTGTGAAAATTGCTGACGATGGTGAAATTTGGTTGAAGGGATCGAACACCCTCAAGGGCTATTGGAAAAATCCAGATGCTACAAAATCAACTTTTGAAGGCGAATGGTTCAAGTCTGGTGACATCGGTTCGCTTGACGAGGATGGCTTCCTGAGCATCACCGGCCGCAAGAAAGAACTAATCATCACTGCAGGCGGAAAGAACGTGGCCCCAGCTCAGCTAGAAGATCCACTGAGAGCTAACCCGCTTATCAGCCAAGCAGTGGTCGTCGGCGATGCCAAGCCATTCGTCTCGGTTTTGGTTTCAATCGATGAAGAGATGCTGCCGCTTTGGTTAGAAAACAACGGAGTCAAGGACAAGATGACTCTAGACCAGGCCAGACAGAACCCACTGGTGCTCGGGGAGATATCCAAGGCAATTGAGAATGTCAATAAGGACTTCTCAACAGCCGAATCAATCCGGAAATTTGCGGTTTTGCCTAGCGACTTGACTGAAAAGAGCGGCCATCTGACACCCTCGCTAAAGATCAAGCGATCTGTGGTGACTGATGATTACTCATACCTAATTGATGACATTTATGCTGATAGCGCGAAGTCAACCTGCCACAACATCGGTGACTTCAAGATCTAACGCATAAACCAATCAGTTTCGCGAAGTGTTGCCATAGCTGTTTTGCGCTCGGCTGGACTCAGCCGGTCGAGGTAGACAAGACCATCTAAGTGGTCCAGTTCATGTTGTAATGCCTGAGCCAACACGCCTGTTCCAGATACGGTAACCTCGCTACCATCTAGTTGGTATCCGCTTATCGATGCCTCCGGATAGCGTAGGGTGCTGTGCCACAACCCCGGCAAAGATAAACAACCTTCATCAACTAATTCTGGTTCACCAGAAACGACGAGATTGAATGGATTTAGCAGATAACCAACCTGATTCTCTGCGTTGTAGCTAAAAGCTCTAAGTGAAATGCCGATTTGATTGGCGGCAACTCCGGCACGACCTGGCACTTTTGTTGTATCGAGTAGATCTTCTACCAAACCTGAAATAGCTGCGTTGAAATTAGTTATCGGATCACAGACAGTTTTCAGAACTGGATCACCGTATAGGCGTATCTGTCTTACGGCCATCGGTTAGTTTGACTTTGCTAGGCCCTCAACAACAAGTGCGGCAAGTTCTCTTGCGGCGGCCTTAGTGTTCTTGTGAAGTTGATCAAACTTGATTACAGATCCAGCTGCAAGAGCAGGATCATAAGGAATCTTTACCACAGCGCGTACCCTGGACTTAAAGTGCGCTTCGATTTCATCCAACTTGACCAAGTTGGTTGCCTGAGTTGCAGTGTTCAAGGCGACAACTGCCTGTCTAACAAGATCACCAAAACCATTCGCTTCAAGCCAAGTCAAGGTTTCAGATGCCAGTCTGGCCTCATCGACCGAACCACCAGAGACAATTACTAGACCATTGGCACGTTGCAGGGTTGGCCGCATTACCGAGTGGACGATACCCGTTCCACAGTCGGTCAAAATGACCGAGTAGTATCTGGCGGCCATATCTGCAACCACGTTGTAGTCACCCTCGTCGAACGCTTCCGATAGCATTGGGTCGCTGTCTGAAGCCAACACGTGCAAGCGGGTGGCATCTCTTGAAACCATCGTGGCAAAGTCCGTGAAGCCATCAATTGCAGCAGCTCGGTTGACAACGTCACGAACGGTAAACCTCGTTGACTTGCTTACTCGCTCAGCCAAGGTTCCTCGGTCAGGGTTGGCATCAATTCCGATAACTCGATCTTCACGAACCAGCGCCATCGCCATACCAAGCAAAGTGGTGACGGTAGTCTTACCAACACCACCTTTTCGGGTGAGCACTGGAACAAACTTCGCGCCACCTTCCAAAACTGCGCCAATGCGAGCATCGATTGCCTTACGTTCGCGAACACGCATTGAATCGCCAAGATTTACTGTCTTGAAAGTCAGGAAATATAGGAATCTTCTAAACCCAGACTCAGGAGCTGGTCTGTTTTTTGCCGAGACATCAATGAGCCGATCAGCAGTCAACATTGCGGCCGGTTCGGGTTGCTCAAAAACGTCTCCGCGCAGCGAGTCACGTCTTGAGTAGCCAACTTGGGCACTGGCTAGTGCGTCGGTCTCGACAGCTCCCCCGCTAGGAACAATCGCGGTTGACTCAGTGACTATTTTGATTGACGAAGTTGTTGGGCTAAGGTCAACAGTTCCGGCATCCAAGACCACTTCTGAAAGATCGGACTGGTCTGGCTTATCATTTCCGCGACGACGGGAGAATCGCTTTTCTGACTTTTCTGACACGCGCTTGAAATCCTTCGTGTTCTCGGGTGGCTGTATTGCCAACTCAAACTTTACTCTGGTAAGTCTATTCGCTAGATTGCCGAGACGATGAGTATCAGGTCCCCAGATTCAACGGATTGGGTCTTAGAAATGGCTAATCTTTCGACTTTTCCAGCCAAATTAGCGGTAATTGTGGCTTCCATCTTCATGGCCTCAATAGTCGCTACCGGCTGCCCAGGCTCAACCAACGTACCCTCTGTTACTAGCAGAGTCACTACCCCTGCAAAAGGAGCCGCCACTTCAGCCGGATTTTGTGGATTAGCCTTTTCAGCCGAAACTACATTGACAGCTATTTTTCTGTCCCTGACCAAAATTGGCCTCAATTGGCCATTTAGGGTAGTCATCACGGTTCGGAAACCTTTGGTATCAGCGCTGGAGATTGCCTCAAGGCCGATATAGAGCTTCACGCCCTTAGCAATGTCGACAACATGCTCCCGCCCTGGTTCCAAGCCGTATAAGTAATCGAGGGTATCTACCGGATCTAGGTTTGAATACTGAGCGCGGAATTTTTCAAAATCAGAATTTGGACCAGCAAAAAGCAACCGGTTGAGCGTTTTTCTCCTCGAGATTGGATCTTCCGAATCTAGCAGCGCCAAATCAGCTTGGCTCACCTCGGTTTCACCGAACTTGATGTTCTTGCCGGCTAGCACCTTAGTCCTAAATGGCTCTGGCCAGCCGCCTGGTAAATCTCCCAGTTCTCCAGCCATGAAGCGAACAACCGAATCAGGTATGTCGTATTTTTCAGGATTGGCAGCAAAGTCGGCTGGGTCTGCATTCACTGCAACCAGGTGTAGGGCGAGATCGCCAACAACCTTAGACGATGGTGTCACCTTGGGCGGTCTTCCCAGAATTTGATTTGCGGCAGAATACATGTCTTCGACACGTTCAAACTGATTACCCAAACCTAAAGCGATGGCCTGTTGACGAAGATTACTTAACTGCCCGCCTGGTATTTCGTGCTTATAAACTCGACCAGTTGGACCCGGTAAGCCAGATTCAAATGGTGCATAAACATTTCGTACCGCTTCCCAATAAGGCTCCAACGCTGTCATCGAACTAAGTGGAATGCCTGGGTCCCGATCTGTGTTTTCTAATGCCGCTATCAACGCTGATGCCGAAGGCTGACTGGTTGTTCCAGCCATTGGAGCGGAAGCTACATCTACAGCGTCAACCCCAGCATCAATCGCAGCCATCAGAGTAGCAAGCTGTCCGCCCGCAGTGTCATGGGTGTGCAGGTGGACCGGTAAATCAAAGTTTTCTCTAAGCGCCTTTACAAGTTTGGCAGCAGCCTGTGGCCGTAACAGGCCAGCCATATCCTTAATTGCAAAGATGTGCGCACCGGCGTTGGCGATCTTCTCGGCTAACTTTAGGTAGTAATCCAGAGTGTAGAGATCTTCGCTCGGGCTAAGTAAGTCACCGGTGTAGCAGATGCCAACTTCTGCCAGAGTGCTTTCGGTCTCAAGTACCGCATCGATGGCCGGAATCATTTGATTCACATCATTTAGAGCATCAAAGATTCTAAAAATGTCCACACCACTTCGGGCAGCCTCCGAAACAAAAGCCTTGGTCACCTTCTCCGGATAAGGAGTGTACCCAACTGTGTTTCTACCGCGCAGCAGCATTTGCAGACAGATATTCGGCATAGCCTTACGCAGAGCATCGAGTCTCTCCCAAGGATCCTCTCCCAAGAATCTAAGCGCTACGTCGTATGTCGCTCCACCCCAAGCTTCAACCGAGAGAAGTGTCGGCAGCAATCGGGCTTCATATGGTGCCACCTGGATAAGGTCTCTGCTTCGCACTCTCGTAGCTAGCAACGACTGATGAGCATCGCGGAATGTTGTGTCGGTTATCGCAATTTCGTTTTGATCCCTTAGTTGCTGCGCAAATCGCTTAGGACCAAGTTCTAGAAGGCGATCTCTGGAACCAGCCGGTGCTGGCTGACCTAGATCAATTTTGGGCAATTTCTCACTTGGACTAACCAAATCTCCGCGGTTACCGTAAGGCTGATTTACCGTGACGTCAGCCAACCAGTTCAAGATCTTGGTGCCGCGATCTTGAGAAGGGTAGGCGTTTAGAAGTTCAGGTCGCTCATCAATAAATGATGTGGTTACCTCTCCCCTGATAAAACTCTCATCACTGAGCACACCCTGTAGGAAGGCGATGTTTGTCGCAACTCCTCGGATTCTAAATTCAGCTAGAGCGCGCTGGGCCCGGCTAACCGCAGTTTTTAGATCCCTTCCCCTAGCGATAAGTTTCACCAGCATTGAGTCAAAGTGAGGACTCACTTCGCTTCCGGTGCTTGCAGTTCCACCATCGAGCCTGATGCCGGCACCACCGGGTGAACGATAAGTGGCAATCTTTCCGGTGTCTGGCCTAAATCCAGCTGTTGGATCTTCGGTTGTTATGCGACATTGAATAGCAAAACCGTGGCGCTCGATGCTCTCCTGGCTTAGACCCAAATCTTCAAGTGATTCTCCCGCTGCAATTCGCATCTGCGACTGAACAAGATCGACTTCGGTAATCTCTTCAGTGACGGTGTGCTCAACCTGAATTCTGGGATTCATCTCAATAAAGACATGCCTACCCTTATTAGGTCCTTCAGTATCAACTAGGAACTCAACGGTGCCAGCATTGACATAACCGATCTGCTTGGCGAAATTAACCGCATCGCGGTATAAATCTGCTCGAAGAGTTTCCGAGATGTTTGGAGCTGGTGCAATTTCAATCACTTTCTGATTTCTTCGCTGAACCGAGCAATCACGCTCAAAAAGATGCACTACGTTTGAGTTCGCATCAGCGAGGATTTGAACCTCAATGTGCCTGGGCTTAATGACCGCCTGTTCTAAGAAAACCCGAGAGTCACCAAAAGCGCTTTCGGCTTCACGCATTGCTTCACCCAGGGCGGCTTCTAATAACGTTGGTTCACTAACTCGACGCATACCGCGGCCACCACCACCAGCAACCGCCTTCACAAATAACGGAAAGCCGATTTTCTCTGCCTCGGCAACTAAAAGCGCAATGTCGTTAGATTGTGGCGAGGATTTCAACACCGGAACGTTTGCGGCAACGGCAGCTTCCTTCGCGTTGACCTTATTACCTGCTAATTCGAGCACTCGTGAATCTGGCCCGATGAATACTATGCCGTTGGCCTTGGCAGCTTCTGCCAGATCTGGATTTTCAGATAGGAAACCATAACCTGGATAAATAGCATCGGCACCTGATTCTTTGGCGACACGAATAATCTCCGAGACATCCAGGTAAGCGCGAACTGGGTGACCAATCTCGCCAATTTGGTAAGCCTCATCAGATTTGAGTCGGTGCGATGAATTCCTGTCCTCGTATGCAAAAACAGCAACGGTCTTGGCCCCGAGCTCATAGGCAGCGCGAAACGCTCGAATAGCGATTTCACCTCGGTTAGCGACCAAGATTTTCTTGAACATTCAAACCCTTTGCGTGCCTAGAAACGAACAAATGATGCACTGCACTTCAATCAAAAGGTAGCCTAGACAGGTGCAGGTATTAAGTATTAGCGCCTTGAAAGGTGGAGTTGGTAAGACCACGGTAACTCTAGGTCTTGCCTCTGCCGCCATGGCCAAGGGCCTGCGAACTTTAGTAGTTGACCTCGATCCGCAATGCAATGCCAGTACTGGTTTAGGTGCAGTTGGGGATTCTAAACATTCAGTGGCCGAAGTGCTCAAGAAACCCCGACACAACTCTGTGTTGAAAGCAATTGTAGCGGCTAGCTGGGCAAAGGGACAGACCGGCAAGCTAGATGTCTTGTTTGGTCAGTCACGGCTTACCAATCTAAACATCGCAAAGCCCAGTTTCAGGCAGCTTTGGCATCTAGAAGAGGCGCTTTCCAAGATTGAGGCCGACTACGACTTAGTGCTAATTGATACGCCACCAAGCATCAATGCCCTGACCAGAATGGCTTGGGTTGCCAGCGACAGAGTGCTTTTAGTTACCGAGCCGAGCTTTAATTCGGTCCTTGGAATACAGCAGGGCATAAACGCTTTGAACGAAATTCGTAAGCAGGTAAATCGCCAAGTAAGCCTCTGCGGGATTCTAGTAAACCGGTTGCGGCCGACTTTAGCTGAACACCAGTTCCGCATGAACGAAATGGAAGACCTCTTTTCCGGAATGATTCTGGATTTAGTCATTGAAGAGAAATCCGCAATAACTCAGGCTCAAGGAGCTGGTCGTTCAATTCATTCTTGGCCAGGCCAGTCGGCTGCAAAAATTGCCGCCTTGTTTGATCAACTCTTGGAACAGGTTGAAGAGTCATTCCACACAGTTGATCCCAAGCGTGGAGATCTTCGAAAAGGAGCTAGACAAAGATCTCGCTATGCTCATCGCACCCCAGAGTCCAATGACGAAGCTAAACCATCAAGAAGGAAGGCTTCAACCAGAGTAAACGTTGAGGCTGAAAGAATTGAGATGGTGGATACCCCGCCGGTTTCCGCTGAATACCAAGAAAAATTCAATGAGGTCATCAAACAAACAATGACCGAAAAGCAGCTAAGAGCGCTTCGAGGGGAAACCGAAGAAGACTAGATGGCCTTCTTGTTTAGTCGGCGAAGAGTCAGTTCATCCATCTCTTCGATGTGACTTGGGTCCAGAGTAGTCAGCGTCTGCTCTACTTCACCAAAGACTTTACCCACGGAAATTCCAAAGACACCTTGGCCCTGGTCGATTAGGTCGATGATTTCCTTTTCCGAAGCACAAAGATATACCTTTACGCCGTCAGAAATTAGCGTGATTCTAGCTAGATCACTGATACCCGCTTTACGTAGCTGCAAAATTGCTATACGGATCTGCTGCAGTGAAACTCCCGTGTCCAAAAATCGCTTAACAAGTTTTAGAACCAGGATGTCGCGGAAAGAATACAGACGTTGAGTTCCAGAACCAGATGCGCCACGAACACTTGGCTGCACCAAGTTGGTTCGATCCCAATAATCAAGCTGACGGTAGGTAATGCCGGCCGCAGCAGCTGCCAAAGTACCTCGGTAGCCGACATTTGGATCATGCCAAGGTTGCGGCTCAGCGAATAGGTCATCTTGCAAATACGCAAAGTCACTAGCCTTAGTTAGGTCGATGCGGCCAGTTTCGGTTGTTGGTTCTTGATTACTCATGATCTGGCCTCCCTTCCAACATTCAAGTAGTGATTGAACCTTTAGTTAATTCTTGCCGCTACCTACGACTTAGTGCGGTTAATATTCTTCTTCGGCGTGTCGAGTTAGTCAATCTTGTCTATGACAGCACGGATTAGTTCCGCACGAATCACAGCAAACTGCGATTCAATCTCTGCAGCGTAACTAGCCGCGCGAGACTTGGCAGCAGGGTCTTTTTGTCGCTTCACCGAATTGACGACACCCTGGATCAAACCGAGGTCACGATCAACAGCGGTTTTAATGCCGCGCAAATGTCTTGCCGAGATACCAAAACGCTGCAGGCTCATCAACGCACGTGCAATTTCAATGTCACCGTATTCGAACTGATCTTTACCAATCAGACCATGAGATTGTGCCTCTGCAAGCAAAGTTTCGTTAATGCCTGATTCCGCAATCAGTTCAACTTTAGTGAATTTACGATTTACGCTTGGTCTTCTTGTGTCAGCAGGAAGAGCCGGTTGTTTACCGGCATCTAGATCATCTAAGTAAGTCTTTATAACTCTCAGCGGTAAAAACTTGTCACGCTGAAGCTGAAGAATGAGTTTTACGCGCTCGAGGTCCTGATCTGAATACTTGCGATAACCAGATTCGGTACGCATTGGATTTACTAGGCCCTGCTCCTCTAAAAATCTTATTTTTGATGGCGACAGGTCTGGAAATTCTGAGCGAAGAAGCTCAATTACTCTACCGATAGTGTGAAGTTTTCCGGTTCTAACTGGAAAAATGTTCGCGGCTTCATTAGCAGACATTATGCTCCCCTGCTCGATGCATAAAATGTGAAGTGATACTTACCTATCTGCAGTTCGCTGCCATTTTCTAGCAACGCCTGCTCAACCAGTTCACCTTTGAAGTGGGTGCCATTAAGTGAATCCAAATCCTTGATTGAGAACCCTGATGCCGAACGGGTAATTTCTGCGTGCCGGCGAGAGACTGTAACGTCGTCTAGAAACACATCGGCATTGGGATGCCTGCCGACAATAATCTGATCCGCGTCTAGCAGAAAACGAGCACCCTTGTTCGGCCCCCGACGAACAATCAAGAGGGCATTACCAGCGGGTAAGGCATCGACGGCTGCTTGGTCTTCGGGAGAGAGCTGGTCTTCCTCCTGATTTAGGATCCCATCTGCGAAAGTGCGAGTGGACTCGACATCGTCCCCACCGATGTTGCTTGGGTCTGGTGTTTCGTTCACTTGCACTCCTTTTCAGAGTTAAAGAATAACCGAATCTCGGCGGGCTAATTTCCGAATGTTATGAACCTGAAGTAAATAGACTCCCCCGGTCCACCAGTAAAGCCAGATACCCCAAAAAGCGAATGCCCAAGCTATTGGATAAACCCAGACTGCATAGTTTTCTGGAAGCACTGCTGGAAGCAGAAGCAGCGGGAAAGCATAGAGCAGGGCAAAAGTTCCAGCCTTTCCTGTGTAGTTCACCGGCAGCGGTCCGTAGCCGACTTGGGCAAGGAAAGGAAGCGTGAAAAACAGCATCACATCTCTAGCCACAATTACGACCACCAGCCACCATGGAACCTGGTCGGTTGCGGCAAGCCCAACTAGGGACGCCAATATGAAAAGTCGATCGGCAGCTGGGTCGAGCAGTTGTCCAAGTCGCGAGGTCTGGTTCAGTTTTCTGGCTAGGTAGCCGTCTAACCAGTCGGTAAAGCTGGAGAAGGCAAGAACTGCAAAAGCGAGCAGGTTCTGGTCAATCAAAATTAGCCAGAGGAACACTGGGACCAGCAACAGCCGAAGTGCACTGAGCGCATTAGGCCAAGTAAGCACTCGGTCACTTAGTTGCAGGTTTTCCTGTCCCATACTCGCCTTTCTCTTTTGGTCGGGCTAGCGGGATTTGAACCCACGACCCCTTGACCCCCAGTCAAGTGCGCTACCAAGCTGCGCTATAGCCCGTTTCAAGTAAGTTTAACGCTTGCGTTTTTCCCTAACCCGCATACCTAGTTCTATCGGAGTACCCTCGAAACCATAAGTTTCACGGAGCCTACGAATAATGAACCTCCGATAGCCAGGGTCAAGAAAACCGGTGGTGAACAAAACAAATTTAGGCGGCCTAGTACTTGCCTGAGTGGCAAAGAGAATTCTCGGCTGTTTTCCGCCTCTAACTGGGTGTGGGAACTCCATGCTCAATTCCGAGACAAATGCGTTCAACTTGCCCGTTGGAATTCGAGTATCCCAGGAGGCCAAGGCCACTTCTAAAGCTGGCACTAGTTTTTCGAGGTGACGACCTGTCTTTGCTGAAATGTTCACTCGAGGAGCCCATGACACGTGAGCTAGATCCTGCTCAATCTCGCGTTCTAGATAATCCCTGCGATCCTCGTCCAATTCATCCCACTTATTGAAAGCAAGCACCAATGCCCTACCTGACTCCAATGCAAGATCAACAATTCTTATATCTGCTTCACTAATTTTCTGAGTCACATCGAAAACAACAACTGCTACTTCCGCGCGCTCAAGCGCAGCGGCAGTTCGAAGTGAAGCATAAAAATCAGCTCCTTGGGTCAGATGCACTCGACGCCTAATTCCAGCGGTGTCAATAAAACGCCAGACTTTTCCGCCTAATTCAACCTGCTCATCAACTGGATCTCGAGTGGTTCCAGCCAACTCGTTTACCACGGCTCGTTCTGCCCCAACCGCTTTATTCAGTAAGGAAGACTTACCAACATTTGGTCTTCCAATTATTGCCACTCGTCGCGGACCGCCAAATTCTTGTTTGGCTACCGAAGAAACTTCTGGTAGCACTTTCATTACTTCATCCAAAACATCGGCGACACCCCGACCGTGCAGTGCTGATACCGGATGGGGTTGGCCCAATCCTAATGACCACAGGGCAGCAGACTCTGCCTCCTGGCGCTCATCGTCTACTTTGTTGGCAATCAACAGCACAGGCTTTTTACTCGAACGAAGCATTTTCACAACACGCTCATCGGTTGCGGTCGCTCCTACGGTTGAATCGACAACGAACAAAACCGCATCGGCGAGTTCGACAGCAATCTCAGCTTGCAAGGCAACTGATTTATCAATTCCTTTAGCGTCAGGTTCCCAACCACCGGTATCGACAAGAGTGAATCGGCGACCATTCCATTCGGCTTTATATGAAACACGGTCCCGCGTCACACCTGGCTTGTCCTCAACTACCGCTTCTCGTCGACCAAGAATTCTATTGACTAGCGCAGATTTACCAACATTCGGCCTTCCAACAATTGCCAAGACCGGCAACGCCGGCAGCAATACGGGAGCACCCTCAGCCTCGCCGAGTTCCTCAAGGATTCGAATGTCTTCTTCATCTAGTTCGTAGTCAGACAAACCCGCACGCAGTGCGTTGGCTCTAGCGGCCTCTTCCTCACTGGAAAGCGACTCAAGCCGTTTAGAAAAAGCTGGGTCTGCAGAGTCGTACTCAAACTCTTGGTCATCCATGAGCTAACCCATATCTTTCTTTACTAGTTCAACTACCGCCGCAACGGTGTCATCGAAGTTCAAATTTGTGGAGTCAATCAGGCTAACTCCGGACGCCGGAGCAAGAAAATCCACTACTTTGGAATCCGTCTTATCCCGATCAGATACCTGCTTGGCAATAGAAACCCCAGAAGGCAACTCCGCTTCTCTCCTAGCAAGTCTAACTTCTTCGGAAGCTGTCAACAGTATGCGCGTTTTTGCCTCTGGAAAAACCACGGTAGTAATGTCTCTACCCTCGACTATCACCCCAGGTTGCCCAGCGCTGGCTACCAATCGATGAGTAAGTTGGTGCATGAACTTCCTGACCTCGGGTAGTTGCGCGATTTTGCTTACCTCAAGACCAACTTGCGTGCCTCTAATTTCATCGGTTACTAGATCTTCACCAACTTTTACCCAGAAATTATCGGGATTGGTAGAGATTGAATAGTCGAATTTAGCGGCTATCTGATTAGCATCTAGCTTGCTGCAATCCAGAAGTCCTTTCTGGTTTGCCCAGGTCAGTGCCCGATAGGCAGCTCCAGTATCGAGGTAGCCAAAACCAAGTAGTTTAGCTGCGGCTTTACTAACACTTGATTTACCCGATCCCGCTGGACCGTCTATTGCCACGATGTGCATTTAGCCAGCCAACTTCCAATGGTTGTTGGTCAGTAGTTCAATCAGCCTGGCTTCGCTCTCGGGCATGACTGAAAGTTCAACCAATCCGACAAGGGCTCCGCTGGCATGATCGAGCGCTAAGTCCTCTAAGTTGATGCCGGCTTTACCAATCTCGGTTAAGAGTCTTGCCAATTCGCCTGGTTTGTCATCAATCATCACAATAATTCTTGAGTATTCGGTGTTTCTGCCACCGTGCTTACCTGGGATTCTAGATATTCCTTGATTACCACTGGAAAGCACATCGGCTATGGTCGCAAGAGCTCCAGTTGAATCTGGCGCATCCAAGGCAGCGATTACCCTGACTAGATCGGCTTGGAAGTTTTTGAGAATAGGAGCCACTCGGGATGAATTTGCTGAAAGAATCTGCAACCACAAAGCTGGATCGCTTGCGGCAATCCTAGTTGTGTCTTTTAGCCCTTGACCGGCAAGCGATAAATCAAGCTCTTCGGCTTCGGTCAGTCTGCCAGCCATCAAGCTTGCCACTATTTGCGGTGCGTGGGATACCAAGGCAACTGCATCATCGTGTTCAGCAGCTGTCATTCGAACTGGACTTGCACCGAGATCTAAAGCAAGCGCTTCGATTTTGCTCACTGCAGCTGACTCGGTGGCCTCATCCACGATTATTACCCAAGGTCTACCAACAAAAAGATCTGGCCTACCGTTGAGAGCTCCACCTTTTTCCCGACCGGCCATGGGGTGTGAACCGACATAGCGATAGGATTCCACATCCGAAGTTCTAACCTGTTCCAGAACATTTGATTTAACACTTGCCACGTCTGTCACAGTTGCTGATGGAAATCGGTTCAATGCTTCAACGACTTTGGCAGCGGCTGCATCTGGTGGAACACACACAACTACTAGAGAAACCAAATCTTCAGGTTTCAATTCTCGCCCTGCACCAAAGTCAATCGCGAGTCTTGCTGAAGCCGATGAGATGTCCTCCAGTGAGGTATCAACACCGAGCTTGGTTAGGGTTAGGCCAATACTGGTGCCGAGCAAACCGGAACCGATGATGTGGACCTGACCTTGAGTTCTAGCTGTCACTGAGCAATATCCAGTCTTAGTGCGCTCGCTCCGCGAAGATAGACATGTTGAACTTCAGATCTTGGAACATCCATTTCGGCATTTATCATGACGCGAATAACTCTAGGCATCGCCCCGACAACGTTCATCTCAACAAAGCACATCAACGGAACATCACCGAGTCCTAGCTCTCTGGCAGCTAGTGCTGGGAATTCACTGGTGATATCTGGAGTCGCCGTAAAGAGAATCGACACCAACTGATCGGTGTGAAGGTTATTGGCGTGCATCATTTTGGCTAACAACTCTGCAGTTAGCTTTAGCAGGTGCTCACGCTCATCCGAATCAAGCTGGATTGCTCCGCGGATTGCTCTAATTACCAATTCCTTCGTCCTCTCGGCTTTGGTCCACGTTTTGTTGCAGGTGGCCTTGGTTTTGTGGAACTTTGGGCAGCTTTAAGTAGGGCACCAACTTCAACTTTGCTAAGTAATCTGGTCTGCCCTGGCTTAAGCGGTCCCAATTGAATCGGTCCGAACTGTCGTCTAACCAGCTCCTTCACAGGATGCCCAATCGCATCAAACATTCTTCTGACCACACGGTTTTTTCCAGAGTGAATAACAATCTCGACTAAAGATTCAGTGAGCTTACTGTCCACCAAGACTGCTTTATCGGCTTGCATCAAACCATCTTCAAGTTCAACTCCAGAGAGTAGCTTGTGAATTTCTTGCGCCGAAACCTGCCCCTCTACCTTGGCTAAGTAGGTCTTGGTAACTCCAAACTTAGGGTGAGCAAGCATATTGGCAAGCTCGCCATCATTGGTCAAAATGATTAGACCCGAGGTGTCAGCATCCAACCTGCCAACGTTGTATACGCGATCGTCACGAAGCGCAAACTGACTCAAATCAGGTCGACCATACTCATCTGCCATCGAAGAGATGACTCCAACCGGCTTATTGAGAGCCAGATACACCCGGCTTGCATCGAGCTGTATTGGTGTTCCACGGACCGAGACTTTGTCATTTTCTGGATCTATTCTGGTGCCAAGCTCTTTGACTACTTTTCCGTTAACCTTCACAGCTCCAGCAAGAATCAGTTCTTCGCTGGCCCTTCTAGAGGCTACTCCGGCGTTAGCCAATACTTTTTGAAGGCGGACACCTTCGACATTTGCGGACAATTGCTTATCTCCCAGCTGAATTTTCGGCGTCTAAGTCCTCATTGATGCCAGGCAGGTAAGGACTGATCAGTGGCAGATCATCAAGAGTATTGATACCGAGTGTTTCTAAGAAAGTTTCGGTTGTTCCGTAGTTAATAGCGCCAGTTTCGCTATCGGTAAAAAGTTCAGTAATGAGGCCGCGGCTTAGCAGCGTTCTGATCACTGTGTCCACGTTTACTCCACGAATAGAAGCTATCTGACCTCTAGCAATCGGCTGACGATAGGCCACTACAGCAAGAGTCTCAAGCGCAGCTTGGGAGAGTTTTGTGGGATTTTCATTAGCGATAAATTCTCTTACCGCCCACTCGTAATCTTGTCGGACGAAGACTCGCCAACCGCCGCCTACCTCACGAAGTTCAAAGCCTCTTGGCCTAGAGCCGTTACCGCCATCAAAGTCCGCCTTCACAGCATGAACAGCTTCACGAACTTTATCCACCGGGGTGTCTAGCGATGCAGCAATGTGAACTAGCGATAGCGGCATCTCAGCAACCATAAGGATTGCCTCTACTGCTCCATGCAAAGAATCATCGAGTTGTTCTTCCACAGGAGTGTTTTCTGTGGTCTGTTCATTTTCAAGAGTCATAGTTATCTCCTAATGCTGCTAGTTCGTTCTCATCAAATTCTTCTGCACGCCAAGTTATTAGAAGTGGGCCGAGTGACTCCTGCTGCTCGAAGCTAACCGCACCCAGTCGATAGAGTTCCAGAACAGATAAGAACCTTGCTACTAGTACTGCTCTGTCTTTTACTGAAGAAATCAACTCTCGGAAAGTTAGAGTTTTTGCCGAGCGCAGCATGGAAA